>JAGCUI010000013.1 GCA_017962965.1 Treponema sp. | reverse complement strand
TCGTCTTCTTCTTCATCATCTTCTTTTTCATCAGAAGATTTTGATTTTTGTTTGAGATCCTTTTTTCTTTCTTCCTCTGCCTGTTTAATAATCTTTAAATCAGATTCTGAAAACTGAGGACGGACAATACAAACTAAATCTGTAATCTGCTGTGCAAAAAGAGACGGAATTAAAAACAAAAAGAAAAAAGATATGATTGCACGTTTGAATTTCATAATTTACTCTCCAAGCATATCCTTTTTTACTGAATCACATTCATTTACCATAGCAGTATTTCCTGCCTTTACAAAATTCTCTCTTGCTTTGTTAAGTGCAGTTTTTGCCTTTGCATAATCTCCCTGGAGCATTACATAAAACTGTGCAAGATAATAATTCATTAAACCCTTTGCATCGTTATCCTTTACAACTAAAAGATTTCTTTCACAGAAATTCATTGCATCCTGCATAAGCTGATTTGAACACAAAAGCATAACGCAGGAATTAACAACCTTTCCTGTAGGTTCAACTTTAACTGCTTTATCCAGGAAGGTTTCCAGATCTTTTTTTGTATAATCAGACGGGAAGAAAAAATAAAGTTCTGCAAGATGAGTATAAGCTCCAGCCTGGTTTGGATATTTTTTTATAGCCTGTCTTAAAACTTTGTCTGCATCCTTTCCGTTACCGCACCAGGTGTAAGCATCAGCCAAAATCATATATGCATCGTAATGGAACAAAGGATTTTCTTCGGGATTATCAACTGCTTTTTGCGCTGTAGAAATTGCCTTTTCATATTTTTGATTCTGCATGAGACAGACTGTGTAGTTGTACCAGTAGCTGCCGTTATTCTGAACTTTCTGTGTTAATTTTTCAAAAATTCCTTCTGCCTTTGTAAAATCCTTCCGGCCTGTATAAATTTCTGCAAGGTTAGAAAGAATCTGTTCGTCATAAACATCTTTTTTTACAGCCGCTTCATAGGTATTTATTACCAGAGGCATTACTTCATCCGGAGTTTTTAACCACTGATTCTGATAGCGTTTGATTGCATCGTAATAATAATTTGCAAGGGCAAGCTGTAAAACAAGTGAATCACCTTTATTTTTTTTATATTCACTGATGATTTCTTCGGGAGTTTTATTCATCACCATTGAAAAATCTGTGCCCTTGGTTCTTACATCCGAAAGAGTCTGGCCTTTTTCCAGATTTACAAAAGCAAACATTGTGTGCATGATGCTCTGGGCATAATACTGTGTACAAACTTCAATGTATTTATAAATGATGTATTCGTTTTCGCAGCCGGAAACTTCTGAATAAGCCGAAAGATATTTTCCGTTTTTAATATGAGTGTCGCATTTTTCTATTTTGGAAAGAGTCTTTTTATCTGCGTTTGAATAAATATTCCATTCAGCTGCGTTGAGGGAAAAGAGGGTAAAAAAAAGCACGAAAATTAAAGAATTAACTTTTTTCATTAAAAAACTCCACTTGTTAATTCTACTATATAAAATTATTTTTATCTACAAAAACAATGAGCATAAAATTTAAGAAAAAACTCATAATATTTCTTGCTTTTACCATTAGCCATGCTATAATACTTTTGTAGGGCAGAGATACCCTGCCCTGCTGAATCAACTATGTAGCGGAGGCACAATATGATTTATACTGTAAAAAGCAAAATCAATGGTACTGTAATTACTACAGAAGAAAAGGCTTGTAGCGAATCTGAAGCAAAATCTCGCGTAAAGAATCGTTATAAAGATCAGAAAGTTGAGAACATTCAGGTTATCAAATAAGGGAGCGTTACTAAACAATAATTAATTTTTTATAATAGACCAAAGCCCTCGGAACTAAATCCGGGGGTTCTTTTTTTTAACACCCTTGACCTAACACGGCAATTTCATATTATTAAAATCATGGAAAAAAATCTGACCCAGGGGAGCATCCTTAAAAACATCATCACCTTTTCTCTGCCCTTTCTTTTTTCATACTTTTTACAGACTCTTTACGGCATGGCAGATTTATTTATTGCGGGTCAGTATAACGGTTCGGCTGTAATTTCTGCGGTTTCAATCGGAAGTCAGATTATGCACATGCTCACTGTAATAATCGTGGGGCTTGCAACAGGCGGTGCAATTTTAATAGGCCAGGCAGTGGGAGCTAAAAAGCATAATGAAGTTTCAAAGGTAATCGGAAACACAACAGTCCTTTTTATAATTTTTTCTGCACTGTTTACAGTAATCTTACTTTTCTGCACAAGAGGGATTGTGCGCCTTGTTTCTACTCCAAAAGAAAGTGTGGAAGAAACTGTAAGATATTTACAAATCTGTTTTACAGGAATTCCATTCATTGTTTTTTATAATGTAATTGCTTCTGTTTACAGGGGAATGGGAGATTCAAAAAGTCCTATGATTTTTGTAATCATTGCCTGCACCGTAAACATTGTTCTGGATTTTATTTTTGTAGGATTTTTTAAGATGAAAGCCGGTGGTGCTGCCATTGCCACAGTAATTGCCCAGGCTCTAAGCGTTTTAATAAGCCTTGTAGCAATGAAAAAATCCAAAAGCTTTGAAATTAAAAAAAGCGATTTTATTCCACAGGCCCAGGTGATAAAAAATATTTTAAAAATCGGGGCGCCAATTGCTTTTCAGGATGGATTTATTCAGATTTCATTTATGGTGATTACGACAATTGCAAATAAACGCGGTGTAAATATTGCGGCTGCAGTTGGAATTTCAGAAAAGATTATATGCTTTTTATTTTTGATTCCTTCGAGCATGCTTTCTTCCATAAGCGCAATAGCCGCACAGAACATTGGAGCAGGCTTTTACGACCGAGCAAAAAAAACATTCTGGGCCGGAACTGCAATTGCCGTTGGAATCGGAGCTGTATTTGCAATTTTATTCCAGTTTATTTCAGCGTTTGTAATCGGGCTTTTTACGACAGAACAAGAAGTTATTCACTACGGAACTCAGTATTTAAGAGCTTATGTAATAGACTGTATTCTTGCCGCCATTCATTTTTGCTTCAGCGGATATTTTACAGCCATGGGAAAATCAATCATCTCGTTCGTGCATAATTCAATTTCAATCATACTCATAAGAATTCCCGGAGCCTATCTTGCTTCAAAATTCTTTCCAGAAAATCTTTACCCAATGGGAATCGCTGCTCCAATGGGAAGCCTTCTTTCAAACATCATCTGCTTTATTGTTTTTGCCTTTCTTGTTCGCCCAACTTCTTCTAAAAGTTTACAATAGTTTTTTATTCTGCTATATTCATTTTTATGAAAAACAGAACCACATTAAATCTTACTTTTACAGCTTTATTTGCAGCAATCATTTATGTCGGCGGATTTATAAGAATTCCAGTGGGAGTAATTCCAATTGTTTTACAGAACGTACTTTGTATTTTGTGCGGAGTTCTTATGGGCGGATTTAAAAGTGCATTCCCTGCCGCTCTCTTTCTTCTTGCGGGACTTACCGGGCTTCCGGTTTATTCAGGAGGAACAGGCGGAATTGCAGTGTGGCTTGGACCAACAGGAGGCTTTCTTCCAGGTTATCTTTTAGGAGCACTCACAGCGGGACTCATAGCAGGAAAACCATCTGTTACAGAAAAAAAAGATGCTAAAACAATTATAAAAATCAGTCTTGCAATTCTTACAGGAATGATTGTTTTATATATTCCAGGCGTAATCAGATTTAGCTTTTGGGCAACAGCGGGCGGAAAAATTCCTGCAGATAAAACAGCCCTTTCTTACACACTCGCAACCTGTGTAATTCCATTTATTCCGGGAGATTTGATTAAAACTGTAATAGCAGTGCCTCTTGCAATAAAATTAAGACCGCTTCTTGCACAGTACCTTTATAAAAACGATGATAAAAATTAATAAGCTTTCAAAAACATTTATTACCTCAACCGGCCCTAAAAAAGCACTCAGCAATGTCAGCCTTGAAATAAAAAAAGGTGAATGTGTTGTTATTGGCGGAGAAAACGGTTCTGGAAAAAGCGTTCTCATGTCCATAATTTCCGGCCTTGATGAAGGGGATAAGGGTTCTGAGGTAGAGGTTTTAGAAAGAGCCGGACTTGTTTTTCAGGAAGCAGAAACTCAGATTCTTGGCGAAACTCCTCAGGAAGATATTGCCTTTGGACCAAAAAATCTTGGCTTTAAAAAAGATGAAATAAAAGCTGCCGTAGAAAAAGCACTTGAAAAAACCGGCCTTACACAAAAAAAGGATTATCCTTCAAGATTTCTTTCCGGCGGAGAAAAACGTAAGCTTGCCGTGGCATGCCTTCTTGCAATGAATCTTCCAATTATCATTCTTGATGAACCTTTTGCAAACCTTGATTACAACGGAGTAAAACAGGTAAATGCACTTATTAAAGAGCTTAAAAAAGACGGAAAAACAATCATCATCTGCACTCACGAAATTGAAAAATGCCTTGGACTTGCAGAGCGTTTTGTTGTTCTTTACAAGGGACAAAAAGTTTATGACGGCTCAACCACAAACGCAGTTAAATTGAATCTTGAACAGTGGAACATAAAAAATCCATTGACTCAATATAAAAATGTTAAGGATTTAATCTGGGAATAAAGATGAAATCTTATGCTTACACCTTTTCTTACAAGCAGGGAACCTCACTCATTCACCGCCTTCCTTCCTGGATAAAAATTTTATCAATTCCTTTTTTAAGCATCCTTTTTTTTAATCTAAATCCTGTTGTTATCCTGGCGTTTTTTTTCTTTCAGATTGCACTTTGTTTTTACTGCAAAATTACGATTAAAGAACAGCTCAAGGATTTACGTGCCGTCCTCTACTACGCTCTTTTTTTACTGATTGCAAAAATTGCAGGCGGATTTTTTTCAAACGCATTTTCAGATTTGAAAAACTTTACAAGCCTTAATGAATACATGTTTTTTATTCGTGATTTTTTTAAAGCTGAAAAAGAAAGCGGAATCCTTTTATTAAAGCTTTTATGCGTAATGCAGAGCGCCTCGATAATGTTCAAAACCTCCACAACACTTGAAATCCGTAATGGCCTTGAACAGATTGAACTTGCCCTAAAAAAGATATTCAGAAAACTTTTCTTCATAAAAAAAACAGATGAAAAATTAAGCACACCTGTTTCTCAAGTTCTCTCAATTTTCATCTGCTTTATTCCGCAGGTTTCCAGAAACTGGCACCTGATAAAAACCGCCTGGCTCTCCCGTGGCGGCAAAAAAAATCTCAAAATGCTCACAACCCTTCTCCCCGTCCTATTCACCGTAAGCATGAAAGACGCCTGGACCCTCTCCCGCGCAATCCAAATCCGTGGATAAACTAAATTTGATTTAATTAATTGTTTCCGCCAGTTTTAATACTTCTTCTCTTTTACCACACGGATTGGAAACGACTAACGTCGTTTTTGGGTATTTTGTAAAAAAAAATATATTGAAAAGAAATGGGTACATATAAAAAAACATTAAAGCAGAAAAAAAAGATGTTACTTGCTTATTTAGAATATAAAAAACAATTTTAATCATCTCCACAAAGACTAAAAATCGCGGAAGGCGCCTACCGGATTTCAAAAACGCTCTGGCGTGTGCCGCGAGAGCGGCAAGGTTTATAATTACCTGGCACGCCAGTGTGTAGCGCACGAGTGCGCGGTTTTGCAAATCCGCTAGGCAACTGCAAGCGATTTTTGCTCTTAGTACTCGCCTTTTTTAAAAATTAAAAATACATAATTACATCTTTTCATCGTGTAGCGCACGAGTGCGCGGTTTTGCAAATCCGCTAGGCAACTGCAAGCGATTTTTAATCTCTGTTCCCGTCTCTTTATAATTTTTAAAATATATAATTAAATGTTTCTTCAGCATATACCGCACGTGCAAGTTTTTACAAATCCCCTAGTACTGCAAGCGTTTTTACTCTCTGTACCCATCCCTAAAAAATTCGTAATATTTCGTTTTTTTAATGACGAATTCCTTCTTTTATAGTATAATTTATTATGCACTCTAAAATTTTGGGCGAAATAGACGCTGTTGCATTTGATATAGACGGAACTCTTTACAGGGAAAGCAAGCTGAACATCAGAATTATACCTCATTTCCTGTCTCATATCATTTTCTTCAGTAAGTATGGACTTGCACGTAAAGAATTGCGTCGTCAAGATTATTATCCTGATTTCAACAAGGCTCAGGCCGAATTGATGGGAAAATATCTTAAGTGTTCTCCAGAAGAAGCACAGGAAAAACTCGACAAAATTGTTTACACCGGGCTCAAACACTATTTTACAAAATTTAAGGCATGCAGGAATGCGCTTGAGTTAATCAAAAGGCTTAAAGAAGCCGGCGTAAAGATTGCGGTTCTTTCTGATTTTCCGCCGGAACAAAAGGGAGACATCTGGGGAATAAGACCGTACTGTGATCTTGCAATTGGTTCAGAAGAGATTGGTTCTCTTAAACCATCTGCACGGGTTTTCTCAACACTTTCCGAAAAACTTGCAACACCTGCAGAAAAAATTCTGTATGTCGGTAATCACCACCAGTATGATGTGGTTGGTCCTAAAAAGGCCGGGATGAAGGCAGCATGGATTATTTCGCCGGTAGAAGCTTTATTTGGAAAAAAATCAAAGGTTGCGGATATCACTTTTAGCCGGTATTCACAGCTTGAAAAAATCTTATTTGATTAAACTTTATTTTTGGGTGGGGAAATAAAAAGTGGAACTTGTAATTTCTATTCTCGTAGCCTCTGCAATTGCAGCAGGAATCTCAATCTATCTTCATGAAATGGACAAAAAAAATAACGCTATAGAAAAGGTTAAGCGTTATGCAGACAAACGTCAGGAAGATCTGGCTGCTTTCTACAAAACCGTAGAAGGGAAAGTAAATCTTCTTATTACCGAATTTGATTCACGTCAGAGCCAGGCAAATGCAGCAGTTAAACTTCTGTCTCAGCACTACGATGAATTCAACGAAAAGGTAAAAACCCTTGATGAAAATATCCGCGCAATACAGGATATTGAAAAACAGATTGATAAATATGAGCTTTTGATGAATGACCTGAACGATATGACAGGCAAGGTTGAAGAAAACCTCAAACGCATTCAGAAAGAAAGCCATGTTATTGACGGACTTACAGGAAAACTTACAAAGCAGCAGGAAACTGTTGAACTTATTGAAAAACGCATTCCACAGGTTTCGGAACACTTTTCTAAACAGAATGCAGAACAGCTCAAGGCAGTTGGAACCACCCTTCTTGAACAGTACAAAGTTTACGCAGACAAGCTCGCTGCAGATATCAAACAGGCTCAGGCTGATTCAGAATTTGCCCTTGAAAAAATCAAACAGGAAATTCAGACTGCATACAACGAAGCTGCTTCACGTGCAGATACACTCGAAAATACAGCATTTGAACATTTGAGCCAGCAGGCACAGGCAAGAGCAGACAACTACATCAAAAAGCTCAATGCACAGAGCCAGAAGCTCGATGAAGAACTTGAAACAAGGTTTGCTTCTACTTCAAATTCAATCACTGCAAAATTCGACAGCCATGTAGAAGAACTTTCAAACGGCTATGCAGAAAAGGTTCAGGCTCTCCACGACAAATACGACAATCAGCTTAATTCTATCGTTGGTAAAAACGACGGAATCATTGCTAAAATTGAATCTAAGTTCGACGAAGACTTTGCAAAGATCTCGGAAAAATACGATTCACAGCTCCAGGCTATTACAGACAGAAGCGACAAGGATTATCAGCAGATTGTTGATAACTACACTTCAAGCTTCCAGGCATTCAATACAAAATTCAATGAACAGCATCAGAAAATGCAGAACGACTTTAATCACGCAATCAGCACACTCTCTTCTGCAAGTACAGATAAGCTCAACGGTCTGGAAGACAAAATCAATTCAGAAATCAAGGCATTCGAAGACGGCTACACAGAAAGAATCAATTCTCTTAATGTAAACTGCTCTAATCAACTTGATTCACTTTTGAATGACTACACAACACGCGTTAATTCCTTTGAAGATACATTCGGTTCTAAAGTTTCGGCCCTCGAAGCAGACTATGCAAAACGTACAAACGAAATGGAAAGTCAGCTCAACGATATCAAGGACCGCTACTCTGGCGAAGAATCTGGAGTTCAGAACGAAATTTCAGAAAGACTTCATGCTCTTGAAGATTCATTCAAGGAAAGAATTCAGGCAGTTCAGGATTCACTTGCAGACGGAATAGATCAGTGCGAAGTTACTTCAAAGGATCTCCAGAAGAATGTAGATATGAACTCTACAAACCTCGAAGCACTCAAGAACGAGCTCAATGCACAGGTTGATACAATCAACGACAAGTTCCAGAAGCTTTACAACGATGCTCTTTCTTCTGCTGATATCCGCCAGACTGAAGCAATCCAGGATTTTAATAACAGAGCCAATACAAACGTTGAAAAATACGCCGGCCTCATCCAGGAAAAGATTGCAGCAATGCAGGCAAACCTCACAGAAACACTCAAGAACATTGCAATGCAGGCAAACAACTCTGTTCAGGAAGCACAGGATACAATCGATACTTTGAACAAACAGTGCAACAATGCAACTAACCGTGTTGAAAACCTCAAGCCAGAAATCGAAGCTAAAATCAACAGCGTAAACAGCATCCTCGAAGAGTTCCAGTCTCAGACAGATGTTAAGCTTGCAAACCTCAATAAAACAATTACAGATTCTGTTAAACGTGCAGTTGCAGAAAGCGAAGGACGTCACCTTACAATCCTCGAAGGTATTGATGAACAGATTGATGCCTACAAGAAGGAAATTGAATACAAGGTTGCTCAGATTGAAACTTCTGGTGCAGACATCGATACCCTCGAAAGAAGTATCAGAACTGCAATGCAGGACGTACAGAAAAAAGTACTCAGCGACTTTAATACATTTACTTCTGACCAGAAAAAACGTCATGAAGAATTCTCTAAGGAAATCAAACAGGATTCAGAATCTATCCACGAAAGATTACAGGAAATCGATGCAAACCTGGACAAGCTCAGAGATACTGCTTCCGGTAACATGAGTACTAAGCTTCATGAACTTGAAGTTGAATACGAAACAAATCTTTCTAATTGGAAGGATGATCTTGATTCTAAACTCAACGCCCTTACACAGGAATATGAATCTTCAAGAAAGTCTGTAGAAAGCGAATACCTCGAAGGACTTCAGAATTACATCAACGAGCTTCAGGATAAAACTTCTGATAACCTTTCTAACATCGTACAGACTCTCGAAAGCACAAAGAACGATATGCAGACAAGCATTCAGGATATGCAGAGCACACTCACAGACTTCCAGAGTGATACAAGAGACAGACTCGAACAGATTACTCAGGATGCAGAAACTACAATCCGCGAAAAACTTGAATCTAACTCTGATACAATCCACAACAGCATGTCTAAGGTTCAGGCACAGATTATCGAAAGCCTTCAGTCTTTTGAAAACGGTGTTACTACAAGACAGGAAACAGGAAACTCTGCTATCGATGCTGCAATCGAAGAATTCAATCAATGGAAGGATAAACTCCGTACACAGTTTGATGAATCTTCAGAATCATTCACACAGGAACTTGCAGGCTTTGAATCTACAACTCAGGAAAAACTTGGTGAAGCAGAAGAACGCTCAGGACAGATTCTTAATAAGCTTAAGACAATGTACACAGAAATGCTCACTGAAACAGAAAAGAGAGTTCAGGCACAGAATGCAAATTCTGCACAGAGCATAGCACAGCTTAAAAAAGACATTGAAGACGCAGAAGAAACAAATGCTACAAACCAGGCTAAGTTCAAGTTACAGCTCCAGGCTGAAAAGGATGAAATCCAGGGCAAGATGGATGACTTGAACAAAGAGCTTGATCAGATCCGTGAAAACATTAATCAGTTCGAAAAGGCTGATGCAATGAGTAAAGACCTTTCTGAAAAGATGGAAAATCTCGAAGAATCGTTCGACAGAATGGAAGAATACGGAGAAACTGCAGACAAGTTCAATGCTCAGTACGGTAAGATTGTAAAGATGAACGACGATATTTCAAAACAGATTTCTGTCTTTGAAACTCAGAAAACACGCGTTGCAAACCTCGAACAGAAATTTGCACAGATGCTTTCACTTTCAGATACAATCGACGAAAGACTCAGAACACTTCATACAACAAGCGACGACGTTCAGTCTATGGAAGTTGCAGTTCGCGATTACAGAGACAAGCTTGATGCAATTTCACAGCAGTTCGAACGCCTCGAAAAGAAGGACGATGTTATTAACCGCGTAATGAAGGATGTTGATTCTTCTTTCACACACTTAAAGACACTCGAACAAAAGATTACAGACTGTGCAAGAATGGTTACTTCTCTTCCACAGGAAATCAAAGACGTACAGGCTAACGTTGACCGCCTTCTTCAGAACGGACCAAAGATTACAGAAGCTGCTTCAAAGCTCGGAAACCTTCAGGGAGCCCTTGCAGAAACAGAAAAACGCCTTACAAATCTTCAGGAAGAAAATGGAGAAATCAAAAAGGCAGAGCTTCAGCTTGAAAAACTTAAGCGTGAAATCGACAACAAGTTCGAAGTACTTCATGCAATTACAAAACAGGAAGAAGCTAAAAAAGGTCCTTCAAAAGAAACAAGTATTTCTCCACAGGAAAGAGAAACTATTCGTGCGCTTAAACGCGAAGGCTGGACAATCAACGAAATCGCATCCCGCTTTAAACGTACACCAACAGAAATCGACCTTCTTCTTTCTTTGCCGGAATAAGTTAAAGGTTAGTTAAAATAAAAAACTGATTTTGAATCGTAAAAAGTTCAAAATCAGTTTTTTTTTGTTTTAATAGATTTTTCCAAAGATGCGCTAGTTTTTATTTAGAAAGAAGGCAGGTGCACATCGCTTCTATTGCATCCCCTCTTCCAACATCTCCAAGCTTTTCCCCGGTCTTTGCTTTTACAAAAACCTGCGAATCCTGAATATTACAGATTTTTGCAATTGATTTTATAACGTCGTTTCTAAAAGGAATGAACTTTGGTTTTTCAAGCTTTATAACACAGTCAAGATTTTCGATTTTCCAGCCTTCCTTATAAACCTTCTCGAGTACACTGCCCAATAAAAATGCTGAATCTGCATCCTTCCATTTATCATCCTCAGGCGGAAAAAATGAACCGATGTCTCCAAGTCCGCTCGCTCCCAAAACTGCATCTGTTATTGCATGTAAAAGAACGTCGCCGTCTGAATGTCCGTCTTCGCCCTTTTCAAACGGAATCTCTACTCCGCCTAAAATAAGCTTTCTTCCTTCTACGAGCCTGTGTAAATCATATCCTAAACCAACTCTAATCATTTTTATTCCTTAATACTTTCCAAGTCCTTTGGATAAGTAATCTTTATATTTTCACTTTCCCCGGAAATCACTCTTACAGTACCGCCAAAACTTCCGTAAATTTCAGTATCATCAGTAAACTCGTAATCTTCTTTTTGAGCCTTTGTGTGATATAAATAAAGCTTTTCAAAATCAAATCCCTGTGGAGTCTGAACACTTGCAAGGCTGATTCTTTTTAAATGCTTTATGATTTTTCCGTCCTTATCAATTTCTTTAATGGTCTCTGTTGGAGTAAGGCCCGGCACAGCACCCTCCCCGGTTTTTAAAACAGAATCTGCCACATTTTGAATTAATTCGCCGCTTACAAAAGGACGTGCACCGTCGTGAATTAAAACTACATCAGTTTTTCCGTTAGATTGAATATAATCAAGTGCATTAAAAACACTGGCCTGTCTTGAAAATGAGCCTTCTACAAACAAAATCAAATCATCTTCTGCGCTGCCGTTCTGCTTTGAAAAATTTTTAATAAGTGATTTTAATTCTGAATCCGAAAGCACAGCCTCTTTTGAATCATCAAGTCCGCCTTTTGGATAAGTGATTATAAAGTGACTTAAGTTCCAGTTGTTTTTTATTGCTGCCTTTAAAAAAGCTATAGCACAGCGTGAAAGAACTGTGCCATTTTTATAGGGAAGATATTCTTTTTTAATACCACCGCCAATTCTGTAAGAAGAACCTGCGGCAGTTATTATTACTGATATTCTTGATTTTTTAGAACTGTTCATCGTCATCAAAATCTTCTGACTCGTCCATGTCGTCCGAAGAATCTGAATCATTATCATCTATATCTTCATCATCCGAATCATCAGATTTTTCATTAACGTCATCCATTAAATCATCATCTTCGTCATCATCAATCTGAAGAGTATGTTTTACCTTTGCAATTGCGCCAAGAGGTTCGAGCTTTGTGTGAATAGCCTGTTCAATTTCTTTTGGAGTCTTTTTAAGTGCATAAGCAATTTCATCTTCCAAAAGTTTTTTAGCTGAATCATAAAGTTTTCGTTCGAGAATCGGAAGTTCTTTAACCTTGCTTCTGTTGTACAAGCAGCGTACAATTTCTGCAATATCACTGATTGTTCCTTTCTTGAGAAGTTCGAGATTCATCTGATAGCGGAGTTTCCAGTCCGAAGTGATAGGTTCAAAATCTGCAGAAAGTAAATCCAAAGCTTTCTGTGCTTCCTTTGCAGAAACAATCTGGCGGATTCCCAATTCTTCAGCCTTTTCAACCGGAACCATAACAATCATATCAGAGGCTTCGATATAAATCTTATAATAAAGCATCATCTGCTCTTTAAAAGTTTTTTCGAAAATCTCTTTTACAATTCCAACACCCTGACTAGGGTAAACGACCTTCTGGTCAACCTTAAACTTTGTATCCATATATATCTCTATTATAGCACAAAAAAAACAAAAATTCAATTTTGTACTACGTCATTGCGACCGTACCGAAACAATCCATAATGTTACATCATAACTACGTCATTGCGAGCCGCAGGCGAAGCAATCCATAATGTCAAATATAGAAAATCAATTTTTAAACATACATACCCTGTAAAAATCGCGGAAGGCGCCTAACGGATTTCAAAAACGCTCTGGCGTGTGCCGCGAGAGCGGCAAGGTTTATAATTACCTGGCACGCCAGTGTGTAGCGCACGAGTGCGCGGTTTTGCAAATCCGCTAGGCAACTGGGAGCGATTTTTGATTTTAGTGCAGTTTTAAAAATTAATTTTCAGAATTTACGTCGTAGATTGCTTCGCCTGCGGCTCGCAATGACGGGGGAACGGTCGCAATGACAGGGATGGGGGTAGGATTGCTTAATAAGGATATTTCAGATATATTTTAGGGACTTATATGGAAGAAAATACTATTATCGAAGATCAGATTGCTGAATCTGACGAAAATGAAAATCAGAACGAAGAGACGGTTACTTTTGAAGATTTAGGACTTGATGAATATGCTTTAAAGGCCGTACAGAAAAAGGGCTTTGTTACTCCGTCTCCAATTCAGGTGCTCGCAATTCCGCGCCTTTTAACAGGGGATACTAATTTAATTGCAAGAGCAAGAACAGGAACCGGAAAAACTGCAGCATTCGGATTACCAATCATTCAGTCTATCAGGGAAAAATCAAATCACGTAGAAGCTCTCATTCTTGAACCGACACGCGAGCTTGCAGTACAGACCTGCGAAGAAATGAAATCTTTTTCTACCAAGGACTTTCCTCGTACAACTGTTTTATACGGAGGTGCTTCATACACAACACAGATCCGCGAATTAAAAAGAGGCTGCGAAATTGTTGTAGGAACTCCGGGCCGTATTAAAGATCACCTTGAACGAAAAACACTGGATTTAAAGAACATAAAATATTTTATCCTGGACGAAGGCGATGAAATGCTTGATATGGGCTTTATCGACGACATCCGTGAAATTTTTGAACAGGCAAATCCTCAAAGCAGAATCCTTTTATTCAGCGCAACAATGCCTCCTCCAATTTTAAAAATTGCCGGCGACTTTATGGGCGAATACGACATCATAGAAGAAGCAAAGGTAATTGATGAAGCACTCTTAATTGAACAAAAATACTGGCTTTTAAAAGAAAGCGATAAGATTGAAGCACTCGTCCGCCTCATAGACATGTCTCCTGATTTTTACGGCCTTGTATTTACAACCACAAAGATGGATGCAGACAGAGTTACAAAAGAGCTTGATATGAGAGGCTACGAAGCAGATGCACTCCATGGCGACATCATGCAGAACCAGAGAGAAAAGGTTTTAGAGCGCTTCAGGATGAAGAAAACTCGCATTCTTGTTGCTACCGACGTGGCTGCCCGTGGAATTGATATTTCAGGGCTTTCTCATGTTGTAAACTATTCCCTTCCTTTTGATACTGCAACCTATGTTCACAGAATCGGAAGAACAGGAAGAGCGGGAACCACTGGTATTGCAGTTACCTTTGTACGCCCCGAAGAAAGACGCAAGCTCGGTTACTTTATAAAAAATGTTGAACGTGCCACAAAGAGTAAGTTCACAGAAGAAAAGGTTCCGAATGTTACAGAAGTTCTTGCAATCAAAGAAGCCAAATTAATTTCGGATTTGAAACAAAAGCTTTTTAAAGATGATGAAGTTATCCCTGTAGATACAAAATTCGAAACACTCTCGGAAAGCCTTTGCGAAAATCAGGATGCCAAAAAGGTACTGGCAGGAGTTCTTTCTGTTTTATATGGAAATCAGCTTAGCCCTAAGCACTACGGAAGAATCAGCGTAAAGGATATAAAAGCACGCGGGGATCAGATGCGCATCTACGTTTCTCTTGGTAAAAAGGACGGATACCGCGCAAAAGAAATTGCAGAATTCTTTGCAAATCTTCTTCACATTCCGGGCCGCCTTGTAGATGATATTGATGTTGCACAGCAGTTCTCTTTGGTAAGTCTTCCTGTAAAAGATGCAAAAAAAGCGCTTGAACTTTCAAAAAAGAACAAAAAAATCCCTCACATGCATGTGGATGCAAAGGAAGAAGGACGAGGTTCAAGAAAATCAGGCTCAAAATCACGCAAAAATGATGAAAACAAAAGAAAATCATCAAAGCCGGCAGGAAAATCTTCTTCAAAATCAAATAAGAGCGAAGGAAAAACCAGAAAAACTTCTGTAAAAGCTGACAAAAAAGAGAATAAAAGCACAAAACAGGGGAAAAAATCAGACTCAAAAAAGAAAAACCTTGGTGCTGCAGCCTATAAAAAGTCAGAGAAGAAAAACGTCGAACGATTTTAGTAGTTTTAACTGAAATAATTATATTACAAGAAATTATTTTAAATATTGTACTTTTCGTTTGGTTTTTTGGTTATCACGGTTTATAATTATTGTGTATGACCAGAAAAAAGAAAACTCATATTGCAGTCTTTCTCTCTCTGATTCTTTTTACTTTGATGTCCTGTAAATCAAATACATCAAGAATCGAACTTAAGGACACGCTTTTATTTTGCGAAACTTCTCCATATGCCTCATTACACGAAGTACAAAGGAACAAGGATTTTATAAAGCTCACAGAAGAAGCCGCTGAAAATCTTCAAAGTCTTCTTGTTAATGAAAAAAACTATATCTGGATTAAATCAACCTTTACAATTGATAAAAGCCTTAAATATAAAGACCTTGCCTTATACATTGCATTTTTACGTTCAGCTGATGAAGTATATTTTAACGGAAACCTCATCGGCACTTACGGGGATTTTCCTCCAAATGAATTCAGCGCAGGCTTTAAGGCCCACTATTATCCGATTCACAAAGATCTTATAAATAAAGAAGGCGAAAACACAATTTTAATTAAAGTGTGGCCGGGTCCTCTTGGTGCAATTTCAGATCAGATTTATATCGCACAGCAAAAGGACGCATACATCGCTTCTGAATTTAAAACCTTTACTAATTCAAAAGTAAACCTTATTTTCTCCGGTGCAATGATTCTTGTATTCATTCTTTACTTTATCATGCACATGGGCTTAAAAAAGTTTTTTGATAATGTTGAATACATCGTCTTTTCACTTTTGAATCTCTTTACCCTTCTCTTCCTGTTTCCGTTCTATTCGGCAGAGGTTCCATGGATTCAGGGGCTTGGCATAAATTATCTTACGATTCTAAAAGCCACGGTTTGCATGGGCGCCTTTATAACAATTTATTTTGCAAACTCATTTATCATTGCTTTCTTAAAATTTAAAATTTCAAAGCATCTGCTGGAATTCAGGTTGATTCTTCTTGCCCTTCCGGTTTTCATCACGTATTTTATTCCAACCTATAAAATGCTTATTGATTTTATTCCTTTTATTTCAGCCTTTGTTCTTCTGCAGTTCTGCTTTAGTATTCCAAAGATTTTTGTTGCCTTTAAGACGCCGGAAAAAAAGACAATTGCACGTCAGCTTTTGGGAGGCTTTGCTCCTGTAATTTTAAGCATCATAATTGATGTTATAATCCGTCTTGGCTTTAAGATTAAAAATCTTCCTTACTTCACACTCTACGGCTGGCAGATTACAATCATTATTTTCCTTTGCTATCTTGTTGTGCGCTTTAATAATGCTTACTCAAAGAACGCTCTTTTAAAAACCAAGCTCGAAGAATTCAATGCCAACCTTGAAGAAATTGTTACCATCAGAACAAAAGAGCTTTCTGATACAAACTTTGTTTTAACACGCGGACTTGAAGCCGTTGCAAATGTTCAAAAGAATTTTATTCCTTCGTTCGAGGCAAACTTCCCGGGCTGGGAAATCGCTTCCAAATATTCAATCTTTACAGATAATGTTTCAGGCGATATTTATGACTACTACACTAAAAACTCAAATCTTGCCGGTATAAGTATTTTTGATGTTTCGGGCCACGGTATTCCTGCAGGTCTTATGACCATTTTAGCTAAAGGAATTATCTCTCAGCACTTTATGAATTCCCTTGATAATAAAGATTCTTTAACCAAGGTAATGAATAAAATCAATGAATCTTATATCCAGGAAAAAGTAAATGTTGAAAACTATATGACAGGCCTTCTTTTCCGCATTGCACCTGTTTCAAGAAAAAATACCTGTGATATTGAAATTGTAAATGCAGGTCATCCTCATCCGCTTTATTTTGATGCAAAAAGCAATGAAATTACAGAAATTGTTTACAAGCATCCGGATGAACAGTACGGAATGATTGGAATTGAAGGACTTGGAGTTTCCTTCCCAGTTACTCAGATTAAATCGAATGTAAATGATATTTTTGTTTTATTCACAGACGGTCTTATAGAAGCCGTAGATACAACAAAAGAACAGTATGGAATTGAACGCCTCAAAAAAGTGATTAAGGCAAATAAAAATGGTTCTGCCAAATCCATTCTGGAAGCTATTAATAAAAGCCTCACAACATTCCTGGATGGAGAACCATTCCACGACGACATCACAATCATCGTTGCAAAAAGAAAAGCCACCGGGGACTATATCGAAGAAATCTAATTTTATCTCTGGATTCTTCCACTGCCGTTTCCGCCTGCAAGCTTTTCTACTTCATCAACGCTTACCATATTGTAATCGCCTTCGATTGTATGCTTAAGACAACTTGCTGCAACTGCAAATTCTACAGCGTCCTGAGTTGATTTTCCGTTTAATAAAGAATAGATGAGTCCTGCACCAAAGCTGTCTCCTCCACCTACTCTGTCTACGATGTACATTTCGTATTCCTTACTAAAGCAGTAATCCTTTCCGTCGTATAAAAGAGCAGCCCAGTTGTTTCTATTTGCATTGATAGAAGTTCTAAGTGTGATTGCAACCTTCTTAAAGCCGAATTTATCTGCAAGCTGTTTTGCAACTGATTTATATCCTTCTTTATTCAACTTTCCGCTGTTAATGTCTGTGTTTTCAGCTTCGATTCCAAATACGTCCTTTGCATCCTCTTCGTTTGAAATACATACATCAACATATTTACAAATCTGAGTCATTGCTTCGCGGGCCTGTTCACGTGTCCAAAGCTTTCCGCGGTAATTCAAATCGCAGCTTACTGTTGCCCCTGCTTCTTTGGCAGCCTTACAAGCTTCTATACAAATCTGAACCATATCGCCGCCAAGCGCCGGTGTAATTCCTGTAAGATGAAACCATTTGCAGTCTGTAAAAATTTCTTTCCAGTTAAAATCACCAGACTTAGCTTCTGCAATTGCTGAATGTGCACGGTCGTAAATACACTTTGAACCTCTCTGGCTTGCACCTCTTTCGTTATAATAAATACCAACACGGTCTCCACCGCGAACAATATATTGTGTATTTACACCATAACGGCGAAGACTGTTTACTGCAGCCTGCCCTATTTCATGCTTTGGAAGCTTTGTAACGTAATAAGAATCAAGTCCAAAGTTAGCAAGCGAAACAGCCACGTTAGCCTCTCCCCCACCGAATGTAGAAGTCATTTTATCAACCTGCACGAAGCGGAAGTACCCCTCCGGTTCGAGCCTAAGCATTATTTCACCGAATGTTACAGTTTTCATTTTTAATTCTCCTTTTCGTCATTGCGAGCGTAGCGCGGCAATCCACGTTTTTTTATTTTCTTATCTCTTTCACTATCTGTGCAGCTTCGCTTGTGAGCTTTTCTATTTCTGAAAAATTTCCGGAAGCTATGAGGTCTCCTTTTACCATCCAGCTGCCGCCACAGGCTAAGATTTTGTCACAGGCTAAGTAGTCGCGGACATTTGTTGCATTGATGCCGCCTGTAGGCATGAACTTCATCATGGTGTATGGAGCACTCATGGCTTTAATCATTTTGAGGCCGCCGGCATTTTCGGCAGGGAAAAATTTTACTACATCCAAGCCGTAACCTAAGGCAACTTCAAGCTCGGTTGGTGTCATGATGCCTGGAGTTACAGGGTAGTTTTTCTTGAGACAGTATTCTACTACTTTTGGATTTAATCCAGGACTTACTATAAATTTTGCACCGGCATCTACGGCGCGTTTTACCTGATCTACGCTTAAGACTGTTCCGGCTCCAACTAACATATCCGGGAACGCTTTGGCTATTATACGGATGCTTTCTTCTGCGGCCTGAGTGCGAAAGGTTACTTCGGCACATGGTAAACCACCCTTCATTAAGCTCTGAGCTAAGGGAGCAGCATCCTCTGTTTTATTTAAAACTAGAACAGGAACAATTCCGATTGAGCCTATTTTTTTTAATGTATCATTCATAAATGCCTCTTTTCTAAATTATAGCATATATTTTTATTTGTGTAAAATACTAGTATTCTAGTAACTGCAGAAAATCATCCCAAAAAAAAATTTAAAAAAAATTAAAATTTTTCTTGACCTTCCACTTGGTGGAAGCCTTAGTATTTAGTTATAAGGCAAAAACAAAAGGAGGTTTTGAAAAATAAAAAAGACAAAAACCTAAAAGGGTTGTATGATTTAAGGAAAGACTATGAAAATTTATCAGGTTGAAGAGCTGGTTGGCATCACAAAAAAGAACATACGCTTTTACGAAGAAGAGGGCCTTTTAAATCCTGAACGTGATCCTTTAAACGGATACAGGGATTATACCCTCAAGGATGTACAGCAGCTAAAAAAAATTAAACTGCTCCGTAAGCTTTCTGTTCCGATCGAAGACATCAGGCTGCTTTTAAAAGGCAAGCGAAGCTTTGAAGAAAGCATGGAAGAGCAGATTAAAAGACTGGAAAAACAACAGAAGAATACAGAGCTCATGAAGGATTTTTGTATGAGGCTTAAAAACGAAGTACAGAATAATCTTAATCAGAGCGGCGGGGATGAAAAATCTTCTTCTGAATCTTTTTTTATTCACCTTGATGCAGAAAAATATCTTTCCGAAATTTCGAGACTTGAAGAAGGAGGCTCAAAGTTTATGGATGTAAAAAAAGAAGATATAAGCCGCAAAAAGAAAGTTGGTGCAATCTTTGCAGCAGGCTTTTTCTTAGCGCTTATGGTATTGATTTTTACAAGTGTTTTAATCGCACTTATTCACACAAAAACAGATTTTATGCCTTTTATAATTCTTCTTGTAATTTTGGGCTGCTTTATAATCGGCATTGTAACAGCTTTAATTTTGAGATTAAAGGAAATTAACAAGGGCGAAGAAATAGAAGCCCTCAAATATTAAATTAAGGAGAATGATTAATATGAAACTTTTTAGCATTGAAACAATTCCAGGAAAAACATACGAAGCACTTGGAATCGTAAAGGGAACAATTGTTCAGTCAAAAAACTTTGGACGCGATTTAATGGCGGGTCTTAAAACTTTGGTTGGTGGAGAAATCTCGGGCTACACAGAAATGCTCAACGAAGCACGCCAGATTGCTACAAAGCGTATGGTAGACGAAGCAGAAGCTTTAGGAGCCGATGCAATTGTCGGAATCCGCTACGGTTCTTCGGCTGTAATGCAGGGAGCAGCAGAAGTTGTTGCTTACGGAACTGCAGTTAAGTTTAAGAACTAAGGTATAAAAAACGTGAAGCCCGGTTTTCCAGACTTCACGTTTTTTTTTATTTCAAAAAGAAATCACATGCATTTTTATAGGAAATATTTTTTACCATATTTCCAAGCAAGGCTTCATCCCAAGGTAATTCACCGTTTTCTACTAAGCCTCCAATGTAATTACAAAGGATTCTTCTAAAGTACTCATGGCGCGGGTAAGAAAGAAAACTTCTTGAATCAGTAAGCATTCCAACATAACGACCCAAAACAGAAGTTCTGGCAAACACCCTTATCTGCTCTTCAATTCCATCTTTGTGATCACAGAACCACCATGCAGGACCAAAGTGGCAGTTTCTGAAGTTTGCAGCCATTGTTGCAATACTGTCATTATCCTTTGGATTTAAATTATACAAAATTGTTTTTGCATCTGCTTGTGAATAGATTCCATTCAAAACGGCTCCAAGCTGGGAAGCAAAATTAAAATCATTGAGACTGTCTTCGCCAATATTTTTTCCGGCCTTAGTAAGCATTAAAGTGTTGTTGTCGCGCAAAGCTCCAATGTGAATCTGCAATACAAAACCTTTTTTAGCATAAAGCTTTCCAAGTTCGATTAAAACATAGCCCTTGTATTTTGCAATTTCTTCTTTTGTAAGCTTTTTACCAATCCAGGCCTTTTCAAAAATATAGTTTACATCATCATAATTTACAGGAAGGTAAAAATCATCCTCCAGAGAATGATCGCTTACTACACAGCCGTTCTCTTTAAAAAAGTCCATACGGCGCCCAAGAGCATTAATCATGTCTGTAATTGTTTTAAAACTTGTGCCGTCCATTTCCTGGAGCTTTGAAATATATTTTGCAAAATCAGGATGGTCGGGAGAAAGAGGAATATCCGGGCGGAAAGAAGGACGAACTTTGATACCGGCACCTTTAAGTTTATTATGCCATTCAAGATTATCAAGTGGATCGTCTGTTGTGCAAAGCTCTTTTACTCCCATCTTTAAAAGAAGACCCTGCGAAGTATATTCATCTTTTTGTAAAAGCGCATTGCATTTATCCCAGATTTCTTTTGCGTTGGCTTGGGTCAAAGGCTTTGAAATTCCAAAGTAACGTTTAAGCTCAAGATGGCTCCAGTGATAAAGTGGATTTCCAGGGCTTAATTCCAGAGTTTTTACAAAGGCAAGATAACGCTCGTAGTCTGTCTCTGGGCTTTGAGTAACAGCCTCTCCGTTTACCAAATGACCGATAATTAATTTTTCATCAACACCGGCAGCACGCATAGCACGCCATTTATAGTGATCATGATCTAACCAGGCATTTGCAAGATTTCCAAGCCTCTTATTTTCGAAAATCTCTTTTGGAGAAAGATGATTATGAAAATCAAAAATTGGTTCTTTTTCTGCGTATTTATGATATAAGATTTGTGATGATTTAGTCTCTAAAAGAAAATTCTCGTCTAAGAAGCGTTTCATGTTTTTACCTCGAATACTAGTATAGCATAAAACGCTTTCTCAGAAAAGAATTCTTTACATTTTGTATCAGGAGTCATTGCAATTTTTTCCTGAGAAATCCCTTTTTGCTTTCTTAATTCTTTAAGTTTTTCTGCTACTTATCGTGGCATTTAAATTTTAAAGAAATACACTATAAACAATATTTTTTTTATGTACTATAATCTTTTTAAAAAGAGAAAAATACGGAGAAAAGATGACTTACTTTAGAATACATACAAAGGACATTGCGTGGATTACAAAGCAGCCAAGGGGACTTTTTACTGCAATCGGAAAGCTTGTAGATTCAAAAACTCTTAACAAAAAAGAAACGGCAGAATACTGGAAAAACAGGGAGTACTTTGAAAAAGTTTTACCGGTTCCTCCGTTTTATGAAAAAGGAAATCCTGACTGTGCCATTACATGGTTTAAAGATACTCCAGAGGGAAACGACATTTATGCACAGATGGATTTTTACAGGGCTATGGCAAAAAAGTACGGGCTTACACTTTATATTTCAAAAACAGAACAGGTGCCCGGAGAAATTATTTACGAGGATGATTTTCAGATTGCTGTAAAAAATCAGAAGGCGGATGCTCAAATTACAGTGTCTGAACTTAAATACTAACTTTACACTTAGGGGGAAAATATGGAAGTTGAACTTGTAGAAGGATTTACAGAAGAAGAATATCTGGACTTTCGTGGTGGAGCCGGATGGACAATGGTTAAACCTGAAAGAGTAAAGGAACTTATAAAGCATTCGGCCTTTATGGTGAGTGCCAAGGTTGACGGAAAAACTGTTGGTATTTCGCGCGCCCTTTTTGACTACGGCTATGCGGTTTATATTTCTGATGTAATTGTTAAGCCTGAATATCAGGGAAAAGGAATTGGAAGAAAGCTTGTAAATTACATAATCGAAAAGGCAAAAAGTTATCTGGCCCCTGATGATTACCTCATGTTTGTTTTAGTAGCTGCAGTTGGAAAATCAGGCTTTTACGAAAAGCTTGGATTTACAAAACGCACAGAAGAAAACGGCTGGGGCATGACAATCAAACTGAACGCAAAGAAAAACTAGGCACACAAAATTAAAGCGAGCTTAAAACGTTTCTCACACTACCCTTACCCATTGTAAGCTTTGAATAGTAGTCTTTTACCTTGTCCGAAAGACCTGCTTCGAATAAATCTACACCAAAGATGTCTTTACGGCTCAGAAGTTTATCTATATCACAAGGGTTTTCTACGTATTTTCTGCATTCTTCCAAAAGCGGATCCGGGCTTAACTCAAAGGCATTACCGTTATCATCAATTGCCTGTAAGTAACGAAGCCATAGGGCAAATACAAGAGGTACAACCTTAAGAGAATTGATGTCTAAATCTTTTCTTGCAAGGTAGCCCTTAATTGTTTCTCCAAAACGAATGCTCAACTTCTGGCTTGTATCGCAGGCAATGCGCTGTGGAGTATCCGGCATAAACGGATTTGGAATACGGATATTTACAACTTCATCAATAAAATCCCGAGGCTTGATAATACCAGGGTCTACAACAACAGGAAGTCCTTCTTCATAACCAAGACGTTTTACAAGGCGGAGTAAATCTGCATCCTTCATTTCATCTGCAATCAATGTGTAACCCAAAAGACAACCGCTAACGGCCAGGAAGGTATGAAGCGGATTAAGACATGTACAAACCTTCATCTTTTCTACCTTATCTACTGTGGCACGGTCTGTAAAATAAAGTCCAGCCTTTTCAAGCTCAGGACGGCCGTTAGGAAATGAATCTTCTATAACAAGATACTGGCACTCTTCTGCATTTACAAAAGGAGCAACATAAGTTTTCTTAGAAGTGATTACAGGTTCAAGCTCTTCAATTCCGTCGTCGGCTAAAATCTTTTCGATCTTTGAATCAGGACGCGGTGTGATTTTATCTATCATTGTCCAAGGAAAGCTTACCTTAGAAGGATTATTTACATAAGAAAGAAAGCCCGGTTTACAAACGCCGCGGTTTTCCCATTCAGTTGCAAATTCATTAACGGCAGCAAAAAGCTTGTCTCCGTTATGAGAGCAGTTATCCATACTTACCATTGCAACAGGAAGCTCACCGTTTACATAGCGTTCGTGCAAAAGTGTTACAACCTTACCGATATAACTCTTTGGTAAAACAGGACCGTTTGTAAAATCCTCTTCTACACCGTTCATCATAACGCCATTTGCATTGCGCAATAAATATCCTTTTTCTGTGATTGTAAAGGTTACCATCTGCAAAGAAGGAGCGCGGAAAATTTCTAAAAGGCGTGACCAGTCTGCTTCGTTATCTGAATCTGCAGCAAGAGCTTCCATGATTGAGCCCACAACAGTTTTTTCAACATTACCGCTTGATTTTAATGTAACAAGAGCACCGATGTTATCGTGAGGGCGGTACATTTTCTGAATGATTTCGTAATCATAGCCTTCTGCAACAACAAGCCCGCGGTCTAAAACCCCACTGTTCAAAAGATTCTGCACAACATTTGCCTGGAACGCACGGAAAATATTACCTGCCCCAAAATGAATCCAGAAAGGCTGTGCCTTTGTTAAAGCCTCAACCTTTTCCCTGTCGAACTTTGGAAGAGAATAACCTTTAGATTCCCATTCACTTGTATTTTTAATTCCATCTTTTGAAAGTTTCATCTTATACTCCTGTTAGAATTTACAGATTAAGTATAATACCGATTAAGAGGATTTGCAACTAGAATACTAGTATTTTAATCTACTTCTTTATAACCTTAGAATACGTTTTTGCTTTAAAGGTCTCGCTGTTATCAAGCTTTGAATATTCTGTATCTTCGTAGAAAGTGAGACCGAGCTTTTCCATTACGCGCTGAGAGCCTGTGTTGCCAACTGCAAAGGTTCCGGCGATTACTTTAACGTCAAAGTTTTCGATGGCCCAGGAAGTGATTTTTTTCATTGCTTCTGTTACAAGACCTTTGTTCCAGAATTCATAGCGAATGTTATAACCGATGGACCATACATCTTTATCAGGGTGAAAGTAAATGCCACCGCTTCCGATGAGCTCGCCGGTTTCTTTATATACAAAGCCAAAATCTTTTTTATTGTCATCCTTGTACAAGGAGTCGAACCAGACTTTGCCGTCGTCCATGCTTTTGTACAAAGGATAAATCATATACTTATTTACACGGGGATCACTCGCCCACACATATACAGCCGGTAAATCATCTTTTGTAAGGGGACGTAAAATTAATCTTTCTGTTTCTAATACTGGTACTGCCATATAAACCTCCGGATAAGTAAGTTTGTTTTATTTATTTCCCTGTAGTATAATTAATAGACTGCAGGATAACGCAGAATAACATTTTGAGGAGAAATAATCAAATGCTCAAAAAATTTACACAAACCGTGATTCTTATCTTTGGCCTTACTGTATTGTTTACATCATGTCCTAATGAAAAAAGTGAAGTAGTTGAAATTAATTACCCTACAAGAGATTACACAGTTGCAGAATCAAAACTGACAGAAGCAGATCATTACAATAAACATGCTTTTGTGTATCTTCCAGCTGGGTACGACAAAATGAATAAATCAAAAAAATATCCTCTTGTAATTCTGATGCACGGAAGCGGCGAAAACGAATACAATTGGGGACTTAATGACCCGAATGGTGAATTAAGGGTTTATCTTGATAATAACATTAATATAAAAGAATTTATTGTTGTTACTCCATCGGGAGTTTCTGATAAAACCTGGAATGAAAAAAGAGAATGGTCAAGTGACGCGGGAGCCAACTGCTTTGGACAAGAGCTTCGTAACGATCTTTTACCTTACATCAGAAAGAATTTTAATGTTTCTACAAAGCGCGAAGACAATGCAATGGCAGGACTTTCGATGGGTTCAAACCAGAGTATGACAATTGGAATTGGTGAATGTCTTGATTTATTTGCTTCGTTCGGATGCTTTGGTGCTACCCCTCGTGCAAACAGCATTATGACTTACATCCAGCCTGAAAAATACGTAAGTGATGTAGATAAAAAAGTTGATGACAATTTAAAGATTAAATACATGTTTATGACATGCGGAACCGAGGATGAAATCTTTTATCCGGGCTACTGCAGTTACGTACCTGTAATTTCCAAGTGGGACAGAATCCAGAACTTTGCATGTAAGGAATACCCCGGCTTAAAGCATGAATGGGCCTGCTGGATACAAAGCTTTAGGGATTTTGGAGAAAATCTTTTTAAGTATTAATATAAAAAAAGCACGAAATTAATTTCGTGCTTTTTTTTGGCTATTTATATAATTTTACGCCGCTTCTGTCGATTGTCTTTTCGCAGGCTTCCCAAAGACCCTGTAAGTATGTAGCACCAAGGGCTCTGTCGTATAAGCCGTAACCAGGCATTGCTTTTTCACCCCAGATCATTCGTCCATGGTCCGGTCTGATTACTCCGTCAAAACCTGTTTCGTAAAGTGTCTTTACAATCTTGAACATATCAAAAGTTCCACAGCTTGAAAGGTGTGCCGATTCCTGGAAATCTAAAACTGGGTCATCAATTGCTGTATTAAACTTGAGGTTTCGAACATGAGCAAAATGGATTCTTCCCTGTGCAGCCTTAATGAATTCGCAAAGATCATTCTTGCGGTTTGTTCCGTATGAGCCTGTACAGAAGGTTAATCCGTTATGTGGATTATCTACAGCCTTGAGCATTCTGCAAACCTTATCCTGACTTGTGATGATGCGTGGAAGACCGAATACAGGCCATGCTGGATCATCGGGATGGATTGCCATATCAATATTGTATTTATCGCACACAGGCATGATTGCTTTTAAAAAGTATACAAGGTTTTCAAAAAGCTTTTCTTCTGTAACATCCTCGTACATTTTAAAAAGCTCTTTTACACGGGCCATACGCTCAGGTTCCCAGCCTGGAAGAACAAAGCCGTTTGAATCCTTATCTATAGAAGCAAACATCTCTTCGGGTTTTACTCCGTCGATTGCCTTTGAGTTATAAGCTAAAACTGTTGAGCCATCCTCACATACGCGTGCAAGCTCACTTCTTGTCCAGTCGAATACAGGCATAAAGTTATAGCAAACCATATGGATGTCTTCCTGACCAAGACGTTCAAGTGTTTTAATATAATTTTCGATGTATTTATCGCGGTCGCCACCACCGATTTTAATGTCGTCGTGAATGTTTACGCTTTCGATTCCGGCAATCTTTAATCCGGCATCTTCTACTTCTTTTTTAATTTTTTGAATAGCGGAAAGCTCCCATGCATCTCCGGGAACAGAATCGTATAAGGTTGTAATAACTCCGTGTACCCCCGGAACCTGACGAATCTGTTTTAATGTTACTGAATCAAAGCCGGTGCCATACCAGCGCAATGTCATCTGCATTTTATATGGTTCTCCTTAATAATGCTCTATTGTATTGCCTTGAGAAAAATACATTTTCAAAAATACTCTGAGATTAATTATAACACTTGAGGTGAAAAACCGCAACTAAAATACTTGTATACTAGTATATAATTTTACTTCTTTTCGATGATATAAGTGAAAATACCAACAGATGTAAATGAGGCCGACTCAAAACGCCATGTCATAATCTGTTTTGTTATTTCTGTACGTACAAGTTCTGTAAGCATAGATTGATTTGCAAATTCAACTTTAACTACGTTTCCGTTTTCATTAACTCTGAAGTTAATTTTTACAGAGATTTTTGGTTCGAGGATTGAATCCGACGCTTCCTTAGAAAGAGAAATCGAAGGATAAAGAGGTTCAATCAATGTTCTCATAGAACCGTCGTTCATCTGAATCTGGAGCTTACCATTGCTGGATTTACTTGTGTTCATGGAAGAAGTTGTTCTTGAGCCTTCCGAGTTTGCAGAATAAGATGCGGCAGAGATTCTTGTAAGAGCCTGTGTGGTTGAGGCAGAGGCTTCTTCGCTTGTAGAGTTTGAGCTTGTATTTGAAGTGCTTGTCTTACTTGTATTATTTGAGCTGACCTTTCCGGCAGAACCAGAAAAGCTTGTTTCCTTGTTGATTGTAACATCCTGTGTTTCGCGAGGAGTACTTGTAACTGCGTTGGAAGTATCCTGAAATTTACTTTCATCCCAAACTGCAGCCTTTTTACTTCCGCTAAGCTGGGCACTAAAAGCATCATCTACGCTTGTAGAATAATCTACCGGTGCTCTTGAAGAAGTATCATAAGATTTTGAAGAAGGAGTACTCTGTGCCTGTCTTGCAGAAGAGCTTTGAGGCTTTGGTGCAGAAGGATTTTTTATTAAAGGAGCAGTTGTTTTTGCTTCTGCTACAGTCTGAACAACAGGTTCTGTAACACTCTTTGCTGCTTCTTCCCCGCCTTCTGTTTCTTCTACAATTGTCTGAATCGGCACTTCCTTTGGAATATAGTGGTCTTCCGGGCTTAAAACAACCTGAACAGTAACATATCTTTCCTTTTCTTCTTTTTTAGGATTAATAAGTGCGAGCACAATAAAAACAACAACCCATAAAAAGAATGTGCCTGCAAGTCCTATAATACGGCTGCCTGTTTGAGGAATGCTGTCTTTTCCGAATAAAGGAAGATAAATCATATCTATTCCTGCGTAGTCCTTAAATTAATTACACTAAACCCTGCTTCGCGGATTATATCAAACAAATGAACAATTGTGCCGTTGGTTACATCTGCATCTGCCTGAAGCGAAACCGGGAACTGAGTTTTTTCAACATTTCCTGTGTCATAATCTGCAAGAGCCTGACCAAGAGTATCCAGAGTAACAAGCTGGTCGTTAAAATGAATTTCGCCTGTTTTTTCTGCAGTAATCGTAATACCCTGAACCGAGGTTCCTTCCGCAGTATGACTTGTAGGAAGATTTAATTTAATGCCTGGTAATACAGCAAATGTTGTAGACACAAGGAAGAATAAGATAAGCTGGAAAACTATATCTATCATCGGAGTCATATCAACATTCGGCTGAACACCGTTTCTTCTTGTTCTTAATCTCATCAGCTTACACGTCCTGTAACTCTTAATACAACAGAAGTTACCAAAGCTTCCATTTCGACAATGCGTTTATTTACCTGTGAAACAAAGTAGTTATGGAAAATTACGGAAGGAATTGAAACAATCAATCCGGCAACTGTAGTTACAAGAGCTTCGGCAATAGAGGCTGCAAGTAAGGTTGGATCTCCCATTGTTCCGCCGGCTCCAAGTACACCAAAGGCTTTGATGTTACCGGTTACAGTTCCTAAAAGTCCTAACAAGGTTGCGATGTTTGCAATTGTTCCAAGAGGTGTTAAAAGGTGTTCAAACTTTGGAATTACTAAATCCATTTCTGCTTCTACAAAGTCGCGTAAGTCTCTTTCTTCATAATGACGGCAATCCAAAGCCTTCTGAATAACCTGCGACATTGGAGTTCCTGCTTCTACGCATGATGCATTTGCTGAGGCAAAGTCACGTACTGCAAGAGAACTTGTTAATGCAGTTCTGAGTTTGAAATCCCTTTTCTGTATGTTGTAAAAATAAATACAACGTTCAATGATTATGTAAGTAGCAATGATTCCACAAATGATGATTGGAATCATCAATACTCCACCCGATTTAAGTGCGTTTATCATATTATTCCCCTTAAATTATTTTATCATATCCTAAAGATTTAGTTTTAACGCAAGCGCAATTTTTCCACTTTCCTGAACATATCCGCCTGCATAGTTTCTTAAATTATTTGTAACAAACTTGAGTAAATCATCGGCACTGATTTCAAGTGCAACGGCGTTATTAAATCTCTTTTCTACTGCTGCATTCAAAACAGGAACATCATCGTTTCCACCAAGGCTTCCCTTAGCACTCAATGTAATCATCCATCTGTCTGCATTTGTAAAGCCGTTAAAGAAACTCATCCCAGCCTCATAATAATGAACGCTGTCTAAAGGTCCTGCATCTAAGAAATTAATTTTATAAAGTCCCCAGATTTTCATGTAGTTGTACATCCAGTCCAATCCTACGCTCAAGCTCAAATCCATTCTGTCCTTCTGAACAAAATTATAAAGCCCGTCTGTCATAGTGCCTTTGTAATCAGGAACCCAAAGCCCGTGACTGTAGAATGTCTTTTTAAAATCAACTTCGTTTGTAATGAATAAGTCGTCTATGATTTTATAGCGTGCAAAAACATTGGCAACAATATCCGATGTATCCTTTGTGGCTGTATTCATTGCAGCAAAGCGGTACTGTTTTTCAAGCTCATAAGTTTTTGGAAGATATGACTGAACTCCGGACTTAACGCGGATGTAAAAATTATCTTCCATGGTTCCGTAAGAATAAGTGATTAAGAAAGGCGCAATATTAAAGATTGTGTCTTCTACGTTCAAGGCAAAACAAAGACCTGCATCAACGTTGATTAAATTCTTTCCAAAACCAAAATCTGCCTCTGCTTCTAGCACTGCCTTATATGACGAGCTGTACGCTGTCTGATCAAAAATGTTGAGTAATTTAACAGTAACACCTTTAATGGCAGTTTCTTCGTTCTGTAAATCCATCTTAAAAATAATATCAGGATCTATATAAAACTCTGTTCCGCCGTCTACCCATGAAGCAACAGTATCTGTAGTTAAAGCACTTCTTGAATAAAAGCCTGCATCTCCTCTTACCTGGAAAAGCTTATTTGAAAATTCACGGGCATACACATAATCAAGCTTTACGTTTCTCTGGCTTACAGTAAGAGTTTTTCCTCCCCTGTCCTGCATTCCGTTTTCAATATCAAAGAATGAAAGCCCTGCATCCAAAGCCCATTGTTTTTCTTCGTTGTAAAAAAGAGGAGCCTTTACTTCAAGCTCTGCATCACGGCGGAAGAATGAATCATTTTTAGCTTCGTCACGTGTAAAAATACTTGAAACATAACTAAAGTCTAAAAAGAAAGGAGAAATTTCCAAAAGCCCGTCTGATTTTTCTTCACTTTCATTTTTCTGAATCTTTACCTTTCCTGTAAAATTAAATGGAAAAGCACCCTGAATCATTCCGGTTTTTGAATAATCTTTAAAAAAGTCAAAATCACCTTTATCAGCCTCTCTTACAAGTGAAGCAGGTTTTTCCTTTGGAACATCCGGAACAAGTTCTCCGCTTGTAGAAGGAAGAGGTGCATCATCTGTAAAATCAGGACCCACTGCTTTTTGCTCAGGATTATCTCCGCTCAAAACAGTTTTTACGTCGGGAAGTGAAATTGTACTTTCGGCAGCAAAGAGATTAAAGCTGAATAAAATTAATCCCGTTGCAATTAAAAATTTATATGTCTTTTTCATATTGCATTCCTCTTATAATTAAAAAAGCTTGTCCACGTTTTTTGCCTGGCGTGAATCAGGATAAAGCTTTTTAAGAACCTGCGCTGTTTCCTTTGCATCGGCAGTTTTTTTATCCTTTAAAAAAGCATCTACCGCAGAATAAAGAGCCACAGCTTCTTCCGAAGAAGTATCCTTTGAGCTTTGTCTGTAATATTCAACAGCCTTAAGATAGTATTCTGCCTGCTTTGCCCCGCTTTCCTGCTTTGCATAAAATTCAGCGATTTTTCCAAGGTAATAAAATTCTCTTTCATCCCTCTTAGCAGTTGATTTATACAAAGGTGAAGCAATCTTTTTAGCCTCTGCGTCATTTGAATCTTCAAGATACATCATAAAAAGCTCATAGCCGGCAAGACGTCCTTCTACAGTTGAAGAGCCGCCCTTTGTTTCATATTCAGCCTGCTTTTCTGCCATCTTTTTAGAAGCACCATTTTTAACATTTCCGATTACCTTGAGCTTTGCAGGGATTCCGTCTGACACAGCCTGAGACTTATAATTATTCATCATAAAGTCTGCAATCTTTTGAGCCTCTGTAATATTGTTAAGCTCGTAATATGCTTCAAAAAGATTTTTATATGCACCGTATGTATAAACGCTCTTTGGGAATTTACTGATAAGATTTAAATTTGGTCCCAAAGATTTTTCGTATTTTTTTGCCTTAAGATAAGACTCTCCGCAAAAATAATATGAAGGCTCAAGATATTTTCCGCTCGGATATTTTGAATTATAAGAAGCGTATCTTTCTGCAGCCTTTTCGTATTTTCCCTGACCGTAATAAAGTTCACCGCGTTTATAGCATGCTTCTTCTGCGTCATCGGTTCTAGGATAATCCTTGATGATTTTTTCATATACTGTATCTGCCCTGTCTGCATCCGAAGTTTTTACATAAATTTCTGCAATGAGCTTCCAGCAGGAAAGAGCAAAGTCTGATTTATCATAAGTGTTCTGAGAAAGAAGATTGTAGGCCTTGTCGTATTCCTTACAGTCTATATAGATTTCTGCACAGAAAATTGTTGCCTTTTGTTTTTCTTCATCTTTAAAACTGATTTTTACAAGCTTTTCTGCCTGAGTTGCAGCGTTCTTAAAATCTGAATCAAGAACGGCACATTTTGCTGCAAGCTCGTAGGCATGGCGTGCAAAGTTTAATTCTGTTGTTGAATCTGCAAAGGAAGAAAAAAGCTTATACGCTTCTTTATATTTTCCCTGCCTATAAACCGAGTAAGCCTGATAGTAGGTTGCTGAATCAACATAGCCGTAAACCGAAGCATACTGTTTTAAATATGCAGAAAGATTTTGTTCGGCATTTTTCCACTGTTTTGTATTGATTGCACAAAGCCCCGAAAGATAAGAAGCCAGAGGATTTTTTGATTCCTTTGCCTTTACTTCCGCACTCTGATATTTTTCCTGAATGTACAAAAGCTTTGCATATTCAAAAATTTCATCGCTTGTAAGTTTTTTATCTTCATAAAGCATTGAATAAAAATTTTCAGCTTCTAAATATTTTTCGTTACGAGCTAAGGTCTTTGCATAAAGAACACGGTTATTTGTCTTTTTAAAATCCATGAGGGATTTTTGTGTAAGATATTCTTTAAAAATCTGCTCTGTTTTTCTGTAATCCTTTTCGATTGTAAAATAACAGTAAGCTGCAAGATAAACTGAATCTTCATCCACATTCTGGATTTTAAAATATGCAGCCAAAGCCTTTTCGGAATTTCCTAAAACTGTGTTGCAGTATAAAACCAGCTGATAGTATGAATCAGAAAGTCCGTTGAGTCTGGAATTTTTAATATCCTGTTCTTTTGCTGTAAGCTCGCCTAAAACCTTCTGAGCAGTAAGCTTTTTATTTTCGCTGCTGTCCAGTTTTATTTTTGATTCATAAATTAAACAGAAAAGAAGCTCATCCTTTGAACGGTTTGAATCTTCCTTTACCTCATCAATAATCTGAGAAGCAGAAACATAATCCTTTTTGTCGTACGCTTTAACAACAGATTCCAAAAGAGCATTTTCCTGTGCAAAACAGAAAAGGCCCAGACCTAAAAATAGAAAACTAAATAATAATTTTTTCATTTTGTTTACTCAATTTTTTCAAAAAGATTAAATTTTTCAGAAGCACGCATTCTGGTAAAATATATAAAACTGTCCCCGTAGATTAAAAGAAAATCATCAAGGCTCATAATCTGACCGTTAAAGAAAACCTTACAGTCAAATGCATTATCCTTATTAAAATACGGGAAGAAAACTGCACTCTTATTAAACACCTTTACCTCAGGCTGAACCTCTCTCGAAACTTCGCGGATTGCTCCAAGATAGACAGAGTCCGGCTCAGTTGCGGCAAGAACATAAAGAAGTGATTTTACAAGCTTTGCATCATAGCCCGTATTTTTTATATAGTTGATTGTATTTGCAGTTCCGGTCTTTGTAACTGATGAAGAAAACGGATTAATATCAACATCAACTCCGGAATCTGTATAAAGATATTTTCTTCCTGTGTTTACAGAAATTACTGCAGAAGCGATGTTACGAACCCAGTCCAAAGAAAAATACAAGCTCTTTTCCTGAGACAAAAGTCCCTGGTATCCTATTTCGTTTACGCTCACTGTACTTTGAACAAGCGGTCCTCTTTTTAAAAGTGTATGTGCCACAGGATAAACAAGACCATCTGCAACCCATTTTACACAACCAGCATTTGAAAGATAAAGTCTGTCGTCCTGGCCGCCAATCAAATCATAAGGCTTTCCGGTAATCACATTTATAAGATCTCCGTTTTCGTCGTACATCGCATTTTCGAGTAAAACGATTTTCGGAATCATGCGGGAAATTTCAGAAAGCATTACAAGAACACCATGGTAGCGTGTGTTATCAACTAAAACATATTTCCATGGAATTGTCTTTTTTGTAAGTTTGATTACATCGTCCAAAGATGCAGTATAAAAGGTTGAAAAAGGAACACCGGTAGAAACTCCCTTTGCAGCGTAATAACCAAAGATGATTAAATCTGCAAGAGCAATTTTTCCGTACTGAGTAAACTGAACATAAACATCACTGTCGCCAGTAAAATAATAGCGGATGGAAATCGGTTTTTCAGTTTTTTTGTCCTTTAATAAAACCCAGGTTCCGGGTAAGGTGCCGGGATAAACATATTCAGGAACACGTGAAACACCGTCGTTGGAATATACATTTACTTCTGCAATCTTTCCTGCTGCAACAACAATGGCATAAGTAGAGTTTGATTCTTCTATAGAGATGCGGAATTTCTGACCAGCCTCATTGGACCTTATTTCTGCAATATTATCGCGGATTTCATCAAGGGAAGCCTCGAACCAGGTTTCTACAAGCTGCTTTCTTATATCAGAAGAGTCTGGAATGCCGAGTGAACTGAATTCAGCAAAAACGCTTTTGAACACAAAACATAAAATTAAAAATGCCAGTCTTCTTTTCATAACTTCCACCTTAATTATAAAAATTTCAATTACAAGTTTTCAGCCGGGTCTGTATCAACTAAAGAACTTCCTTCCGCATATCGAATTTCAGGCTCAACTAAAACTCCGTTTGGAAGCTTTACCATTCCTTCTGAATCTTCGTCAGGATGCTTTCCAATCGGCGCATTTGAAAGAAGAAGCTTTAATCTGTTCAACTGATTTACCTCAGAGCTACCCGGGTCGTAATCAATTGCACTAATGTTTGCATCAGGGAATCTTCTTCTTAATTCCTTAATCATACCCTTTCCGGTAACGTGATTTGGCAAACATGCAAATGGCTGAACGCAGGCAATACTTGGTGCACCCTCATGAATAAGTTCAACCATCTCTGCTGTTAAAAACCATCCTTCGCCCGTAATGTTACCAAGTTGAACAATATCATCTACACCCTTCATCATCTTGTAAATGTGATTAGGTGCTTCAAAACGCTGGCTTTTTTTAAGGTATTTTTTCATCTTATTTCTGTAAAGCTCTAAGCCCCATACCATAAGTCTTGCGTTTCTCTTTGTCTTTTTAGGGAAGGCAAGCTGGTCGTGGCGGAAAATACCTGTTGCAAATGTATAGAAGAAAAAGTCCAGTAGGTCTGGCATTACACATTCAGCGCCTTCTTTTTCGATTGTTTCTACAATCTGATTATTTGCAGTAGGATGGAATTTTACAAGGATTTCTCCAACAACACCTACGCGTGGTTTTTTAATCGGTTTAAGAGGAAGAGTATCAAAGTCGCGGATAATTCCCCTTAAAAGCTTATGGAATTCATGACTTGAAACATGATTTAAGAACATTGCTTCTGCCTTTGCATTCCATTTTTCGTAAAGCTGATTAGCAGTTCCCTGAATTGCTTCGTAAGGGCGGGTTCTGTACAAAACCCTCATCAAAAGGTCACCCACTACCAAAGACTTAATAAGATTATCCAAAAGCTTTGGTGTAAAACGGAAGCCAGGATTTTTTTCAAAGCCCTGAGTACTCATACTGATTACAGGAACATGTCCCCAGCCCGCATCATTTAAAGCTCGTCTGATAAAGCCGATGTAGTTTGTAGCACGACATCCGCCTCCGGTCTGAGTAATAACAAGGGCAACCTTATCAAGGTCGTAGTTTCCGCTTTCGAGTGCGCTTATCATCTGTCCTGCTACAAGTAAAGAAGGATAGCAGGCATCGTTATTTACATATTTTAATCCGGCTTCAATTGCCTTTGGATCTACTGCATCAAGAACAACAAAATTGTATCCGCCGCTTCTGAATGCCTTTTGCATAAGACGGAAGTGGATCGGCGACATCTGTGGTCCGATGATTGTATAATCCTTTTTCATCTCTTCTGTAAATACAACACGGTGATATGCAGAAGAATGGATTACAGGCTTTCTCTTGCTTCTTCGTCTTGCTTTTACGGCTGCAATGAGGGAACGAACGCGGATACGAACAGCACCAAGGTTACTTCCTTCGTCAATCTTGATGAGTGTGTACATTCGGCTCTTTGCACGTAAAATTTCATCAACCTGATCTGCAGTTACGGCATCAAGTCCGCAGCCAAAAGATGTAAGCTGAACAAGCTCAAGGCTCGGCATTTCGCTTACAAACTGAGCTGCTCTGTAAAGTCTGTTATGGTAAACCCACTGGTCTATAATTCTTAAAGGACGTTCAATCTTTCCAAGGTGTGCTACAGAATCTTCTGTTAAAACTGCAAGGCCAAGTCCGTTAATCATTTCCGGGATTCCGTGGTTAATTTCAGGGTCCAGGTGATAAGGACGACCAGCAAGAACAATACCTGTTCCACCCTTTGTAATCATTTCTTCAAGGGCGTCTTCTCCGGCCTTTCTTACATCCTCATGGAATTTTTCCTGCTCTGCCCACGCCTTTTCTACAGCGTCATAAATCTTCTTTTTAGAAAGAGACGGGAACTTTGGAAGAAGTTCTTCGCAAAGTCTTTCTGCCAAACGAGGCTTATCATATATAGGTAAGAAAGGATCCATGTAAGTAATGGAAGGGTCCTGTCTTAATTCATCAACATTGTTTCTTAAAACTTCAGGGTAGCTGGTTACAATTGGACAGTTGTAATGGTTTCCGGCTCCGCTGTCTTCCTGCTTTTCGTAAGGAGCACAAGGGTAGAAAATAAATTTGATTCCCCTTTGAATAAGACTTACAACATGACCGTGAGAAATTTTTCCAGGATAACAAACCGATTCAGACGGAATTGTTTCAAGACCTTTTTCGTAAACTGTACGGCTCGAACGCTGGCTCAAAATTACACGGAAGCCAAGCTCATTAAAGAATGTAAACCAGAGAGGATAATTTTCGTACATGTTTAAAACGCGAGGAATACCTACATCTCCCATTGGAGCTTCTTCCGGTTTTCTTGGAACGTAATTAAAGAGGCGCTTATATTTCCATTCAAAAAGATTTGGTAATGGTCCTGAATCATCTTCGCCATCAAGCCCTGTATTCTTTTTGTTGCTTGCGTCTATGATGTTTCCTTCAAGCTCGGCACCCTTTTCGCAGCGGTTACCGGTAATAAAGGTTCTTTTTTCTTTTCCTGTTGTAAATGTATTTATAGTTAAAAGACAGTTATTCTGACACTTTCCGCATCGCGTTAATTCAAGGTCTACGTGGAAGTTTCAAGATCCTTGAGCGTTGCTATACCAGAGCGCACATCATGCACAGTCCCCTCAGGCTCGCCCGGTTTTGGTTCCATTAAATCAAGCCACTGGTCGTAAGCTGTTAAAGCAGAACCGTAAGCGCCCATCAATCCCGCAACGTCAGGTCTGTATACGCTTACTCCCGCAATCTTTTCAAAGGCACGGAGAATTGCGTCGTTAAAGAATGTACCACCCTGAACAACAACCTTTTCTCCAATATCACTAGCCTTACGAAGCTTGATTACCTTGAACAATGCATTTTTAATAACCGAATAAGAAAGACCAGCTGCAATGTCGGCAACAGAAGCACCTTCCTTCTGAGCCTGTTTAACGCGGCTGTTCATAAATACAGTACAGCGTGAACCAAGGTCTACAGGCTTTTGTGCCATAAGGGCAATCTTTCCAAATTCCTTTACGTCCATGCCCATTGTGTTTGCAAAGTTATCCAGGAAGGAACCACAGCCCGAAGAACATGCTTCGTTCAACTGAATGGAAACAATTGCACCGTCCTTCATGCGAAGACACTTCATATCCTGGCCGCCAATATCAAGTAAGAATTCAACGCCCGGAACAAAGAAGTTTGCAGCGCGGAAGTGAGTAATAGTTTCAACTTCGCCTGAGTCTACACCAAGTGCTGCCTGGAAAAGTGCTTCACCGTAACCTGTAGAAACGGCTCTTGCAATATAAACATCATCCGGTAATTTATTGTATAAATCTTTTAAAACCTGAACTGCAAGCTCAACTGGATTTCCCTGATTGTGTGCATAAAAGTCCCAGATGATTCTTCCGTCCTTATCGATAAGACAGGCCTTTGTAGTTGTAGAACCGGAATCCAAACCAAGGAAAACAGGACCGTGAGTTTTATTTAAATCTCCGCGCTTTGCCTTCTGCTCAGAATGTCTTACTTCAAATTCATCAAGCTCTGCCTGATTTTTAAAAAGAGGCTCAAGGCGCTGAACTTCGCTTAATTCAGCTCCAACAAGATTCTGTAAGCTGTCGCGGAATTCTTTGATTGTAGGAAACTTAAATGACTCTCCTGCATCCAGGAATTTTCTTTCTGCACCAAAAGCACAACCGCTTGCAACAAAAAGCTGGCTGTCTTCCGGAACAATGATTTCATCATCTTTAAGCTTTAATGTGTCTATAAAACGGAAACGAAGCTGATCCAGAAAGTGAAGAGGTCCACCTAAAAATGCAACATGACCACGAATCGGTTTACCACAGGCAAGCCCCGAAATTGTCTGGCTTACAACTGCCTGGAAAATTGATGCTGCAATGTCTTCTCTTCGGGCCCCTTCGTTAATTAAAGGCTGGATATCTGTTTTGGCAAATACACCACAGCGTGCTGCAATCGGATAAATCTGTTTTGCACCCTTTGCAAGCTCGTTTAAGCCCGAAGCATCTGTTTCCAGAAGAGCTGCCATCTGGTCTATAAATGCACCGGTTCCTCCGGCACAAGTACCATTCATGCGCTGCTCTACTCCGCCTTTAAAATATGTAATCTTGGCATCTTCACCACCAAGTTCAATTACTACGTCTGTCTGTGGAATGATTTTTTTTACCGAGGTTGTAGCAGCAATTACTTCCTGAATAAAAGGAATATTGAGCCACTGGGAAACAGAAAGTCCGCCCGAACCTGTTACTTTAATTGTAAGAGTCTGATTTGCACCTGCTGAACTTTTCTTTTCAAGAAAATCAAGCGCCTTATTTACAACATTTATAATTGTGCTTCTAATATCTGCACGGTGACGCTGATAATCTCCATAAATAAGCTTGTCATCATCATCAAGAATAGCAACTTTTACTGTTGTAGAACCAACATCTATACCAACTCTTACAGGTAACAAATTTGTATAATCACTCATATTCCTATTTTAACGGTAAAAAAGTAATTAATCAACAAATGCAAAAAAATGTAAATGGTTGTATAATGAATTATTCATGGAGAAATAAGATGCATTTTACTAAAAAAACTCTGGCTGCCTTTTTTTCAATTCTTTCTTTAACCGCAATTCTTTTATTTGCAAAGGCAAAATTTGATGCCAAAAAATATTCTCCCCTCGCGCTCATGACAATCATTACAAACTCAACTATAAACTGGGCCGACGGAAACATAGATAACGAAATCAATTCTTCAAATACAACAATAAATTTTTATAAACTAATAGAAGATTCTGTAAACGAAAATCTCACCCTAAAAGGCTTTAAGCTTGTTCCAAAATCAGACATCATTAATTCAAGCGAATATAAACAGGCAGAAGAAAGCAATTATTACATCGGAGAAGATTACGCAAGCATTACAGGCTACAGACGACTGCCTGAAAAAAATAAAGCTGCAATCTTAATAAAAGAAAAAACCGGGGCTAAAGCCTTTGCATACGTCACTGTTTTTATAGAAAAGGAAATGGACGAAGGCTACAAAAAAAACGGAACTATGAGGGGCAAGGTAACTGCCTTTGTTGATATTACAAATGAAAACGGAAAGCTTATTTCAAATGCTCAAAGCTCAGAATACACAAGCAAGGTAATTCTGATTGTGGACGGAAAATATAATTACGCTCAGTTTGCCGCAATGTATCCGGATACAATAAGGGCAGCAATCACAAACGCAACTGCCGCCCTAAAGTAAAGTGTTATAAAAAAGGATTATATATAAAATTACTAGAAAGTAATTTTAACCTGTGGTAATGCAAGACTTACAGAAACCTTTGCAGTTGATGCAGCTGTAGTCTTGTCTTTTGTGTTTGTAGAAGTTGAGCTGACTCTTCTTGGTTCTACAACACGAACATTTGAAGGATTGCAGCGGCGTTTTGCCTGATCAGCCTTACGTTTTGCTTCTTCAGCCTTTCTCTTTTCTTCAGCTTTCTTAAGTTCAGCCTTTCTTTTTTCTTCGGCCTTTTTAAGTTCTGCCTGACGCTTAGCTTCTTCGGCCTTACGCTTTTTTTCTTCTTCTGCTTTGCGTTTAGCTTCTTCGGCCTTGCGTTTTTCTTCAGCTTTTTTAAGCTCTGCCTGGCGTTTTTCTTCTGCCTTTCTAAGTTCTTCCTGGCGTTTTGCTTCTTCTGCTCTACGGATTTCTTCTCTTCTTCTGCGTTCTGCATCCATACGGCTGTCTTTATTTGAACCTTTGTTGTCGTCTTCTGTTACAACAGTTGTAGTTGTTGTAGTAGTTACTGTTGTAGTTGTTGTTGTAGTCTTATTTGCATTGATATTATTATTTGCAAAAAGTGATGTCGAGAATGCGAGTGCCATTAATGATACGGCCATTACTGTTTTAGTTGTTCTTTTCATAGTTTAATCTCCTTAAAGTAAAACTAGAACTGTTTTTCAAGTTCTTAAGTCTAATATACATCACATCGACTGTGCCAGCATGAAAGTGTACTAAGATTAAACTAAATTATTCCTAAGAAAAAATAAGTAATTATTAAAATTATAAATGATTTGTTATTTCTGTAAAATGTCTACAGTGTGACTCGAAGCGCCCATTAAGTCCGCTCTCTGGCTAAGCAAAAGCACAAAATCACAGAAGGCTTTGAATTCATCATCACTCATTTCGTTTAATTCACGCCTCATAAAATCTGCAGGACCGTCGGCAGAGATGATTTTTACCCTGTTAAGACATGCTTTTTTGTTTAATTCTTCTATATCACTAAGTCTTACATAATCATAAAGCTCATCTTCTTTGGAAATGATATGAAAATCAGGGCTTAAACCGTTTTTTTCTGCTACTTCTTTATATTTATGCTCTTTAAAACAATAAGAAATTACGCTGTATTCGTTCATCACATAGGCAACAAGGATGAATCCGCCCTTTTTTGTAATTCTTTTGGCTTCGTTTAAGGCTTTAAGTTTATCTTCTTCTTTGTGAAGGTGATATAAGGGGCCAAAAACAATTGTAACATCAAAGGTTTGGTCGTCCAAAAAAGAAAGATTCATGGCGTTTCCCTGCCACGTTTTGATATTTTCGTGCCTGCTTCTTAAAATATCAAGATTATGTTTTACAAGCTCAACTGCAGTTACATCATAACCTTCTTTACAAAGTACACTAGAATATGCCCCGGTTCCAGCTCCGATATCTGCAATTTTTATTTCTGCATTTTCTTTTTTAGTCTGCTCTTTTACTTTCTGAATGCATTCGTTTATATAAAAATATGAAGTTAAAAATTCAACCATGCCGTGGCGTGTTTTAAGCCTGTGCTCTTCGTGAAACTTATTGTAGTATTTTTCGATATTTGTCATAGCGGGGAAAAATTAAAACTGAAATTTTTCGTCAACTTCTTTGCACCAGTCCTTCTTTTCTTTGTCCGAAAGGAATGAAGCATTAAAGCCGTTTTTAACAAGCTGTTTGATTTCTTCGAGAGTAAAGTTTAATTCTTTATAACAAATCCAGAATTCGTCGATTAAGGTTGTTTTAAAGAAAACAGGATCGTCTGTGTTTATAGTTAAGAGCATACCCTTGTCGTAGTAAGTTCTTACAGGATGATCCTTTGCTTCTTTTACAACTGCCTTTGTAAAGGTGTTACTTGTAATACAGATTTCTATAGGAAGCTGAGTGTCCACAAGATTCTGCATGAGTTTTTCATCCTGGATAGCTGTAGTTCCGTGTCCGATTCTCTGTGCATGAAGAGCGTTGATTGCATCCCAGATTGATTCAGGACCCACGTCTTCTCCCGCATGTGCTACAGCCTTATATCCTTCTTTAATTGCAAGCTCAAAAACTGGAGCAAAGTCTTTTGCAGGACCTTTCTGTTCTGCCCCGCCAAGACCTATACCAATAATATCTTCGCAAGGATATTCTTTTAAAAGCTTATAATTATTCATGGCATTTTCGCAGCCGAATGTTCTTGAAACATCCATTAAAAGCTTGATGCCGATATTTTCTTTTTCTTTGATTTCTGTAATTTTTTTGTGGAAGATTTCTACCATTTTTTCATAGCTGAAACCTTTTTTGAGGAAAGCAGTTGGAGCAAAGAATACTTCGCAGTAATTAATCTTATTTTCTACAAGATATTTTTTAAGATCATCAAAAACAAGGTTAAAATCGTCTTCTACAGTAAATAATTCCTGAACCTTTAAGAAGGATTTAATAAACCCGTTCAAATCATCATAGGCAAAAAGCGCCTTCTGATCCTCTTTTGTCATTTCTGCGCCATTGCATTTTTTATACAATTTTTTAACAGATGAAAGAGTGATTACTGCTTCGAGGTGAATATGTAGTTCTGCTTTTGGAACGTTCAATAATATATTTGTAAATTCAGACTTATCCACGTCTATCTCCCTGAAGAATACTTTCCTTTTTATAGTATCGGATAAAAATCAATGTTTCTTTAGTTAAAATCATCCTGTGTGAATAGATATCTGAATCCTTAAATTATTGATTAAAGGCTGGTTCCTTCGTCAATTCCCATCATTATGTTCATGCACTGTACTGCTGCCCCGCTTGCACCCTTTCCAAGGTTATCAAAACGAGTGGTGATTACAATACGGTCGTCGTTTCCATAAACAAAGATTTCCATATTGTTTGTGCCTGCAAGTGTATTTGAAGGAATAAATGGTTCTGTAAGAACGCCTTCTCCCATAAAGCCTGCAACACTAACAAAACGGCAGCCGTCATAATGCTTTGAAAACATTTCCCATACATCCTTTGCAGTAACCTTTTTACCAAGCATGCGTGTATGAAGTCCCACAGTTACAGTCATTCCCTGAAAATAATCGCAGATATATGGAGTAAAAATAGGTTCAAAATCAAGACCTGAAATTATCTTCATTTCGGGAAGATGCTTGTGCATCTGTGTAAGGGCATAAAGACGAGGAGATTTTAAAGAATTATCTCTCTGAGGATCCTCGTACTGAGCAATTGCCTTTTTACCTGCTCCTGAGTAACCGCTAACGGCATGTACAAGAACAGGATAATCCTTAGGCATAATTCCGCTTTTAACAAGAGGATAGAGGATAGCAATTGTACCCGAAGCATAACAGCCCGGAACTGCTACCCTGTGAGAAGAAGTTATTTTGTCTCTAAAGCTTTTATCGAGCTCAGGAAAACCGTATGCCCATTCAGGGTTTACACGGTGTGCTGTAGATGCGTCAATAATCTTTGTGTTTGGATTTGTACACAAAGCAGCAGATTCAATTGCAGCGGCATCAGGCAGACAAAGGAATGTAAAATCAGAAGCATTAATAAGCTTTGCCTTTTCTACAGGGTCCTTTCTCTTATCTTCATCAATAGTGATTAACTCAATATCATTGCGTTTTTCAAAACGTTCAAAAATCTTGAGGCCTGTTGTGCCTTCCTTTCCGTCAATAAAAACTTTGTAACTCATAATCTTCCTGCTTTACTAACCTAATGTTGGATATTTTTCAAAATATTTCTTTGTTTCTTTAGCAACAACGCCCGAAAGTACAATCAACGAAATACAGTTTGGAATGGCCATCAATCCGTTTGTAATATCTGCAATCTGGAATACTTCTTCAACTGCAAAGTAAGGACCAATTGCTACAGCAAGAATATAAAGAATTCTGTAAGCCATTACAAATTTCATTTTTCCGTTTGAAATATATTCAAGACATTTTTCTGAGTAGTAATCCCAACCAAGAATTGTTGTGAATGCAAAGAAAGCAAGACAAAGCATAAGAAGGAACTGAACTGATTTGTGGTCTCCACCTAATACTCTTGAGAATGCAGCAGCAGTAAGCTGTGAACCTTCGAGTCCGGCATTCCAGTTGCTTACAAGAGTAAGAGCACCGTCTTTCATTTCATAAACTAATCCGCCTGGAGCAAGGATGTCTCCAAAGAAAGCGAGAACGATTGCAAGACCTGTCATAGTACAGATGATGAGTGTATCGATTACTGTACCTGTCATGTTTACAAGACCCTGTTCTACAGGTTCTTCTGTCTGTACTGGAGCTGCAGCGATTGGAGCAGAACCAAGACCAGCTTCGTTAGAGAAGATACCTCTTGCAATACCCTTACGCATTGAATCAAGAATCATCTTAACTACATATCCGGCAATACCTGCTGTTACTGCAGAAGCACCGAATGCTGACTTAAAGATTAAAGCAAATGCTGCAGGAATCTTTGTAGCATTCATAATGAGTACTGAAACTCCAAGGAAAACGTAAACAATAGCCATTGTAGGAACAACTTTTTCTGCAACCTTAGAAATACGTTTAAGACCACCAATGATTACGAGAGCAGCAAAGATTGTTACAATTGCACCAGAAATTACTGTTGCCCATGTATATGATCTTTCTCCAAGAGTAAATGCAATGTTTGCACTGTTTGGATCGAATACACCATTAACTGCATCTGTAATACCATTAATCTGTGTCATTGTACCAATACCAAGAAGACCGGCAAGAGCACCAAAGATTGCAAAAAGAATAGCAAGCCATTTCCAGCTAAAGCCTGTTTTTTCCTTCATACCCTTTTCGATTGTATAGAAAGGTCCACCAAGAATATGTCCGTCTGGTTTTACTTCACGGTATTTAATGGCAAGCATACATTCTGCATATTTTGTTGCAGTTCCAAGAATAGCGGCAATCCACATCCAGAAAAGAGCTCCAGGACCACCACCTAAAATAGCAGTTGCTACACCGACAATGTTACCTGTACCGATTGTAGCAGAAAGAGCTGTACACAATGCAGAAAAGCCAGAAAGTTCACCCTGTGCATCATTCTTCTTAAAAATCTGCTTGAATGCACGACCAAGTTTTGTAAACTGGATACCACGACAACGAATTGTAAGAATCAATCCAGTGATCAGAATAAGAACCATTGTTGGAACACCCCAAACAACGCTGTCAATCTGATTAAGAACATCTAAGAATTTCATAGTTAGATTTTCCTCTTTTTTTTAAGTGTATAAATTTTCTGATGAAAATATGATTAAAATGATACAGCAACTTAAACGATTATACAAGAATAATTGAAGGGCCAGAGTCTTAAAAGCATTGACAAAACCTTTAGTTTCATATTATATTACCAATACAACTTTTTGGTGTGGTACCCAAGCGGTAAGGGATCGGTCTGCAAAACCGCTATTGGTAGGTTCAACTCCTATCCACACCTCTTACAAGAAAAAGCAACTTCGGTTGCTTTTTTTTGTTTCCATTCCGTTGTAGCAAAGCTCCGGGATGTTTACATATAGGAAAGGGACTTTGTACAAAGTCCCTTTCTGTTTTAACCTGTCATTTAAAAAAGCGCTTGCGCAGCGCGGTAATCCATTTACAAAATCTTCATCTCTTTGAATAATTCTACAACCTTACTGCAGGTTTCTTCGTCTTTAAAAATAAGCTCGTGCTTGGTTTTCTTTTTGGTTGTTATTATGAGGGCGTTTTTGGCGTACAGAGCCTGGTCTTCTTTGGAAAGCTTAAAAACCGGAAAGTCTTCTATCTGTTCATAAGGTAAAACAAGGCCGTTACAGATGATGGCATTTTTATATACGCCGTCCATATTGGAAATACCGCCGTCTTTTGTGATTATAAAGCTTCCGGCAATAGCAGCGCCACAAAGCACGGCACTTACAAAAAGATTGTAATCAAGCCTGTAGACTGTGTAAACTAAAAAAGCTGCCAGCAGATTGATGAGGACTGTTTTTGTAACGTTGTTGCGCGCAAGGCTAAAAAGTTGGTCGCCCGCCGCCGCGCGCACAGCCTTGCGCCTGAACGGAATGCTCAAAAAAATTCCCGCCATCGCCACATACGACGCAATTAAATAAATTAACTTTACATTCATCCTTCCACTCCAATCCATTTTTTCAAAGTATTAACCGTACTTTCAAAAGCAAGCGGTAACCTTTCTATATCGCTATTACAAGTTACCTTATGACACTCAAAAGAAACAACCTCGCTCTTTTCGGCACTAAGCTTTTTAATAAAGTCGCTCATGCTGCCCTTTAATTTTACGGTAAAAAATATGTCGCAGGTTTTGTACTCAATGTTTTTATAAAGGTAAGTATTCGGGTAGGTGCAAAGAAACTCTGGATTCTGGACTTCCACACCAATTTCTTCACGGCACTCACGAATTACAGCTTCCTCTGCCCTTTCGTCAAAATTTACAAAGCCGCCCGGAATTGCAAGCCTTCCTTTTGCAGGATCCTTTGCCCTTACTTCAAAAAGAACGTTTTTTTCATCATCATAAATTAAAGCGCCAACGGCAGAAGCCACATTGCAGTAAAGATCAAAACCGCAGTCGGGACAAACCCATTTTTTATTTTCCCTGCATTCAATCTTTTTACTTGCGCACATGGGGCACATATTAAAATCATTTTTCATCTGAAACACCTGATAATTATAGCATCCGACAAAGCTTCTGCCTTTTTAATAGTCTGAATTACAAGCGGAACAATTAACGGCATAAAGGCCTTGATTCTCGAAAGCTTTCCCTTAGTTTTTCTCATAGCCCCGCGAAGAATCTGTGTCTTTACAATTACTCCAGCCTCGTCCACTAAAATAGGAATAAAGCGGAAAATAATTTCTAAAATTACCACAAAATATCTTACAGGGATTTTTATCAATTCAAAAGGTTTTAAAATTACACGTAAACCTTCTATAAAATCATACTCGGGTGTAGAAACAAAGAAGGCGCTGATGCATCCCAAAGCAGCCCAGGTTCTTAATAAGGTTGCAAGACTGAACAAAAGCTTTGATGGAGTTAAAACAAACCAGCCCCAGTTTATATATTCAACCTCGCCCGGAACAGCAGGATGGAAAATCAGCTGGAACACCGCAATGATTAATAAATACGGTAAAACCTTAATACAGTTTTTTGCATATTTTTTTAAGCTAAAGCCGCACAAAAGTGAATATACTACAGAAACCGCGAGCATTGTGCCAATGCCCAAAAAGGATTTAAATGCCAGAGCACACACAAATATACCCATAAAAAGAATAAAGCGCAAAGAGGGATGTATAAAATCAACGGGATACTTACGCTTGCGTTTTGCACCTGAAAGAGCCACTGCCGAATGCCTAAAGCTTTTGAGCATGTTGATTACAGGAGGCGGCTCAAGTACATCGAGTGTATTTTTATCCTGGGCCACAGAATAATCAGCGTCGTAGAGAGTATCCTTTTCTATTACACCCTGTTTGATTGTAATTTCCCTGTCTGCAAAGGCTGCCTCTGCATGATTATGTGTACTGTATAAAATTGTCTTTCCTGAATCTGCAAGGCTTCTTAAAAGCTTCATTACATCGTATTTTGATTTTCCGTCTAATCCCGCAGTTGGTTCATCAAAAAGCATTACATCCTTATCAAGAACAATAATTCCGGCTAAAGCAAGTCTTCGTAATTCTCCCCCGCTCATTCTTGAAACAGGCTTATCCTTATATTCATCAAAAGAAAGATTTACACTGTCCATGGCCGCTTTTACACGAAGCTTTAATTCATCTCCCTTAATGCCCTTGTTTATTAAACCAAAGGCAACGTCATCTGCGGCAAAGGTTTCGAATACTGCATCCGAGCTGTTCTGTAAAGCAAGAGAAGGAAAATCCCTTCCAGTAACCTCGCCTGAATCAGGTTTTAAAAGTCCTGCTGCAAGCTCAAGAATAGTTGACTTACCTGCCCCCGAAGGTCCTGTGAGCGCTGTAAGAGAGCCTTTTTTTAATTTAAAGTTTACGTTTTTTACAGAAGATTTATCATCGTTATCGTAGCAGTAAAAAACATTTTTAAAGGCAAAGCTGGTTTCTTTTTTGATTATCTTAGCCGCTGCCTTTTTCTTATCTACTGCAGGAAGCTCAGGGCCTGTTATATGTAAAAGATGCTTTTTATTATTCAAAAAGTCTGTTGTCTTTCCGTCAAAAAACATCGTGCCCTTTTCAAGACCTATAACTCTTTTGGATTCTTTTATTGCGTCTATATCGTGAGTAATGTGGATTACAGTATTTCCGTGACGGTTCCAGTATTTTAAAAAATCAAAAATGCTTTTTCTTGCGGCAGGGTCCAGCATGGCAACGGCTTCGTCTAAAATAATAACCTTTGGCCATATTGCAAGGATTCCGCTTAAGGCAAGCTTTTGTGTCTGCCCCAAGGATAAAGCCATGGATGAATAATTAGCCTTTTGTAAAAGATCTACTATATTAAGGCATTCAATTGTTCTGAGTTCGATTTCACTTTTAGGAAGTTTTAGATTCTGAGGGCCAAAGGCTGTATCGCGGGAAACAATGCCGCTTACAATCTGATCCTTTGGAGACTGAAAAACCATTCCAATGGAAATATCCTTTGAAATAGAAATCCTGCCTTCCGACGGAGAAAGAAGATTACAGATTAATCTTGCAACTGTACTTTTACCGCTTCCGTTAGCGCCAACAATTGCACAGTAATCTCCTTCGTTTATTTCAAAAGAAACACCATCTACGGCAGGATTATTAGTTCCAGGGTAAATATACTTTAACTGTGAAACACTGATTATGCTCATAAATTACCCTTATAAATTTATATTTTAGTTAAGTGTTACTGTTACAAAGATATCTGCTGTTAATTCTGCATCAGAAAGCATTGCATCTCCGGATGACTGTTCTGCAGCAGTATAACCTTTACTTTCAATACGAGTCTGTTCAATTACTATAGTATTTCCACCGGCAGTTGTTTTTCCTGTGTTGTCGATTCCGGAAGACTGACCCGGATAAATTACTGTAGAACCTGGGTTTTCGTTAGCATTCAAGATAAAATCTGCAAGTGAACAAACAAAAACATAGCCTTCGCCGCAGTCTGAATCACCTCTGGCATTCTGTGAGTAATCTGTACCACGAACCGACGCAACTGCAACTGCTGTTCTTGTCTGATAATCTACCTTTTTATTGTCTGCATGCTTTACCTTAGAACGAGTTGCTCCTGAGTTTACATAAACAGAAACTTCAGTTTTATCAGAAGAAGTTTTTAATGTTTCAAGAGTAATGCGTGACATTGCAGAAACTACAAGGATTGAACCGTTCAAATCAAAGCGAGCTTCAGACTGATAACCTGTGCTTACTGTTTCTTTTTCTGCAACATAGTCGCCTGTTTTAAGCTGAACCCATGCGCCCTTTCTCTGAACTTCAACCTTACCTTTTACGTAAGTTACCTTAGCACTGGCAGCAGCCAAAGGAGAAACAACTAAGAAAACAAATAAACATGCAACCAGATATTTAATAAATCTTTTTTCCATATCTTTACCCTCCTGTAATTAGAACGTAAATGTTAATTTCAAATCAGCACCGTAGTTGGAATTATTTGCCGAAGAACCGTCAGTCTGAATAAAGCTGAAGAGGTTTACGCCAAGCTGTAAATCAGAGAAGATGTTGTAAACAAAGATGATATCAGTTTCAAGACCTTTGCTCTGGAAGGTTCCTGAATCACTGTCTACAACAAACTTTGCATCGATTCCCCAGTAATTATTTTTTCCAAGGTGAACAAACTGAACTCCAGGAAGAATAATTCCTGTTGTTTCGTGAAGTGTGTATGAATTACAAACTGTTCTTGAGCTTATAGTAGAAAAGTTTGTAATGCTTGAATCACTCTTTCCTGATGCATATTCAACACCGGCTTTGATGTACATATTTTTTCCGAATGAAACGTAATTGTTGAATGCCGCATAGAAAGCAAATTCATCAAAGTTCAATGCTTCTGCAATGAATGTAAGATTATATGTCCATGTTTTTACGATTGGACCTGAAAGAATTGTTTCAAAATAGAATCTGTTTGTTTCTGCAGAACCAAGGTCAATAAATGCCATTGTTTCGAACTTTAAGTTCTGTGCGGCAAAAAGGTTATTGAATGTAACACCTGCATCTACAAACACAAACGGATAAGCGAGTGAATAAAACTGCTTGTCTGTTCCGTATGCCAGACTGCTTGGACTTAAAATAGAAACATTCTTTTCGTTCAAAAGACCTGTGTATCCAATGGCTGCCTTATATGCAATTTTCTTGAATGCAAACTTTGCGGCAATACCGTCCATATTCTGGTTGAAAATTGTTTTTGATTCATCAGCAAAATTAAAGCGACCGAAGTTCATGCTTGCTGTGAATGTATCTCTTTTAATTACCTTTGAAACCTTAAGAAGGTCGATGTCGATAATCTGATTTAATGTGTTTCCGGATTTGTTGTATGTAATTCCGTAAAGACCTTCTGCACTAAAGTTAAAGCCTGAATTTCCAAATGGAGTTGAATACCAGAGGAAAAGTGTGTCTGCCTGTTTTACACCGGCATTTTCAAAATCAATTGTCTTAACTGTAGTTTTATTCTTAAAGATTCCGCCCCACTCATAAGCGCTAAGAGAAGAAACAAGGCAGAAAGCACAAAGTAAAGTTCCTAAAATCTTTTTCATTTCTACTCTCCTAAATCAAGGTCCATTCCGTCTTCGGAGGTACCATACTCTTCGAGACAGGCTGTAAGGATATTCATAAGCTCCTGTCCGCTCAAATTCTGTTTTGCATCTGCGGAAGAAAGGATTATTCCATCTGCCTTAAATAATTTATATGCGTATCGGTTAGAACCGTCTGTTGCAGAATACATTATGCTTTTATTGATATTTTTAAACATCTTTGCAAAAATGCCTGCAACTTCTTCGTAAGTTACATAACCGTCCGGATTATAGTTTTCTGAAATCTGACCTGCATCATACAAAGCTTTTACGCATGCGCTGTAAGAAGCATTACTTTTAGCAAGATTCTGATATACTGCCGAAAGATAGCAAACCTGACCGTATGTAGCTTTTTCTGAATTAAGGATTCTTGTAACAACATCTGCTGACTGAGAAAAAGCCAGACTGCCTGTAATAAACAGGACTACAATAAAAAATAATTTCTTCATAATGTTGATTTTACAATACATAAACTATGTTGTCTATAATTTATACTTGCATTCTCAACAAAATCAATGTAAACTCTTAAGAGTATTTTCATAAATATAAGGAGATGAAAATGAAAAAGATTTTTGCAGTACTCATTGTAGCAGCTACAATGGTTGCCGGACTTTTCGCTGCAGATAAGTTCCCGACAGGATCTTGGATTGATTCAAGATACAATGCAGAATGGAGATTCGGTCTTGACGGATCAATCGAATTATACGATGCAAGCACAGGTGAATGCTACTACAAGTTCACAAAGAACAAGATTTCTAACTACAAGCTTGGTGCATCAACAGAAGGTTTGACATTGTCTTTCACATGTTCTGAAACAGGACGCTCATACAAGTTCACAAAACCTGTATCAGTAAGCACAGATCTTATTCTTGAAATTGATCCTGTATGGACAGATGAAAACTACAAGACAAACATCAAATTTAAGAAATAGTTTTATCTAACGGATTTCCGTTTTATAAGGCGGCATGGAATATCAACCTTTTTTGAGGACTGTTCTATGCCGCTTATTTTATTATAAAGAAGTTCAGCCGATTTTTTACCGATATCCATTAAAGGAATTTCAAGGGTTGTAAGATTCGGTCTTAAAAACTGAGAAATTTCGCGGTTATCAAAGCCTGCAACACAAACATCACTTCCAACTTCCATCTTTTCTTCCAGTAAATAATCATAAACTCCGGCAGCCATTAAATCGTTAAAGCAGAAAATTGTTTTTTTACCTTCTGTTTTTCCAAAGCCGTTTGAGAATAATTTTTTACATGCCTCATAGCCGGACTCTCGTGTCCAGTCTCCCTGCACAATAAAATCAGGATTTACTTTAAGCTTATGAGTTTTAAAAGATTCCAGGCAGCCTTCGAGTCTTTTTTTAGCATGAACGTTTTCTTCGCTTGCCTTAATAATACCGATATTCGAAAAGCCCTTTTCCACAAAAAAATCAATCATTTCTACGGCTGCTTTTTTATCGTCGATTACTACTTCACAGATGTCCGGTGTGTCGCATTCAGAATAGCACAGGACTAAAGGAACCTCGTTATATTCAGAAAGAAAATCTATGTGTCTTGAGTGAGCCGCAATATAAATAATGCCGTCTACACGAAAAGCCATGAGCTGAGAATAAGCGGCGTTTACACCCTTAATAAACTTTGCCTTTTCTTTTTCAAAATCCTTGTACTTGGAATACATTCTTAAATTTTCAAAGATTACTTTAAAGCCGTGGCGTTCAAGAAAGCCCATAATTCCTTCTACAATATGAGAGGTACTAAAGGCTGTAATATCTTCTATAATTAAACCGATTGTATTTGTTTTCTGGATTCTTAAATTGCGTGCAAGATAATTTGGTTTATAGCCGAGCTCCTCTACCATTTTTAAAACACGTGTCTTGGTAGATTCACTTACGTTTGATTTGTCGTTCAGAATGTTTGAAACTGTGGCAATGGAAACACCGCATTTTTCTGCAAGTTTTTTTAAGGTTATCATACTTTCTATTTTAGTTTTTTATTACTGAATCTACAAGTTCTTTAAATACAGGGTTTAAAACTACATTTGAGCATTCAACATTTGGAGAGATTGAATAGATTCCCTTGTTTTCTACAATTGAGTCAGGCACTTCACCTTCGAGCTCTGTAACAGGAACACCTTCTGTACCAAAGCCTGTAAGACTAAAGTTCTTGTCGCCGGCCGGGATGAGCTCTTCTACTGCTGCTGTCTGTACCGAGCTTGAAAAATCCGGAATATAAACTGTGAACTTGTAGCTTTCGTCCATTGGGATGCTGTCGCGGTCAGGATGCTCGTTTCCAATTCCAAGCTCTTCTGAGAAAACTAAAGTTGGAGTATATTCCTGAGCGCCCATCTTTACCTTTACGGCAGCAAGCTCAAGTTCTTTTTCTTCTTCTTCGCTGATTTCAACACTTGTTTCGCTGTCTTCCGGTTCTGCTTCTTCTACAATTTCTATTTCTTTAGCAATATCTATTTCTTCTTCATCAAGTACTTCTGCATCTTCAAACTCTTCTTCCTTCATTGTCTCTTCAAGAGCTTCTTCCATTTCCTGTGCAGCAGTAAGATCTTCACCTTCATCTTCTACGCCTTCAATTTCTTCAACACCTTCAATCTCTTCAGGCATTTCTTCAATTTCTTCGGCGTCTGTAATTTCTTCTGCATCACTAACAACAGTTTCGTCTGTTACTTCTTCTGCATCGCTGATTTCTTCTATTTCTTCAACTTCTTCGGCATCACTAATCTCTTCTACTTCTTCTGCTTCTTCAATCTCTTCTGCGTCAGAAACTTCTTCAACCTCATCAATCTCTTCGATTTCTTCAACTTCTTCCGCATCTGCAATTTCTTCTATAGGCTCTGTAACTGCAGTAACGCCAGAAACAACCGGAGCAGTATTTACATTAATCTTTGCTGTCTGTAAAACTTCTTCTATTACTCTACGGATTTCTTCGATTGAGGCACCGTTTAAAGATGTGCTTTCATTTTCTTTTTGAGTATTGATTACGCTAATGATTTCTTCCCATGATTTATCAAGGAATTCATTAATCTGCTTTTCGTATTTTTTAGACTTTCCGCCAATGCTCTTTTTAATTTCATCTGAAAATTCTTCTTTACGGAATTCGAGCTGACGTGCTATTCCTGCCCATTCAACCTTCTGTCTGTTTTCAAGATATTCGTTGATAATTCCAAACTGAACCTTCTTTACTCTCTGGCGGATAACTGTAAGATAATCCCTCTTTAAGCTGAAGATTAAGAATGCAACGAGTAAAATTGTGATGAATACGCTTACGTAAATTAAATATATTAATTCTTTTGGAAGCTCAAAATAACTGCTGTTTACAACAATCGAAACCTGTACATAATCCTGCGAGGTTCCGTTCATCATAACCCAGTAGCTTGAATCCTTACCTTCGAGGAGGCGTTCAAACTGAGATTTTGAGCCCTTGTTTTTTGCCCATGAATTGAGTGCTGCCTGAATAAATTCCTTTTTACCGTCCACAGGAATGCCTGCTACAAATCCACCCTTACTTGATGAATCTGCTGCAATCATAAATGTTTCGCCAATAGAAAGCTCCTGGCTGTTTATGAGGTTCTGTTCCAAAGCATACTGATTAAAATAGCATACTAAAGTTCCAAAGCATGTTTTTTCTGTGATAAAGAACGGAAATGCAACAATTATTCTGTTATCCTTACTGTCTAAAATGATTTTAGCTTCGGGATTATTCTGATTTACAAGAATTTGAGAAGAATTTAACTCTTTAAGCTCTGATTGAACGTCCGAATAGTTTTTATACTGCTTTTTAATACCGTCCACGCGCATAACATCTGAGTCATAAGTACTGTAATGGATGTTTCGACCATTATTTTCGAGCAAACGGATGCCTTCAAGACCATCTAAATCATCTAAAAGCTTGATTGTGAGGTTTCTGCGGTCAATTTCATCTTTTTCCGACGGATTTTGTTCTACAAAGGATTTTACACTAGGACTTTTAAGATATGCGTCGTCCCCAGTCTGCACTTTTGAGAAGATATTTTGAATGTAAGAGTTACAGCTTTGTGAAAGTTTATCTACCTGTGACTGTTTTTGTGCAATCTTTGACTGTGCGTAGAACTTTGTTTCAATCTTTGACATTAAACCGGTCTGTGCAAAGATTACAAAAGCTCCGAACACAAGCAGTGCAGATAGAAAACTGAACGCTGTCTTCTGGCCAGAAGTCATTTTCGTAGTTTCCTTTGTTGAGTTAAAAACTCTTCACTTAATAATTATCGGCATTCACCCTCCAAATCTTCATCTAAATGTTGCGATTTAGACCTTCTTAATATATAGTTAACCTGATGATTGAAATTGAAAAAGAAAACGCAAAATTGCCGCGCGCCCTTCTTGTTGGGGAACCAGGGAACGATTTACAGGAGCTTAAAGGCCTTGTTCAGACTCTGGGAATGGATATAATCCAGCGCTTAACATTAAACAGACTCGAAGTTCATCCGGCTTACGGTATGGGAAAGGGAAAAGCAGAAGAAATTAATGAGCTTGCCCATCAGATTCAGGCCGATTGTATTATTTTTGATTTTAATCTTGAACCAAGAAAACAGAGAAACTGGGAAGAATTAACAAACCTTTCGTGCTTTGACCGCCAGGAAGTTATTATTAAAATCTTTGCACAAAGAGCCCAGACTAAAGAAGCCGTTTTACAGGTTGAGCTTGCACGTCTTTCCTACTCGCTTCCCCGCTTAGCCCACATGAACAAGGATTTTTCAAGGCAGAGGGGTGGTGCGTTTGGAGCAAAGGGTTCTGGTGAAACCCAGCTTGAATTAAGCCAGCGTATTGTTCACGAAAAAATCACACAGATTAAAAGAGAGCTTGCAGAAATAGAAATAAACCGCCAGACCCAGAGAAAGCAAAGAGGAAAGTTCCCTTCATGCGCCCTGGTGGGTTATACAAATGCGGGAAAATCAAGCCTTTTAAATGCATTAACCGGAGCCGATGCCTACGTAGAAGATAAGCTTTTTGCAACCTTGGACCCGCTTACAAGAAAGCTTCCCTTAAACGACAGCGCAACAGCCCTTATTACAGACACTGTAGGTTTCATAAGTAACCTGCCGCATCATCTTATAGACGCATTTAAATCAACCTTGGAAGAAGCCGTTTATGCAGACTTACTTTTGATTGTTCTTGATTCGTGCGACGATGAAGCAGAAGAACAGTATAAAACCGTTTGCGAAGTATTAAGCGATATCGGAGCCGACAAAAACCCTCGTCTTATTCTTTTAAATAAAACAGATAAGGCAGAAGAAAATCCAGAAAATCTTACAAAGCTACGCCACCACTTTACGGATGCCATCTGCATCAGTGCAAAGGACCAGAGCGGCTTTGTTGAATTAAAGGATAAAATCTACGAGCTTTTGTTTGGAGAATGTGCCGCTTACATTATTCCTCCAAGCCAGGTTGTTTTAATAAATGAACTTAAAAAGGCCGGCTGCATCATGAAGGAAGAATGGCTGGACGACGGTGTTCATATAACTGCAAGAACAACAGGAAGATTAAAGGCTCTTGCTTCTCCGTTTGAACAGCCTGTATAAAAATTGCTTAACCTATAAGGAAGAAAAAATGAGAATCAGAATGAGTTTTGAAAATAAAAGCCTCTGGCAAAAGTTTAAAGAAGGAAACACAAAAACTGAACGAATCCTTATTTATATAATTGCTGGAATTATTGCATTCATAATCCTTGGAACAATCGGTGTTCTTTTAGGACGTGCCATTGCTTCCAATAAAGAAAGAGTGCCGGACCCTACCCCAGACCAGATTGAAAGCTTATATAAGGATGCTTCGCAGAGTATGGCAGCCTACACAGGGCTTGGAAAAATCAGAACTTCTTCTAAACCGGAAACAGATAACGAAGATGATTACGGAACTTTAATTGTAGTTAGCCCATGGTTTTCATATCCAAAGGACGACACAGAATTTTTTGAAGAGCTTTCAAGAAAACGTGTTTTAATCACAGGCTTAATTACAAACTATTTTACGTCGCACACAAAATCCCAACTGGACCAGATCCCGGAAGAAGAAATAAAGGCTACCCTCCTCTCACAAATCAATGCCCAGCTCTCTTTGGGTAAACTCGGAGACTTATACTTTACGGATTACATCTTTATTGAATAACAAAAAAATTACGTTTGTAATTCATCCGTGCAGCAAAATCCCTTCTTGCGCGGCTACTCTACTTCCTGAACTTCTGCGCTAACAGTCTGCTTTTTTAATATAATCTCTCTTGCAATAATAACTGCTCCCAAAACAAGAGCTACTATTCCGCAGATAATCAGGAAGGTTTTGATTATTTTTCCGATTGGAGTTACAAAAAGGAGAACTGCAATCAAAAAGAAAATAAGGCTTTCGTATGTAATTCGTTTTTTATCATCCTGGGTTAAAGACTGAATAAACAAAGTCGAGAAAAAGCCTGTGACTGCATAAGCTGTAAAATAAACTGCAAGAACAAATGTAATTACAGTCCAGATTGCTTCAAACGATTTCATAAGTGCAATAGGGAAAATAACTGCTAAAAGACCAATCACAATGCTCGAAATACATTTAATTTTGAGCGTCTTTTTATAAACAGGGTCTTCGCTCAAAGAATAATTGTTTTTAAGTGTATAAATACCGTTTACAACAGTTGCAGCGCCAACCAAAATTACAATCACCTTAGTACAAAAATCCGGAATTGTAATCATCAGAATGCCGATAACTGCAAGAATTGCGCCTAAAAATATGTTTTTAATCTTCATAATAAGTCCTCTCTTTAAACTTCTCTATTACAAGTATAACACTGTTTTGCCTTGGAAAAAACAAAAAAGAAATAAAAAATTTGTGGTATTTTCTGCCTTTATGATTTATACTTTAAAGACACTAAAAAAGTCTTTATCTATAAAAGTCCCAAAATAAAACAGACAGGAAAAAAATTTAAAATGAAAAGAATTGGAGTTCTGCTTCATAGTCTGACTATTGAATATGCCATTTCAATAATTACCGGGATATCAGACTTTTTTAAAGACAAAGACGTCAAGCTCATAATTTCCCAGGTAAAAGGTCCCAATTATGATATAGGTTTGTATGAATATCAGTGCTGGACCGGTACAAGCTATCTTTTTTCGGAGCAGATAGACGGACTCATTGTTATTTCAGGCTCATTTTCTACAGCCACAGGCACAAGCGATATCGAAAACTGCCTCAAACAGTTTCCTGAAAAACCGATTATTTCTTTAAGCTCAAAGCTGGATATTCCAAAATCAAGTTATCTCCACGTTTCAACCTTTTCTGCCTACGACTATCTTATAAAACAGATTAAGAAAAATACAAAAAATCCTGTGTTTGCCTACATGACATCAGACAAAATAAAATCGCAGGAATCTACAGAGCGTTATGATTCATTTATAAAGGCACTGGAAAACAATGGTTTTAAATTCGACGAAAATCTTTTGTTCCACGGAAACTTTACACAGACTTCTGCAATAAGTGAATTAAAAACACGCATTCCAAAAAGAAAGGATTTGAACTTTAATGTACTCTTTGCCGCAAACGACCTTATGGCAATCGGTGCAAAAACATATTTTGAAGAAATGGGCGTAAACATTCCAAAGGAGATGAAAATCGTGGGCTTTGATAATACGTCCCACTCAGAATCCGTAATCCCAAAGATTGCAACAATCGACCAGTTCTTCTTTGAGCAGGGAATTATTGCCGCAGAAGCAATCCTTAAAAAAGTAAACGGTAAAAATATTCCGGAACAGATTAAGCTTTCTGCAAAGCCTGTTTTACGCGAATCATGCGGATATCCTACTACAGAAAAAAAGAAGACGAGGGGAAATCAGCTCATTTCGAACGGCCAGCTTTCTCACTTTCTTTCTAAAATAGATACAATCTATAACCTCTTTGATCTTTCAAAAGCATCTTCTACCCTGCGCCACCTTTTCTACTCCATGCCTTACATGATGGACGCAACCGGCATTCAGTCTATTGCACTCTGCTTTTTTGACACACCAATTATCCTTGGTAAAAAAGACCACTTTGCGCTTCCGGATAAAATGAGTGTGCGCATGTACATAGACCGCCAGAACGATATTGCAGAATACGACACTTCAATCAGCTTTAATCCTTCGGAAAAAATTCTTCCGGAAGGAATTTTAAAAGATGAAAAAGGAAAGTATATTCTTCAGTCTGTGTTCTCGGGCGAAAAAAACTACGGCTACATAATCTGTAAAATTGATAATGATGATTACGGAATCTATCCTGTATTCTTGAAAATCCTTATTAACTCAATTGCACAGGCTTTTGAATACACAGAAACAGTAACAGAAAACCAGCATCTTTCGGAAGAAAATAAAGAGCTCATTGAACATAACTCAAGCCTGAGCGAACAGTCCAGAACAGACGAGCTTACACGCATCATGAACCGCAGGGGCTTCCTTGAATTAGGCCAGCGTTCTATAGACATGGCTTTGGAATTAAACACAACCGGTATCATCATGTTTGCAGATATGGACGGTCTTAAAATTATTAACGACACCTACGGCCACAAGATGGGAGATGCGGCAATCAAATCAATGGCTTCTATCTTAACTCAGGCGCTCAGGGCAAACGATGTTGTAGCACGCCTTGGTGGTGATGAGTTTGCATGTATTGCTGTTGGTATGGATTTGGATCACGTGCAGAACGTAAGGGCAAAGATTCAGTCCCTCTGTCTTGAAACAATAGAAAAGCACAATTATCCGTTCCCGCTTTCTATAAGTATTGGTGCAATTGAATTCAACAAGGACAGTCCTTCAATAAAAGACCTTCTTGCCGAAGCAGACAAGCTTTTGTACGACGAGAAGAAACAGAAGCACAAGATTAAGACGCTGGAATAGCCTTAAAAAGCTTATATTCAAAAGAATCACAAAGAGCAATCCACGAAGCCTCAATAACGTCGCAGGAAACACCTACTGTTGTCCATGAGGTTTTACCGTCCGAGCTTTCTATGATTACACGTACCTTTGCGGCAGTTGCTTCCTTTCCATCAAGAACACGAACCTTATAGTCTACGAGTTTAATGTCTGCAACTATCGGATAGAATTTTTCAAGTGCGCGTCTTAAGGCAATATCGAGTGCGTTTACAGGACCATCCCCTTCTCCGGCTGTAATTTCCATCTGCTTTCCTACACTCACCTTTATCTGAGCACAGCAGTTTACGCCTTCTTCCGGTCTTGGATTTGAACCGTTTGTCTGGTAATAATGGAGCTTAAAGAAAGGCTTATACATTCCCATCATTTTTAAAACCATCAAATCAAAACTTCCGTCGGCACCTTCAAACTGATAACCTTCGAACTCAAGCTCCTTCATGCGTTCTATGATTTTTTCAACAATAGGGTCTGTTTTTTTAAGCTTAGGAAACAGCTTTTGAACCTTTTCGATGATTGTACTTTTTCCTGCAACCTCGCTCATTAAGAACACACGGTTATTTCCAACAACCTCAGGTTCAATGTGTTCGTATGCCAGAGGATTTTTTAAAACTGCATCTATGTGCATGCCGGCCTTATGAGCAAAGGCGTTTATTCCAACATAAGGAGACTGCGCATTCAAACTGATGTTTGTATATTCTGCAACACGTTTACAAATTGATGTAAGCTTTTTAATGTTCTCCTGAGGGATACATTCATAATTCATCTTAAGCTGAAGGTCCGGAATTATAGTAGAAAGATTTGCATTACCGGTTCGCTCTCCAAAGCCTAAAAGTACACCTTGAACGTGGCACGCACCCTCCTGAACAGCAATCAAGGAATTTGCAACAGCAAGACCGCAGTCGTTATGAGTATGAATACCGATTTTTACCTTAGTTCCAAAAAGACTTACAACATCCTTTACAGCCTGGCGGCATTCATCAAGTAAAAAGCCACCCTTTGTTTCGCACAAACAGAGAACTTCTGCTCCGCCTTCCATTGCTGCTTCCAGAGTTTTTAATGCGTATTCTTTATCTTCCTTCCAGGCAGTAAAAAAATGCTCTGCGTCGTAAATAACCTTTCTTCCTTTTTTGCGTAAATATTCGCACGACTCTTTAATCATCAAAAGGTTTTCTTTAAGTGTTGTCTTTAAAATATCAGTTACCTGGAATGTCCAGCTTTTTCCAAAAATTACAACGCATTCAGTTTTTGCATCAAGAAGACTTTTAAGGTTTGCATCGTCGCTGCATTTTACATTCTTGCGCCTTGTAGAACCAAAAGCACAGAGCTTTGCATTTTTGAGACTAACCTTTTTCATTTCTTTAAAAAATTCAGCATCCTTGGGATTACTTCCAGGGTTTCCCGCTTCTATATAAGCTACTCCAAGTTCATCCAATGCCTGACAGATATGAATCTTATCCTGCAGAGAAAAACTTATTCCTTCGCCCTGAGCACCGTCTCTTAATGTTGAATCAAGAATTTCAATCTTCTTCATAATCTCAGAATATAATTTATAACTGATAATTTCAATCTCAGAGTAACTTTTTTTGAGTAGATAACTTTTTCTATATATAGTAAAATAAAATTCATATCAAAAAAAACGGAGATTCTTATGAAAAAAATCCTTAGTATTATGGTTGCTTTGGTAACTCTGGCCGCAACTGCCTTTGCACAGTCAGTTCTGGACACAGATACTATCAAAAAAGTAACTAATGCTGTTTTTGAAGTTGTTGTTGAAAAAACAGAGGATACAAAAATCGAATATAACGATGAACTTCCTTTCGACAGACTTCCTTTTAACGTTAGAAATGATAAATACATGTCTATTGGAACTGCATTCCTCTTAACAGACGGATATTTTTACTCTGCTTCCCATGTTTTTGCTTTATATGGAGACACAATCCAGAATAAGTACTTTATCCGCGACTCTTCGGGAAAAACTTATCCTGTTGATGAAATCATTACTCTTTCTAACAGACGTGATTTTATCAGCTTCTCTGTTCCAACATATAAGCAGCAGGAAGGACAGGGACTTTCTGTTTCCAAAAAATACGAAATGAATTCAAACATCTTCTCTGTAGGAAATGCACTTGGAGACGGAGTTATTATCCGTAACGGTATTTTAACAAGTGAAACAGATGAAGACCGCAACGGTGAATGGAAATGGCTTCGTTTCTCTGCAGCTGCAAGTCCTGGAAACTCAGGTGGTCCTTTAATCAACGATAAGGGTGAAGTAATTGGTATTGTTACAATGAAAAGCCAGAACGAAAACTTGAACTACGCCCTCCCTATTGCAGAAATTGATACAGGAAAGGACGGAATCGGTGTAATTGATTCAGTTTTCTACTATCGCCTTCCAAACATTTTGAACAAAAAGCAGTATCACAACTTTAAATATACAATCAAGCTTCCAATGAAATATCCTGAGCTTCATAAGACTTTAACTCAGGCTTATAAAAAGAGCATTATTGATGTTGTAGAAATTATGTCTAAGGATTATTCTCCTACTTCACCAAAGAGCTTTGATAAATCCAAGGGAAATGCAGAAATGTTCTATCATTCTTACACAACAGACTTCCCTTATGTAATTTATCTTAATGAATCAAACGTATGGTCTTACGGCGGAACAAACACAAAATCCTTCGACCTTGATGACAACGGCTACATCGATTACTGCTCTTTACTCGGCTACGTTCTTGCAAAGGTTGTAAAACCGGATTCAATGTCTCTGGAAGAGCTTCTTAAAAATCCAAAGATTTATGTTGATTATGTTCTCGAAGGAAACGGTATTTATAGAACAGTAGCAGGTGAAAATGTAACAATCAAATCGCTTGGAGAGCCGACAAAGGTCGAACAGCATGTGGACTTCTTTGGAAGAACATGGACAGCAAGCTACTTTGATATTAACTTTGCAGATTCAGTTCTCATCTGTTATGCACTTCCAATGCCGGACGGTGTATTCATGGTTTACGACACATGCTCAAGATCTACTGCATACTGCGAAACCTGCCACGACATTGAATTTGCTCTGGACTTTGTTTATACAAGCTACAATGCAAAATTAAAGAACTGGAAAGAATTCCGCGACCTTCCTGAAAGTGTTACAGGAAAGCTTCCGGACTTCCTTAAAGACATCACTGTTGAATACGACAGAAAGCATTTGAAATTCAGCATTGGAGATATTTCTACAAATCTTCCTCCAACTGTAATCAAGGCAACCGATGAAACAAAGGTAAGCGTAACAAACTCATTCACAACAAAAAACGGAAAGCTCCAGATTGAAAACAGATCTCTTTCAATTTATACAGCTTCCAACAGCCCGGACTACAAGGCAATCTTCATCAAGAGAATCAACAAGCCTGCAGACAGCGCTGTTAAAAAGACAAAGAATAACTGGAATCAGTTCTTAAATGAAGTTTCTCCATTCGACGGAGCTCCATACAATTATGAACAATACACATATCAGGATTTCGTATACTTCCCGGACCCTGCAAACAAATCAGATCCTGACCACGTATATGCTTTGAGCTTTGAATTAAAAAAGGATATGTTCGAAGAAATAAAGAAGATGTCCGAAAAGGTTGTTAAAAATACCCAGTTCAAATAAAAGTTTTTGAACATATAAAAAGCCCCTGCGGAAAATGTTCTTTCTTTACCGCAGGGGCTTCCTTTTTTTTAAACAATCTATAATTCAGATTATTAATCTAGTTTATTCTTTTAATCAGATAAGGCATTGCAGCTTCAAAGTCTACGCCGTACCAGTTGTAATCCTTGTGGCTCAATGTTTCTTTAATAGACTGAACAACATAATCTGCCGCAAGTGAATAAGACTGTTCAAGAGTTTTTCCGCGCATCAAAGCACCGGTTAAAACGCTTGCAAAAATGTCACCTGTTCCGTGGAAGCTCTGAGGACATTTTTCGTGGAAGTACCATTTAAATTCATCAGTCTGTGCATCATAAGAAGCAATACCAATCTTGCCCTTAACGCCTTTTAAATCCTTCTGGTCTTCTTCAAATTCAACACCCTTAAGAACAACCTTTTTAGCACCAAGCTTAACAAGGTCTTTAAGAATACCTTTAATATAATCTTCATCGTAGCCGTTAGCCTTATATTCAATTCCGAGCATAAAGCTTGCTTCTGTAAGATTTGGAACTATTACATCAGCCTTGCCGCAAAGTTTAGCCATAGCAAAAGCAAATTCCTGTGTAAAACCCGGATAAAGCTTTCCGTTATCTGCCATACATGGGTCTACGATTGTCAAAGTATCCTTTCCGCCAAAGTCAGAAATTAATTTATGCATAAGGTCGAGCTGTTCAAAAGAACCAAGATAACCTGTATAAATTGCATCAAAGTGGATTTTTTCCTGTTTCCAGTGGTCACAGATAGGCTGAATATCGCTGGTTAAATCCCTGAATGTAAAACCTTTAAAAGCTGTATGAGTTGAAAGAACTGCTGTTGGTAAAACACAAGCTTCAACCCCCATTGCAGAAATAATTGGAAGTGCTACAGTAAGCGAGCATTTTCCCACACATGAAATATCCTGAATAGTAATAATTCTCTTCATATACCTACCTCGAAAGTAGATTTAACATTTTTACAAAATAAAAGCAATATATTTAAATATAATAATTTGTTTTATATCAAACTTTAAAACCCCCATGCCTTTTTATTTCCCTTTCCATTCCCTGTGATTCTATACTTTTAGATTAAAATTTATTATATTTGATATAAACTCTGCAAAAAAACAAAAATTGCAAAGCCTTAAAGTAAATCATTTTTGGAGTAAATATATGTCTAAAACAAAAATCCCAATCACACTGCTCTGCGGTTATCTTGGAGCGGGAAAAACAACTTTATTAAACCGTGTCCTTACAAATCAGAAAGGATATAAGGTTGCCGTAATTGTAAATGATATTGGCGAAGTAAACGTTGATGAACGCATTATTTCTAAGGAAGCAAAGATTGAAGATTCAAGCTCAATTGTTCCTCTTACAAACGGATGTATCTGCTGTACAAAAAAATCAGATATGGTTAATCAGATAGAAGATTTAATGAAAACCGGAAAATTTGATTACATCATGATTGAAGCTTCCGGCGTTTGTGAACCTCTTCCTATTGCTCAGGCAATTGAACAGATTGAATGCGGAAAGCTTGATAACGTTGTTGGTGTTGTAGATGCTTCTCGCCTTGTAGAAGAATTTGACGAAGGAAACGCTCTTCTTAAAAAAGACATCGAAGAAGAAGATATTGAATCCCTCTTGATCCAGCAGATTGAATTCTGCTCTACCCTCATTGTTAATAAGCGCGACCTTGTAACAGACGAACAGATGAAAAAAGTTCGTGCAGTTATAAATAAGATTCAGCCTGTTGTAAAAGTAATTGAAACAACCCGCTGTGACGTTCCTGTAGAAGATGTTATCGGTACAGACCGTTTTGATTTCGAGACTGTTTATTCTTCTGCCGGCTGGGTAAAAGCACTCGAAGAACACGAAAAGCACGAACACGAAGAAGATGATGATGATCACGACCATGATGAACACGACGAACACCACGATCACGAAGACCATGATGAAGGTCACGAACATCACCATCATGAACACCATCACCACGAACATAAACACGAAGGTGAATCAGAAGACGAATACGGAATCGGTTCCTTTGTTTACTACAGACGCCGACCATTCAATCGCGAAAGACTTGATTCTTTTGCATCTGTATGGCCAAGAAACATCATCCGCTCAAAGGGTGTAGTCTGGTTCAGCGATGAAGACGACATGGCAGTTGTTCTCGAAACTTCCGGCCGCCAGATTCAGGCTGGTTACTCGGGCAACTGGCTTGCTTCATGTCCTCCAGAAGAACAAAAACGTGTACTTGCTCAAGAACCAGAAATGAAGCGTGACTGGGACGAAAAAGTTGGAGACCGCATGATTAAACTCGTAATCATCGGACAACATTTAGATCGTGCCAAAATCGAAGCAGACCTGGACAGTTGTCTGGACTAAGGCTAACAAAACCCAAAAGATTTTAATAGTTCAAACAAACAGACCTGTGTCATCGATCCACGAAGAACCGTCGTTATAAACTATTTTGCTTACAAACAAAAAGTCTGTAACGTATTCTTTGTCACTTTCAAAACAAACCCAATCTGAAACGTCTATCCGACCGCTCAGAATACCGCCAGCAGGAACCTCCTCCTGTACCGTCAGAACCACAAAGTTCCGACCCTGCAGAGGAGGTTCCCCATTTTCATCAAGCACATAAAAAACAACCACAAATTCACAAACATCTTTCTTACCCGAATTTTCAAACTCGTATTCAAAAAACAATTTCTCGTCCTTCGAATCCGCCTGAACATCCAGAAATCCGTCTATTGTGTAGGGAACAGGAATATCAAGTTCCTTCTTACATATTTGTGCCGTTCGTCTTTTAGTTTCACTGGTATTATCCGTTCTATTTTTTGACCACAATATAAATCCACCGAAGTCTTCCGAACGAAATTCTTTGGCATAACTTCTTCCACTTCCAAACCAGTAAGGTTTACTTGTGCAGTCGTAACATCCGAAGATACACAAGCACGCCCAAACAAACGCAAAAAGCTTCCCCTTTTTAAACCTTTTTTCTGTACTTTTCCCGTCATACACTTTTCTCCTTCTCCTCCTAAACTACAGCTTTTTTCACCTGTTCAAAGTTTCCTCCAATGAATTCAACCTTAGGAACACGCTTAAAATCACGACCACAATCGCGTTGCAAATTCACAAAGCGAATATAACTGCAAAAGGCATTTCTTACTTTTTCTTTCAATAACTCATCATCTAAATTACGAATCAGGAATTTTATTGAAGCACCATTCTGTTCCAACACCGCAATACCGTTACGCAGGCAGTAGCCGGCTGTGAGTTTAAATTTGTATTTATATTCCATGCATTATTTATTGCAATTACATGCGATTTCGGACCATTTTTAACAAAAAAAGTTTAAAAAAACTTTAAAAAAATCTACTTTTCTCTTTTTTTTCTTTGTGTTAGAATGTTTTTATCAGTTTGATGTATTAATTTTTTATTCAGGAGGCTCCTTTATGGAAGGCGGGTCGAGTTATCCCATACGTTCATTAAATCTCAAAAGAAGCCTCTTAATCTCTATTTTCTAATCAGTTTTTTTAGTATTAAGCGGCCTCATTTTTTAAGGATGATTTTAAAATCAAGGATTTAAATTCATTTAAATTTAATTTTTTATTGGGGCAAATTATGATTACTTACTGGCAGCAAATTGAAGGCCAAATCGTAAAGGTAAAGAAAGAAGATATCCAGCCGTCTCGTCCGCTTTGGGTTGATGCAAGAAATGTTACCCGCGACGAAACAACTGAACTTCAGGAAGAATACAAAATCGAACAGGACCACATTCTCGATATCCTCGACCCGGACGAACTTTCTCGTATGGAAGACGGTGAAGGTTATATCCTTACAATCGTGCGAGTTCCGGTTTACGATCCTGCAGCAGAAACTCCATATTTTACGGTACCAATCGGTATTGTAATCAAGGGTAAAAAAATCATCACAATCTGCTGGACAGACAGCGAAGTATTAAAGGACTTTGGAGCAAACAGAGTAAGAAACGTAAGGCTCACAGACTTTCCTTCTTTTATTGTTCAGATTATGAACAGGGCAAACTTGAATTTCCTGCGCTACCTTAAAGAGATTAACAGACGAAGTACAAGCATTCAGAATGAGATGAAGCTGGAAATTGAAAATCAGGAAATCATGCTCCTGCTCGGACTCGAAAAATCCCTGGTTTCTTTTACAAGCTCTTTAAAATCAAATTCACTTCTTCTGGAAAAAATGCGTACAACAAAGCTCATCAAATTTGACGAAGAAGACATCGACTTTGTAGAAGGCGTAAAGATTGATAACCGCCAGGCAATTGAAATGGCCGACACTTATTCAAACATCCTTTTTGGAGTTATGGACGCCTTCAATTCCGTTGCTTCAAACAACCTGAACGTTGTAATGAAGAAACTTGCAATCATCAACCTTGTAATGATGGCGCCAACCTTTGTAACAAGTTTCTTTGGAATGAACTTCAAGCTTCCTTTTGAAACCTTGAGCTGGTATTGGCCTGTAATTATTGCAAGTCTCTTATGTCTTGGTTCAGTCTTTATCTGCTGGTGGTTCTTAAGCATTAACGAAAGAAATTCAAGCCAGGTAAGAAAATTTAAAAAACTTTCGCGCAAGCAGAGAAAAAATGTTCGTAAAGAAACAAAGAGACTAAAGGCTCAGGAAAAAAAGGCCTACAACAGCTAAAATCCCAAAACCTTAAATGTATTTTTTTATAAAGTTATCAACTGTGTTCCAGTAATCAACAGGAGCAGTTGAAAGGGATTTTATGTGGTTTGCACCAGGAACAACAAGCTTTGTTTTATCTGTAGGACATGCATTGTAAACCTTATCTACCATCTCTACCGGAATAAAGCCGTCATCCTGGCCGTGAATAAATACCATGGGAATCTTTGCTTTGGAAACCGACTTAAGACTGTTACCCTTACTAAAGCTGTAGCCTGCCCTCATCCTTGAAACCAAAGAAGCCATCTGAATCATAGGAAAAGAAGGAAGATGGAAAAGTGTTTTTAATTTATTAGAAAAAATATCGTGAATGCTTGTGTATCCGCAGTCTTCAACGGCAACCTTTACATTAGGTGGAAGATTCATACCGCTCATCATCATAACTGTGGCACCACCCATGGAAACTCCGTGAAGTAAAATTTCTGCATCAGGATTTTTTTTGCAGATAAAGTCCAGCCACAAAAACATATCAAATTTTTCAAGGGCACCCATTCCCATATATCGGCCCTCACTGATTCCATGAGCGCGCATAACAGGAATAAGACAGTTAAATCCCTTTTCCAAATAGTGGCGTGCAAAAGGAACCATCTCTTCCGGGATACCGCCGTAGCCGTGAATCAAAAGTACGAATTTATTTGTTTTTTTCTTGCAGTCTGCATAATAAGCTGTGAGTTTAAATCCGTCGCGTGAAAAAATATGTTCAACAATTGTGTCGTTTTTTAAGAAAGCTTCTTCCTTGGAATAATCAGGTCTTTTAACCTGCCAGCCTTCCCTCTTTGCCTTTGCTTCAAGATTGAATTTACTTTCGCGGTCCAGGGAAAAGGAAACAAGATAATTACCGCCAAAAAAGCATACAATGAGAATGAATAAAACAATTCCTAAAACAATGTATAAAGCTGTCATAAAATACCTCTATAAAGAAGTATATACTATATTTTTAATTTTGCGAGTTAATTCCCACGTTCCTGAATCAGTTCTTTGCATGAGCATTACAATCGAAAGATGATTTTTTAAATCAACGGACATGTAAGGACCAAGCCATCCGTCCCAGCCAAATTCATTGTTTTCTGTTACGGCCCTGCATGCACCTTTGTTGATTGCAACCCTCATGTAATTGCAGTAAGTGTAGCCGCTTAAGTGAGGCATTCTTTCGTCGAACTTGTTCTGTAAATATGGAGTTAATACTGCTGTAGAAAGATACTCTACGGTCTTTGGCTTTAAGATTCTTACACCGTCTATTTCTCCGCGGTTACAGAGCATGTTTGTAAATTTCATGTAGTCGTCTATGCTTGAACATAGTCCTGCCCCACCGCTTTCGAAAGAAGGAGAGTGATCCATAAAAGGCTGAATGCCAAGATTCGGGCTTTCGAACAGCTCCATGGCTTTTGCAGAGCTTACCTTGTAAACGTTCGAAAGCCTGTTCTGTTTTTCCTTTGGAACAAAAAAGTCTGTATCTGCCATTTTGAGGGGCGAAAGGATGTTCTTTTTTAAGAACTCGCTGAACTTCTGCCCCGAAATTTCTTCGATTAGGGCTCCCATAATGTCTGCAGAAAGGCCGTAATTATAGCCGGTTCCAGGTTCAAACATAACAGGGATTTTTGCAAGGCGGTCTGCCACATCGCGTGTTGTAATTTTACCAGGCCCAAGACTGTCCTTATTAAGCTCCTGAATCAAATCTCCGGTTAAAAGCTCGCCATAAATGCTGTCTTTTTCGTAAGCTCCGTAACCGTATCCGCTTGTCATATTCAAAAGGTCCTGCACTAAAAGAGGACGAGTTGATTTTACAGGCTTTGCATTTCTTCCACCTTGTGTACAAACCATTAAATCCTTATACAAAGGAAGATACTTACTAACCTCTTCTGCAAGATCAAGCTTTCCGTTTTCCAAAAGAATCATTGCAGCAACGGCTGTAACAGGCTTAGTCATGGAATAAAGACGACAGATTGTATCGCGTTTAAAAGGCTTTTTATTTTTTATATCTGCCATTCCGCTCTGAAAATATGCCTTTTCCTGATTATCCTGACAGATTAAAACATTTACACCAGCCACCTGATTTTCTTTTACGGCTGCTTCCATTACATCCTGGATTTTATTTAAAGCGCTTAAATTCATAAAAATTACTTTCCGTGTGTTTTAGTTTTTTGGAAATACTGTGGAACAGATTCTAAAGCCCATGTAATTGTAACATTCATTCGGGTCAAAGCTGTATCTTATTCCTGTATAATTAAACGGTGTATAATCAGACCAGCTTCCACCGCGGCTTACTCTTTCGTTTCCTACATCAGGACCGTATGGCTTTTTTTCGTCATAGTTTGAAAGCCAGTCCCAGCAGTATTCAAGGACGTTTCCGCTCATATCAAAAAGTCCTGCTTCGTTTGCATTACCTGTTCCGCTTTGAGAAACTACATTCGGATTAAAAGGAAGACCTGCAGTACCAACAACTCTTGTTCCTGTTGCGTTCTTGCTTGTCCATGCATATCTTAATCCGTCTGAGGTGCTGTTTGTGCTTTGTCCGCTTATTTTATCGCTTGGGGCAAATCCCTTTTTCTTATAGCGTGAGGCATATTCCCATTCTGCTTCGGAAGGGAGTCTGTAACCGTTAGCCTTCCAGTCGCATACGGCAAGGTCGCAGGCTGCAGTATCTGTTGAATCTTTTAAAACCTTTCCCTTGTATTTGTAGCATGGAGTCTGTCCGTAAATTTCACTTAAAGCGTTGAGCCATACAATTACGTCGTACCAGGTAACATTTGTTACAGGCTGAAATGAATTAAAATCATCTGCTGCAACCCCTCTTTTTCCGCCCGAACCAGGCTGTCCCGGATTCTGGAAAACATAGCCTCTGGCTTCTGCCTTAAGTCTTACTTCATACCATAAGCCGTAAGTTGTTTCGTATTTATTTATGCTGAATGATTTTACTTCTCTTTCTACAGGAAAGGATTCTGTTTCATTTCCCTGAACATAAGTTCCCTTTGGCAAAACAACAAAATCAAGTGCCTTAAAATTTTCTTCTGCAAATGAGGCAAAACAAATTAAAAAAACTAAAACAGTAAAAATCTTTTTCATACAATTCCCCCTGGTACAAAACCGTAATTCAAATTAAAGCTTTTTTAATTCAGGTTCACTTGCCCTCCAGTTGCCGTCCTTATCCTTACTAACTTCGAGCCATGCATAAAAACCGTCTGCAAGGGCTCCCGGATTAATTACATAAGTCTGTCCGAATTTTTCAACTCCGCGTCCTTCGTGAACGTGTCCGCAGATTACGGCAATCGGCTGATTTTTATTTATATAATCTGTAAATACAGGGCTTCCCGGATGAACCTGCTCGTTTACCTTATCAACAATTTCTCCTAACGGAGGATTGTGACTTACTAAAATCATGCTCTTCCATAAGTCTGTATTTCCGCTCTGTTCAACAGAAGTATCAACTATATCAAAATCACTCTGAAGCTCTTCGCGGGTTCGCTCAAACTCTGTTTTTTTAGTAAAGATTTCTCCACCGCCGCTTCCGCACAAAGCAATTCCTTCGTGGAAAACAATTGAACGTTCTATGCTTATGTCGTTTTCTTCCATGTCTTCGATGTAAGATTCAGGATCACAGTTTCCAAGAACAGCAAAAATTGTATCATGCTTTTCGCAGAGCTTTTTCATGGAAACCTTACCTGTTTTTGGCTTAAAGCATTCTGAAAAATCACCTGCAAAAATAACTGCATCAGCGTTTTTAAACTCTGAATCAAGTAAATCAAGATTTTTATCTGCTCCGTGTAAATCGCTAAGTACTAAAAATTTCATATAAACCTCTTTTTCTGTTATTCCTGTCTGTGCCTTATTCTACAGAATTGTTTTTACAATTGCTTTTTTAAGCATTTCCATTTGGTCTTTAGAACCGATTGTAATTCTTACAAAATCCTGAATTCCAGGTGTATTAAAATGCCTTATAAGGATTCCTTCGGTCTTAATTCTTTTGTAAAAATCATCGCCCGAAAGTCCCTCTTTTTTAACAAAAAGGAAATTTGTCTGGCTCTTCAATACATAAAAACCATTTTGAACCAAAAAGTTATAGAATTTTTCCCTTTCTTCAACAACTTTTTTTGAGCATTCAACATAGTACTGAACGTTTTCGCAGGCTGCTTTTCCGCTCACCTGTGCAAGTGCATCAATCGGAAAGTGATTAACACTATTTTTTACAGTTGTAACAATATCAATAAGCTCTTTAGAAGCAACAATATAACCAAGTCTCTGGCCGGCCCCGCAAAGACTCTTACTGAAGGTTCGGACAATCACAAGATTATTAAATTCTTTAAGGAGAGGGATGCATGATTCACCGCCAAAATCAACATAGGCTTCGTCAACAATAAAGATTTCATCCTTATCAGCTTTTAAAAGCATTGAACGAACCTGTTCTCTTGTAAGGCCAAGTCCTGTAGGTGCATTAGGATTTGCAAAGATAATTCCGCCCTTGTTTTTTGCAGCATGCTCTAACATTGCATCTGTATCAAGGGTCCAGTCCTTTTTAAGAGGAATTGTATCCATTGGAATATCATAAAAGCCTGCATACACCGGATAAAAGCTGTAGGTAAATTCAGGCATTACAAACTTCTTTGAAGAATCAAAAAATGCGTAGAAAACAAAAGACAAAACTTCATCGCTTCTGTTTCCTGTATAAATCATATCAGGGGTAACCGTAAAAGGAATTTTATCCTCTGGAGCAGGGCTTACATCCTTTCCATTTACCTTTGCACGGCACAGAACTCCGCCTGTTTTATTGAGCATGCCTGCAATCTTTTCGTGTAATTCAAGTGAATCAGGATCCGGATATAAAGCCATCTTTATAGGGGTCTTCTTCACAAAATTCAATACAGCCTTTCTAACTGCAGGGCTTGGTGCATACGGATTTTCATTCGCATTTAACTTGATGTAAACGCGGTCTTTTGGCTGCTCTCCCGGTACATATGGGTGCAGATTTTTAATACGATTAGAAGTTAACATATTTTTATAATACCACTTGACAGATTAACAATCTAGTATTATATTTTACTACGTCAGACGTAGTACGACACACGTAGCAACGACAGACGGAGGATAATATGCTGGAAATCAGTAGTGATGTTATACGAGGCTATAACGACACAATGATTCTCTTCCTGCTCTTGGACAAGCCTTCGTACGGTTATGATATTTCCAGGCAGATAAAAATGCTGACGGACGGAAAATACGTCATAAAGGAAACAACCCTTTATTCAGCTTTTACACGCATGGAAAACAACGGTTATGTGGAATCTTTTTCTCAGGACGCTGAGAACGGGAAACGCCGAACCTACTACAAAATAACTGATACGGGAAAAGAGTATTACAAAGAGAAATGCGAGGAATGGTTTATAACAAAGGATGTTGTTGAATCATTCATACAAAAATAACTTTAGAAAACTTATAGGAGAAAACTATGGAAACTATAAAAAATTATCTTGAATCAATGTTCAGGGACTTACCAAACAGACCTGAAATCTTAAAGGCAAAAAACGAACTTCTTCAGATGATGGAAGATAAATACACAGAGCTCAGACGCGAAGGAAAATCTGAAAACGAAGCTGTAGCAACTGTAATTTCTGAATTCGGAAATCTTGATGAAGTAGCTCAGACACTTGGAATTGATAAAATCATCAACGATAACTCACACTCAGAAGTAAAGCAGATAGACGGTGAAGAAATCAACGGATACATCAAGGCAAAAAGAACAAGCATCATCTTAAGGGCAATCGGTGTATTCTTTTTTATCACCTGTTCTACTCCACCAATCCTCTGGAATGCATTCAGTTTTGATGACAGATGGGGAGCTGCAGGTCTTTTCATCAACATTGCTATCGGAATCATTCTTATGGTAACTTCATCACATGTTCTCGAGGCATACAGATATCTTGAATACGAAAGATGCTCTATAAGTGCAGAAACAACAAAAAATGTTTCACAGATGAAAAAAGCATTTACTCCTGCTTACAGTGTTTTACATCCGGTTGGAATTGCTTTAATCGTACTCTGCTTCCTTCCTCCAATCCTCATGGATAAATCACCCTTCTGGAGCGAAATATCTCCTGTACTCCTTTTTTACTTTATTGGAGCAGGCGTTGGCTTAATCATCTTTTCTAAAAAGACAATGAGAATGTATAACAGAATTCTTTCTTTGAACGGCAATAACACAATTGGAGGAGAATATTTGAGAGAACATTTTACAAAAGAACCTGAATATAAAAATAAAACACAAAGAACAATTATGGAAGTATACTGGCCTACAATTACATGTGTTTATCTTTTGATCAGCTTCCTTACTTTCAACTGGAAAATCACATGGATTATCTGGCCTATTGCGGGTGTTGTTAATTCAATTTTGAGAAACTGCTTCAGCACAGAAGAATAACAGGTTAATAAAATAAACGAGGCTTTATATGAAAAAGACTATTTATCTTACAATTCTTGGGATTATTACAATTGCAGGAATTATTTACGGTGTACATAAGCATACCGGTTCTTCAAATCCGTTTAAGTTTGTGGAGCGTCCTTTCCACTTTAATTTCCACGATTCTGATAAGGATGATTTTATGGAAGAAAGAGGGGAATTTTCAGATGAAATTACTCTTGAATCTGCCAGCGAAATAAACATTGAAGTTCAGATTATGGACATCAGAATTGAAAAGGGAGAAGAAAACAAGCTTTCTTATGATTGCAATAGAAAAACACTTACTCCTATTGTGAACGTAAAGGACGGAAAAATTGATGTTACTCAGGAAAAACCTTCCTTTAAATTCAACACAGGAAACTCTAAATGTAAGCTTATTCTCACTGTTACTTCCGAGGATATGATTAAGGATTTGACCATTAAGGGTGATATCTGCCAGGTTGTTGTAGAAAATCTGAACATTGAAAACCTTGAGCTTCATAATGATGTTGGAAGAATTTTTATGAAGGACGTTGGTTTTGAAGATGCTACAATCGACTCTGACGTAGGTAACATTGAGCTTGAAAACGTTAAAGACATTGACAACATGAGTGTTCGCATTTCTTCCGACATCGGAAACATCAGATATCTTGGAAAAAGACACGCAAGAAAATACCGCCAGGATGCTGATTCAAATAAAAAGCTGAACATCACTACGGACGTTGGAAACATTGAAGTTTCAAAATAAAAAATTTTCACTGGTAGTAGACTAGTTAATTTTGAATTTATGGTGTAAAATTATACAGTATGACTACCAGTGCAAATTTAAGTTCAATTATCAGATTCTATGCCGAAAAGCAGAAATCTCCTTTTATTGATTTAAGAGAGTTTTGTCAATTTATCAAAAAATATGCAGAACATCATGTTGAAGAAACACCGGATTTAGTAAAATATCTTGGGGACCCTTCTAACACTGTAAATGCAGAATTGGCAGGGCTTGAACAGAAGCATCTGGCAGCATTAATTCCAAACGGAAACAAAAAGATGATTGTTTCTGTTACTTACTTTGCAGTTAAATATGCTAACCAGTACAAAGAGATTATTAAAAACGAAGCAATCTCTTACCCTATTGAGCATGACCTTCCAAAGAAATTCCCAACTCATGTAATAGAAAGAAAACAGGCTGAACAGTACATCATCGAATGCCTTACAAAGCAGGATTTAAAAACTCCTTATCTTTATGTGCTTGTTTTTGCAAAGGAAATCCCTTCCCTGCTTCTTCCTTCATGTGTTCCAATAAAGCTCCTGCTGGAATCTTCTCAAAAGAAAATTATCCGCCTTTGTAAAAAGGATGAATATCACGATTACTTTTTGAAAAAGCTTCGTTCATCTAATCCTTCAAAGGAAATTACAATTAAAAATTTCTACAGTCATTTTATTGATACTCCACACGAAGGCTTTGTTGATGTAACAGAAGGCGACGACTACTACATGTGGAACCAGCTCTGCTATTATATCCGCCAGGATTTTGAAAAGATTCAGGATAGAACCGGTGAAGATACAAACATTCTTCAGGCTATTCAGATTTCGGAAATCCACAGTACTTACTTAAAGCAGAAATTCCAGTCTAATAAAAAACGCGAAGATGCACTTAAGGAATTGAAAAATCAGCTTGGTAAATCACCTTACTTCTTCTCGATGAATCAGATTTTAAAATTCCATGATAATAACGGAAAGCTTTTATACGGACAGTACAGCGAAGAAGATTTAAAGAATACTCTCCAGAGCCTTTCTTCCAACGGCAAACAGAATGAACTTCCTGAGCTTGTTGTATTTAAAGTTGCTTCTGGAACAAGATACTATGTTTACAAAAAGAATGCGCTTCCTCTTGTTGTACGCCTCTGTAACGAAGCCCACGATTCAATCGAAGATAATCTTGTAAAAAGATGGTACACTGCCCTTCTGGATTACGACAAGCTTCCGGAAATGACAGACGACAATAAATTCGAAAAGACTCTTGAAGATCAGGTAGAAAAAAATTCTCCGGTTTTATATGCAATGCTCAATGCAAATTTTATGATGATGCTTTCGCTCGAAAAGAACGAAGACCTTTCTATTGCAGGCTTCCAGCCATTTGTAGACGGTCACTTAAGATCTTACAGCGAGCTTCTTATCCTTACTAGAGATTCAGTAATGTCTAAGGCAAGAATGGATTTACCGTTCTTCTACACAATCCCTGTTATCTCATGGATTATAAGCTTGTTCAGAGCTAAGAAAAAAGCAAAATCATCACAGGCACAGCAGACTCAGGTTACCGTTCAGCCTGAAAATGAAGAACAGGTTGTTAAGCGCCATAAATCCCGTGAAGAAGCACTTGCAGACCAGGCTAAAGCCCTCGCAGAAGACTTTATTCCTGAAGGTTCAACTCTGGACCGCGAATTAAACTTCCTTACAAAGCAGTGGAATAAATTAATCACAAAAGACGCAAACCTGGCTCTTACAGAAGACGTAAACTCACTCATCCGCGATTATACAAGAAGGGTTTGCCGCACTCTTTCTGCACAGTCGTTTACAAAGGAACGCGTTCAAAACCTCGCAGAAGCTTTGGTAAAGACTCCGAACATGCAGAAAATCGGCGAAGAAAAAGCCCTTACAGAATATGTTGAACTTTACATCATCCGTCTTGTAAGTAACGTCTAATTTGTTTTTCTTTTAAAAATCCCTGTTTTTTCTATTTTTTTTGCACTTTTTTTCAAATTTTTTTAAAAATTTTTCTCAAAAATGGTCCGATTTTTCACAAAAAAAACAATATATATACCGTAAGGCTTTTTTGCTTTACGGTGTTCGGCCGGGCACGAAAATTTTATTTTTAACGGGGTTTTGTATGAATCAGTTAAACTCAATTATTCTTGAAGGTAATGTTGTTCGCCAGGGGGAACTTTCTGAACCTGCCAAAGGTTTTAAGGTATGCAAGTTTCCAATGGCTGTGAACAGATTTACTAAGAGTTCAAATGGTGATTTCTCTGAGGAAGTTTCATTCTTTGATGTTGAAGCTTATGGAAAGATGGCTGAGATTTGTGAAAAGAACACAATCAAGGGTCGTGGTGTACGCGTTGTTGGCAGGCTTAAACAGAATCGCTGGAAAGACAACGACGGCAAGAATCAAAGTAAGATTATTGTTGTAGCAGAACACTGCGAGTATAAGCCCAAAGCGAACGCCGAGGAAGGTACTAAAGCTGAAGGATCAAAGGAAATACGAAAAGAGTACTCAATTGAAAAAGCTAAAGAGAGCCTTGACTCTGCCTACGCTAAAGCGGACGGCTATTCGGTTCCCGAAGAAGAGACAGCAGATGAAACAAAAGTAATTACTGAAGGTCAGGAAAAAGAAGAAGCGGTTTTCTGATAGTACAGATTCCTGTTATTTCTTCTTGCCGCGGCTGGACTTGTAAAAGTTCTTTTTGCCGGCTCTGGCCGCGGCTCTTTCATTTGCTGCTTTATATTCTTCGATCTGCTGTGGAGAATAAAATCCATCCTTCCAGTTGAATCGGGAAATATCCGGCAGCGGCTGACCTTTAGCCATTGATGTACTGATTGCCTTAATCTGGCTTCTTGTAACTTTAGTTTTTGAAAAGTCAATCAAAAGGCGTTTAAAGCCTGCTGAGGTAATGAACTTTACTTTATCGGCAATACAGAAAGGCTGTTCGGGCATTACAAAGGAACCGTCCTTTGTTGAGTTTACCTTGAACACCTCTTCTTCCTTGTCTTCGAAATATGTAAAGTCATAATCAGAAGGAAGCTTGAATCGCATTCTGAATAAAGCAGGATATGCAAAAACAGGAACTAAAACTCTGGCACGTACATTTTCATCAAAGGTTGCTTCAAGGTTCTTTCTTGAATTTTCATAAGGCATGATAAATGAACCGATGTTCTGATTTTCGAGCCATGAAACAGCCCATCTGTTAAAGGTGTAAAGATAAGGTCCTGCAATCATGTGAACGTCTTTCTTTTTGAGCATCTGAATGTGTGCAAGGTTATTTACTACAAACTGAGTGTATCCGTCGTCTATGAGTTTTAAAAGCTCAGAATATAAATCATCCTCCTGCATTGGAGTACAGAAAGGATCAAGAGAAATATAAATCTGTTTTTTAGAGAACGGAAGAACAGTTTTATGATTCAATAAATCGTATGAGGTTTCCGAGTTGTATTCGATGATTACGCGCACAGGATTAAGCCCCTGTACTGCAAATACATCAGGAATGGAAGAAATCTGAGCATAGATGCCTTCCGGGAAATATGAAAGCTCTTTATTTGCAACAGGAGTGATATCCATAATAGGAAGAAGCTCGTCCTTTGGCTGCTTTCTGTATCTTCCAAGGTCGCCCGGGAGAATGTGCGAATAACGTTTGGAGCCGGCTTTTATCTGTAAAAGATATACGTTGTCTCCGTTAGAAAAACCTCCTGGAATATCAATCCAGCGTTTACCGTCGTCTTCTACTTCTACGGAACGGATTTTATGGCTTACACGGCCTGAGTCATCCTTTTTATGAAGTCTGATTGAATCACCAGGATCCGGGTCATAGGAACCGCCCTTAAGGTTTGCCATAAGGAAAGTTTTATTCATATCGGCCTGATCGCCAGCATTTTTTCTGTAAGCTTCTACAAGCTCTTTTGGGGCAGGCTTTGTAGCGGCAATTTTTCCAAGATAGATTCCAGTTCCGCCTGCCTGATCCGGGTTTAATATTTTGGAAGCAGCATTTTCTATGCCGTCGGAAAGATTTTCAAATCCATACCAATAAGTTGTCTTTGTGCGGGCAAAATCCGAAGAAAGGATTCTCTTTCCTGTAGCGATTGCTCCTTTTTTATCTTCTTTATAATGATCGATTACATATCTGTATGCGGCTACAACACTGCCAACATATTCGGCGCTCTTCATTCGCCCTTCAATCTTAAATGAATCTACTCCGGCTTCGATTAAATCGGGAATCTGATCTATGAGCTGTAAATCGCATGGTGAAAAATAATATCCCTGCTTAATGCCGCCCGGCACTTCTGCAGTATAAAAACGACGGCAAGCCTGAGCACACATACCGCGGTTAGCAGATTTTCCTCCAAGGAAGCTTGAAAAAAGACAAAGTCCTGATTCACTTACGCACAAAGCCCCATGAACAAATACTTCAAGCTCTGCCCCTGTTTCGTTCTTAATTTTCTGAATTTCGCTCAAGCCAAGCTCACGAGCCAGTACCATTCTCTTTACACCGTTATTCTGCAAAAGACGTACGGCATTTGTACTTTCTACGTTCATCTGAGTAGAGGCATGTAATTCCAAATCGGGGAAAAATTCCTGAGCCATGCGCATAATGGCATAGTCCTGAACAATAAGACCGTCAGGTTTAATTTCGTTGAGATAAGATAAAAATCTGTACAGGCGCTCGGTTTCTTTTTCTTCGCAGACCGTATTTACAGTTACGTAAATCTTTTTATTCAAACGATGCAGGGACTCAACAGCAGCTTCAAATTGATTCCATGCAAAATTAGTTGTTCGCATTCTCGCATTAAAGCTTTTGAGTCCCAGGTAAACTGCGTCTGCACCTTCGCCAATTGCAGCGTCTATTGATTCAACATTTCCAGCTGGAGCTAATAATTCAACCATAAAGGAAATGTAACATAAAAACCTTAAACTTTAAAGTGTACCGGGATTTGCCGGAGCAATAATCCAGTTATCGCCCTGCATTTCCAAAGGACTACTAAATTCAAAGCCGGTCTTTACTTTCTCAAGAAGCATGCCTGCATCAGAACGGTTCAGCGTTTTTGTACTGCTCTTTCCATCAGCAAGTGCAGCGATTTCAACATCGTTAATATCCACATAATCTTTTAGAAATTCCAGCACCGCGCTAAACTTCTTGTTCCATTCAACAACCTTGGATTCGCGATAGAACACATAATCAATCACAGAGCCGTTCGCAGAATTTCGTACGACAAGGACATCAGTCTTATTCCCCAGTGCCGTTTCTTCTGTAGTAACCCATAAATCTCTTATTCCATTTTTCGAATACGAATTCTTAGAAAGATTCAAATCATCTCCAAGCTCGGACACACATCCATTCCCTCGTTTTCTCAAATGTACCAGTAAAATTTCACCTCGTTTTACTTCCAACCCCGGAAATTTAAAACCTCGTTCAACTCCATCATACGCACTCACAAACTCAAGTCCCGACAAATTACCATCAGTTAAAACCAGAAACTCAACAAACTCATTTCGATTGTACCCATGTGCACTTTCATCGCTTGTTTGTGAATTCACAGACTCACTCTGAATCTCAGTCATCACAATCAAAGGAACTCTTGAATTAAAACCAACAAAAGGAATCAAAAACGTAGTACTGTTACCCACATTGTCCTTCACCGTACCAACCATTTCATACTCAATACCGGTTATCATAGGCTCGTTAAAACACACATCAATCTGTTTTTCCACAGAACCGTAAACAACGCTTGTACCAACTTCTTCATCAAAAAGTTCACTATCCCGCACAAAAACCTGAGCAGAAACCTGCACCTTCTCAGAAAAAGTCATTCGCAAGGTAGTTTCATCCAAAACAACAACTTGATCCAACTTAGGAGGAACATAATCTCCGCCAAGCAGGTGAATGCCGCTTTGTGAAAATTTACACGAAACAGGAAGCACGCTAAAGACCGTCATTCCGGTAATCAACAGTGTTTCAAGCACAACAACAATTAATTCTTTTACTTTCTTCTGCATAATTTACCTCCAATGCAAAAACGCAAAAAAGTCTACATTGGAGTTAATAAACTTAAGTTAAATAAAAAAACCGGACGCGCCATGAATCCGGTCTTGAATTTAACTATATATATTATACAAATACTTTTGCAAAAAAAGGAGAATTTTTACAAAAAAAGTTTAAATTTTTTACTGAACCTTTGCTGCTTCAACCATGTAACGGATTGAAATACCAGTGTCATCTTCCTGTGTTTTTTCAACAACAAAGATCATGTTCTGTTCAGATTCGTCGCACATAATTTTTACGATTTTATAACCGCTTATGAGCTTTCTCTGAATATCAGGATTTCCAACCTTTGTACGGTAAACGATATTTCCATTAGAATCCTTTTTTTCTACCATGATGTAAAAAGATGATTTTAATTCCTTGCCGCTTTTTACAACAGTCTGAACAAGCTGAACTGAATATGTATAAGCCTTATCCTTGTTAGCAGTTCTAAAATCTTTAAATTCGATTTTGTCTGAACCGGCTTTGTTAGGATCATCGCAGATATAAAGAACGTGCTCAGGATTTGCAGGTTTTACAGGAATCTTTTTCAAGTAGTAGTAACTCTTTGCTTCTAGAGATTCGTAAACTTCAGAGCCTGATTTATCTACAGTAGAAGCGCTTGGTTTAGTTTTGAAAACACCGCCGTCTACATAATCATTTGAGGCAATATCAACCTGATAGATTTCTGCCCAGCCCTGATATTTTTTATCTGTACGACCATACTGACCGAATATGTAATATTTTCCATCTTCAGAAAAACCTTTATCTACAAAGGTTGCAACATCACCGGCAATCATTCCAGTAACAGCAAAAAGAGAAATCAATATGCCTAAAACTACCTTCTTCATTTCGTCCTCCCGAATTACGTGAAGTAACATTTATCTTGTTTTATTTTCGGTATTTTTTTTTAAGTCTTTACTATTATTTGTTCTAAGGTTAATATTTAATTATGACTTTAAGATTTCGTAACAGATTAAACCTTGTTCTCTCAGCAGTTGCCTTTATCATTTTACTTTCGAATACCCTGCTTCTTTTGTATTCAATCTGGAACGGAACCTTTATGGCAAACGACTACCTTGGAATAAACAACGAAGGAAGAATCCTTACAAAATACATCCCGTTGTGCGGCATCATCTCCCTTCTTTTTAAAGATTTATATGTATGCGTAATCACAATTGTAATTTACAGAAGCTTTGTTAAAACCCAGGCCACAGACGTGATTTTCTTTACCCTCTTTTTAGTTTCACTTCTTGTAGATTCAGTGCGCCTTTGTATCCCTCTTTTAAATCTTAATAACACATATTCTTCTTTATATATCTTCTGCGGAAATGCCGGTATTTTTGCCCGCCTCTTAGGTCCTGCTGCCCTTCTTTTTACCGTAATCATGGGCTCATTGGAACAGTGGCAGAATCTTGAAAAAAACATCATCATCCTTCTGGTAGTTTCTTTCTTTACTGCAGAATTTTTACCATTGAACACAGCAGTTACTCACCAGAACTTTACAGTAGATCATAATTACACAAAGGTTCTTACAGCCTACACAATCATCGCTTCTTTAGTAACACTCATAATTCAGTATATAAACAACAAAAACAGATTTCTTTCACAGATGACAACAATCGGCCTTGCACTTTTAATTGCAGGAATTTATTTTTTGTATTACGGAATAAATATTATAAATCTTTCGCTTGGGATGATTCTTTTAACAACAGGCACAATCATCTTTATCCAGCGCCTTCACAATCAGTATCTCTGGCTTGATTAAAAAGTGATTTAAATTGAATTGATTAAAAAGGAAAAGGTATGATTCCGGTGATAAGACCGTAGAAGGTTCCCACACAAATCGGAATCAGAATATTATCAAAATCAAAAAGAGGAAGAACTTCTATACACATTGTAACAAGGGCAATATAAAGGCTAACCAAAGGATTATGAGAAACTGCAAGAGTTGCAATAAAAACTGCAGTAAAGCATCCAAGACATCCTTCCAAAGTTTTTCCGCCCATATGAGGAATTTTTACACGACCGATTAATTTTCCCACAAGACTTGCACAACCGTCTCCAAAAGCAAGAGCAAATATTCCGATTTTAGCCGGCTCAGGAGGAAGGACTAAGGCAGCAATAAGGATTCCAATAACGAGGGTAACAGGGCCTAAAACAAATTTATCTTCATCCCTTTTGCGTGCTGCAGTTTCTGTGATAATAGAAACAATCGGAACAGAGTGACCTTTTAAACGAAGGATTTCGCAGATTGAATAAATAACGACAGCGCAGATTAATAAAATTATTACGGGCCAGTAAAACAATGCTAAAAACAAAGGAACAAGACCACTGCAAAGATGAATCGATTTTCTGAATATTTCTTTTATTACCGACGCACGTACTTTCATTACAGTTTTTCTTTGTCTGTTAAAGTTTTTGGAATTTCGTTATAGATTGAAGGCTCAAATTCTGTAATAGGACGAGCGATGTATTTAATGTTTTCTTCTGCAAGATTACTTCCGCCAAGTCTTACCAAAGTAGCCTGGTTTCTTGTTAAAGAATCCCATGCTCTCAAAGATTCCTGAAGCTGAACAATAGCCTTTGCATTTCTTGAACTGTCGCCTGTTCTCTTTGCCAGCCTGTACAAAATTACCCCGTAATTATTCGTTGCATACAGATAATCAGTAATCAAATCAAATTCTCTCTTGTCTGCCTGTGGGTAAATTGCCCCTTTTCTTTCGAGAATTTCGTTGTCTAAGCTCTGTACCAGCTGCTCATAATAGCCTTCTGCCGCATAATCATCGTTTCTGAGGGCTAAAGTATTTCCAAGTGCAAGCAGGAGGTTTCTTTCTTTTTCTACGCCCTCACCAGACTTAATGAATGAACCGAGTGCTTTAAGATAATCCTTGTTATTATACTGAATGTATCCAAGGCGGTAACGAATCTTTGCATTGTCATAACCGTAATCTACAGCAGTCTGATAGTTTGTTTCTGCATTTGCATAATCAGCGGCTACAAAGTAGTTGATGTCTGCAAGGTCTGCAAAAAGATTTCCTACAAGAGCGTTTCCTTCAAAGCCGGCATTTTCCTTTTCTTTTGTAAAGAGTGTAATACCGTCTGTATATTTTTCCTGAGCCTGAAGATAATTCTGAGTCTTAGTAAAGTTTTCACCAAGGAGTCTATAAGAATCTATGAACTTATAAAGTTCGCGAGTCTTAAGATGAGGCGCATCGTTGAATTTTGTAATTGCAGTTTCGAGCGAAGTCTGAACTCTTGCATCCTCGTTTGTAGTGATGTAATACTTTCCAAGGTTGTACCATGCGTTTGGATTTTCCGGAGCAGTAATTACAGAACGCTGCAAAAGCTCACGAACATCTTCAATCTGATTTCTTAAGTATTCATCAGAAGGAGAAAGCTCACCGTAAAGTTTTTCCAAAAGATATCCGCTTAATTCTGTCCAGTCGTCGCCGCTCAAAGATTTTTCTTTTGGTTCAAATTCTTCTTTATAATGTAAAACCTGTCTGAGCTGATCTGTTCTAATAAAGTAGCGCATGAGTCTTGAGTGATAGAGATTTGGATTTTTCTTTCCATAAAGCTGATTCAAATCTTCGTACTGGCGGTATGCGTCTTCGTATTTAGAAGGATCTTTTTCTGTTGCCCATTCAAGGAAGATATCACCTAACATCAAAAGTCCGTCTGCATCATTTATGTGATAATCAAGAATTTCTCGCCTTACAACTTCCTCTGCCCTCTCATAATTTGCAAGGTCATTAAGCTGCATGTCGGCAAGCTCGAGTCCTGCTTCCTTATTGTGATTAAAATATTTTAAAGTATAAAGGTAGATTTTTTCTGCCCTCTGATACTGCTTCTTTTCCCTGTAACCGCGTGCAAATTTAAAGAACCATTTTTTCTGCATCTTAACTGTAGCTGCCTGATTAAAGGTTTCTTCCGACTGCGGGAATTCTTCTGCCTGAAGCAATGCATAACCCTGTTTATAAAGTCCGTTTGCTTTTAAAGGAATGTAGATACAGTGTTTTCCAAAGTTGAAAAGTCCCCATCCTGCAAGAAGAATAAGGATTCCAACGAGAGCTCCAGGAATGATTTTATTTTTAAGCTGATAGCTTAGAGATTTTTTATATGCTTCGTATTCTTCGGCAGTTCTGTGTTCAAAGTCGCGTGGAACAGGAATTGATGTATCGAGCATCTTTTCGAGTAAGGCAGCAACCTGACGTGCCGGAGCCTTATTCAGGATTTTTTCGATAATTTCAAATTCTGCATCATCTGTAAATTCATCCTGAACAATGAGGTTTTCGAACGCAAGACGAACGTTTAATGGATAATCGCTTAAATTTGCAAGGAAGCGCTTGTACTGTGCGTCGCTTAATGTATTTGGAGGAAGGTCTTCTTCCTTTTCTTTTGTTTTTGGCTGGCTCTGTTTTTCAGGACCTGTATTTGCGGCAGGTTTTGCAGCACCTTTTTTACCGGTAACATCCTTTGCAGTTGCTACATCAGAAAAGCCTGGGATTTCAAAGTCTCCGCCGCCTAAGTCAAAGTCGTCGTCTCCACCGCCGTTAAGCTGAGTGTCTGTTTCCTGAATACCAAAATCGATGTCCTCATCCATTCCGGTTGTATCAAATACTTCAACAGGACCTTCGGCTTCTCCGCCTTCCATTCCTTCGGTTGCAGAAAAATCTTCGCCTTCGCCAAAGTCTCCGCCAAGATCTCCAAAGTCAGAGGAAGCACCACCAGAAGCGGCAGCAGAACCGATATTATCTAAGTCGCCAAGTCCTTCAGAAGCAGCGGCTGTACCAATGTTATCAAAGTCAGAAAGGCCATCTGGAGCAGCTGCCGAGTCCATGCTGTCAAGGTCGCTGCGGCCCTCTGAGGCAGCTGCGGTGCCGATGTTGTCCATGTCATCAAATGAGCCTGGAGCAGCATCTTCTGGCATAGTGATGTCTGGCATTGCATCAGAAGAAGGCATGTTATCCATACCGCCAAGATCCGGCATCTCTTCTGAACCGCCCATGTCATTAAAGTCTGGAGCCGGGCCTACATCAGGAATATCTGAAATATCAGGCATTGCAAAGTCGCCCGATGAAGAAATATCGTCTAAAGAATTTAAGTCTCCGCCTGCATCTTCTCCAAAGTCCGGAACATCAAGACCAGAAGGCTCATCAAAAGAAGGAGCAGCTTCCGGAGCTTCTGGAGCTTCAGGAACTTCTACAGGGGCAGGTTCATCAAATGAAGGCATAGCTTCCGGACTTGCAGGCTCGTCAAAGCTTGGCATTTCATCAAGAGGAACTGCATCTTCAAATGAAGGAACATCTTCTGCAGCAGGGATTGCTTCATCAAAAGAAGGAATCTCTCCCATATCAACTGGCTCAGGTTCTGCAGGAGGTGTATTTAAAAGTGAATCTATTGGTAAAGCATCCCCGTTTCCTGCTGGAGCACCAGGAGCTGCTATATCGTCTAAAGGATTTGGAGCACCAGGCATTACAGGCTCTGCGGCAGGTACTTCCTCCGGTTCTTCTTCTATAGTATAAAAATCGCTTTCAGGTTCTGTGCTTACTTCCTGCTTTTCTTCTCCGGTTCCTTCTGTTCCGTCAAAGCCGGCACCACTAAGAAGGTCTTCAAAGCTCATATCTGCAACAGAAACTTCCTGAGGAGCCTGTTCTTCTTCTACAACTTCTTCTTCCGGCTGGTCCATAAACTGAGAAAGATCTGGCATTGCAGCACCGCTTGAACCTGCATCCGGAATAACTGGATTTAAAAGGGAAGAAAGGTCTGGGGCTTCAAAAGAAGGAGCTTCAGGTTCATCCTTGGAAGACGAGCTTGAAGAAGCAGCACCCATTCCTGTAATATCTGAAAGATCATCATCAACACTTGTGTCTTCTACCGGAGCAACAACTTCCGGCATACCAAGAACAAAGTCTTCTGTATCATCTCTATTTTCAACTGTTTTTGGAATTGGAACTCGGACAGGCTTTTCACTACGACTTGCGCGGATTGTTAATTCATCGCCGAGAGATAATATATCGTTATTAAATTTCTTAAGTTGGTTTAAGCCTGGCATACTATATTAATTTTACCCCTTTTTACCCATTAATTACAAGTATACAATACCTCTTTAATATACGGTAAAAAAAAGTATCAACTTTATAAGAAATTTTTATAAAAAGTAAGTATAAACTAATCATTATGAATGCCGATAAAAGTTAGTATGAAAAAGAATAAATTTTTATTAGTTCTCACTATTCTTCTCATCTTTACTTCAGGTTTTAACGCTCTTTTTGCAGAAGAACCGGTAAAATATAATCCTTATGAACTTGATAAATTACTGCACGAAATAGAAAAACCGGGTGCTCCAGTAGTCACAGAAGATTACATCATTTTTACAGCGGATCCAAAAAGCCGTTACGTTGGAATTGCCTTTGATTTTGAAAACTATCAGATTGTTCATCCATACACACTTCTTACCGTAACAGACGAAGACGGAAATGTAACACCACGACATCTTTTCTACTGTTATGAAAGAAAGCATAAAATTTCAGAAATAAGATACCGCCTTGTTATAGACGGACTTTGGACAGCAGACCCTCTTAATCCGGATAAGGTTTATGATGATAATGTAAACTTGTATTTTTCTAAAGTTTCTTCCGGAGGTTATGTAAAGAAAAATACAGAAGTAAATGAAAATAACTGCATCCATTTTATTTATAAGGGTGAATCAGGCCAGAAAGTAAGGCTTGCAGGAAATTTTTCAAACTGGGATTCATGGATTTATGAATTAAAGGAAACTGAACCTGGCTTTTACGAGCTTGTTCTTCCTCTACCAGACGGAACTTATTACTACAACTATTATATAGGACTGAATACGGTAACCGACAATACAAACCCTGATGTTGTATTTACAAAGGACGGGCGGGAAGTTTCTGTAATAACGGTCCACTAAAATAAAGTAAAAAAAACTAATGGTGATTTTTTATGAGCAAAGTTAAGTTTTACCCCGAAGAAGTAATTTTCGCACCAACAGGCACTTGTAATCTCAAGTGTCCGCATTGCTTTGTAAAAAAGACTAAATATAACCTTAAAGTTTCAGACGCAATCAAATTCTTAGAAAGCTGCAAGGGAACAACCGTAAGAAAGGTAAGTTTTTCCGGCGGTGGTGAACCATTTTTAGCCATGGACTTTCTTGTTGAAGTTATTAAATACTGCATCGATAACGCATATAACTTTGGCAGAATCATGACAAACGGATTATGGTGGCAGAGCAAGGAAGAATTAACAGAAAAGCTTACAATCTTAAAGGAAGCAGGCTACGACGGAAAAATCGGTTTAAGCTGGGATTCCTTCCACGGACAAAAAATCAGTGAAGTAAGACAGTTCTGCCGCGAAGTATTTAAAATTTTTGACGGAACCTCGGTAGAAATTCAGTCTGTAATTTCTCAGTTCCAGTTTGACTTAAAAAATCTTGAAATTCTTGCCAAGGGCTTTGACTGCGGCATTGAATACGATCTTGATAAAAACACAGGGGTTGGAACAATCTTTATAAAGGGAAAATCAATCTTTATTCCTGTAATGCGCCAGAGCCAGAGCTTCCTTTCTACAGACACAAGAGCGTGGAAGAGCGACAAGTGGTTTAAGGATGATTTTTGCGAAGGACCGGGCCAGGTGCTCTTTGTTCTTCCGGATGGAAACATTGCACCATGCTGCGGCTTTGCAAACGAAAACAAGGAACTTTTTATAGGAACAATCAAGCAGGACTTTGATACAATCATGCACCAGGCTTCCAAAAATCCTATGCTCAAAATCTGCTATAACGACGGACTTTCAAAACAGATAAAAGAGTTAAAAAAGAACGGCGTAGAAATCCCCGGAAAAACCAGTGACATCTGCGCCTTCTGTGATTTTGTCTGTAAAAATCAAAAATTCTAAAATCTATTTCATGTAATAAGTTTTAATCGGCGGGAATCCGTTAAAGGCAACGCTCGCATAAGTCGAAGTATATGCTCCCGTAGAAAGCCAGTAAACCTTATCTCCAGCCTTAAGCGAAACAGGTAAATGATATTTTGCGTTTTCGTACATGATATCCATACTGTCGCAGGTAGGACCGGCAATGATTACTTCGCCTTCTTTTTCTTTTGGAGAATCCTTTGTTGTAATAACCGGATATTTGATTGATTCATCAAGAGTTTCTATAAGACCGTTGAATTTTCCGGCATCAAGATAAACCCAGCGTGTGAGGGCAGTATTATTTTTTCTTGAAGTAAGAACAACTTCGCTTGTTAAAATACCGCTGTCGCCGACTAAAGAACGTCCAGGTTCAAGGATGATTTCGGGAATATCATCACCAAAGTCTTCCTGAATATAACGTGTAATTTCAGATGCGTATTCAGAAAGATCATTTGTAGGATCTACATAAGAAGCAGGGAAACCGCCACCCATATTAATCATTGAAAGACGTATACCCTCCTCTTCTTCGAGAGAGGTGAAAAGATATTTAACTTTAGCAATGGCATCGTTCCACTGACCAATATCTCTCTGCTGGCTTCCAACGTGGAAACTGATTCCGTATGGAGTAAGACCAAGGTCACGTGCCATAACCAAAAGATCATAAGCCATATCAGGGTGACATCCGAATTTTCTTGATAAAGGCCAGTCTGCAGTAGCTGAATTTTCTACGAGGATACGAACATAGATACGGCTGCCAGGTGCGTTTTCGGCAATAGTCTTTAAATCATCCTTGCTGTCTGTAGCAAACATGCGTACACCCTTGTCGTAGAAATATTTAATATCCTTTGCCTTTTTGATTGTGTTTCCGTAAGAAAGTCTGTCGGGAGATACATTAAATTTGCTGATAATATCGAGTTCATAGCGCGATGCAATATCAAAACATGAACCCATATCGGAAAGCATTTCGAGTACAGGCTCTCCAGGATTAGCCTTCATTGCATAATAAATACGTGCATAAGGAAAAGAATTTTTTAATTTAATAAAATTTGATTTAATTGTATTGAGATTAATTACAATATTTGGAGTTTCAAGATCCTTTGAAAAATCAAGAAATCTCTGCCAGTCTTTATCGCTGACATAATCACTTCTATTAAACATTAGCAATGCCCCTTAAAATGATTTTTAGACTATTAGCGTGATAATAGCAAAATAACTTTTAAGAATAAACAAATTTTCAAAAAAAAATTCACTTTTTTTGCATTTTTTTCAAATTTGACTATACAAAGTTATACTAAATTACGCTTTTACGACCGATGAACCAAAAGGAACAAAAGCCAGTTGCGCAAGTTTGAGATGCTGTTTTGCAAACGGAATACCGATTATTGTGATTGCCATAAGGAAAGCAAAAATAAGATGAAATACACAAAGCTCGATTCCAAAAACGCATACCCATAAAATATTTAAAATGATTGATGAAAACTTTCCGTCTGAAATAATCTTTTTTCCAAAAGGAAAGAAAACAAGCCCCGCATACTTGAAGAGCTGAAATCCAACAGGAATACCAATGATTGTTGCACACAAAAGCACTCCAGCCACAATCCAACCAAGCCCGCAAACGAGCCCCCCCAGCAAAAACCACAAAAGATTCCCCAGCCAACTCATAAAAGCCCCCGCCTCCAGCAAAGAATTTTTTTTTTAGACTAGACTTAATTATTAATACCAATCCCGCAAAAAAGCAAGTTATTTTTTGAATAGATTTAGCAGTTTTCGCTGAAGTATTTAATTGTTCTTACCCGCCTAAAATCGGAAAACCGTTAAGAAAGAAAGCGCGAGCGCTTTCTTTTAGGTTTATCCATCGAAATGGCGCACAAAATCAGCTGTGCTGATTTTGTTAGGCGAGCTGAGTTCATGAAGTGAGCCGCTCGAATAGAAAGAACTATTAAGTACTTCACTCCAAAAAAAAACGTCCGTTTACAAAAACGGACGTTCTATTACAAACTAATCAATAACTTAGCAGTTTTCGCTGAAGTACTTAATAGTTCTTACCATCTGAGAAGTATAGCTGTTTTCGTTATCGTACCAAGAAACAACTTCTACCTGGTATGTATCGTCATCAATCTTAGATACCATTGTCTGTGTAGCATCAAAGAGTGAACCGTAGCGCATACCGATGATATCAGAAGATACGATTTCGTCTTCGTTGTATCCGAAAGATTCTGTTGCAGCAGCTTTCATAGCAGCGTTGATAGATTCTTTTGTGATATCCTTTCCTTTTACTACAGCAAAAAGAAGAGTTGTAGAACCTGTAGGTGTTGGAACACGCTGAGCAGATCCGATTAATTTTCCGTTCAATTCAGGAATTACAAGACCAATAGCCTTTGCAGCACCTGTTGAGTTTGGAACAATGTTCTGAGCACCAGCGCGTGAACGGCGGAGGTCACCCTTTCTCTGTGGACCATCAAGGATCATCTGGTCACCAGTGTAAGCGTGGATTGTAGACATAATTCCAGACTGGATTGGGTAAGCATCATTCAAAGCTTTAGCCATAGGAGCGAGACAGTTAGTTGTACAAGAAGCTGCAGAGATGATGTTGTCGTTCTTTGTTAAAGTTTTGTGGTTTACATTGTAAACGATTGTTGGAAGATCGTTTCCAGCAGGAGCTGAAATTACAACCTTACGAGCACCAGCAGTGATGTGAGCCTGTGCCTTGTCTTTTGAAGTATAGAAACCTGTACATTCGAGTACAACGTCTACTTTGTTAGCTGCCCATGGACAGTTAGCTGCATCTTTTTCAGCATAAATCTTGATTTCTTTACCATCTACGATGATTGAATCTTCAGTTGCAGAAACAGTGTGTTTTCCTTCACCAATTTTTCCACAGAAACCACCCTGTGCTGTATCATATTTAAGAAGGTGAGCAAGCATTTTTGGGCTTGTTAAATCGTTGATAGCAACAACTTCATATCCTTTTGCGTCAAACATCTGACGGAAAGCCAAACGACCAATACGGCCGAAACCATTAATAGCAACTCTTACATCTGCCATTGTATATCTCCTAAAAATTAGATTAGTATTGAATTACATATATAAAATAATGAATTTCGAAGAAATAGTCCACTACCGAACATACATTTTATTGTCATCATCCATTGCTTTTAGTTCGGTTGCAGTTTTATAAGATAAAACTGCACGTGGGAAATTACTTATTACTATCAGCGCTGGTTGTGGGTTTGTGACGGGAATCAAAGTAGCCACAATCTTCGAGGTAGCGGCGGCGGGACATAATCAGGGTGATGAGCTCCTGGTACAAGTTCAAGTCTACCTGGATGGCCATT
>JAGCUI010000012.1 GCA_017962965.1 Treponema sp. | reverse complement strand
TTGCTGAAGCTAAGGCTTGCGCTGATAAGATTGGTTACCCTATCATGATTCGTCCTTCATTCGTTCTTGGTGGACGCGGTATGGAAGTAATCTATGATGAAGCAACTTTGAAGGAATACGTTGAAAAGGCTGTTGGTGTAACTCCAGACCGCCCGCTTTTGATCGACCGCTTCTTAAAGAATGCGCTTGAATGTGAAGCAGACGCTTTGGCAGACAGTACACACGTTTATATTCCTGCTGTAATGGAACACGTTGAGCTTGCAGGTATTCACTCAGGAGACTCTGCTTGTGTAATTCCACCAGTAAGTATTCCAGAAGATAATCTTAAGACAATCAAAGAATATACAAAGAAGATTGCAGAAAGCCTCCACGTTTGCGGTTTGATGAACATGCAGTATGCTATCGAAAACGGAAAGGTTTATGTAATCGAAGCTAACCCTCGTGCGAGCCGTACAGTTCCTCTTGTATCAAAGGTTTGTGACACACAGATGGCACGCCTTGCTACAAGAATGATGCTTGGCGAATCACTTGAATCTTTAGGACTTAAAGACAAGGTAATTCCATATCACGGAGCAAAAGAAGCCGTTCTTCCATGGAACCGCTTCCCAGGCGTTGACCCGATCTTAGGACCAGAAATGCGTTCTACAGGTGAAGTTCTTGGCTTGGCTGAAAACTTCCCACTCGCATTCTACAAGGCACAGGAAGCTGCAGGTTCAGAACTTCCACACGCACCAGCTGCATGGGAAAACAAGAAGGTTCTTTTGAGCTTGAGCGATAAGGAAAACTTGAAGGACCAGGTTCTCGAAGTTGGAAGAACTTTGAAGAACTTAGGCTTTACACTGGTTGGAACAAAAGGCACAGCTGATTTCTACAACAACGCCGGAATCAAATGTGAAGTTGTAAACAAAATCGGTGCCGGCCGCCCGGACGTAGTAGACATGATTATGAACAAGGACGTATGCCTGGTAATCAACACTCCAAAAGCCAAGAGAAATTATGCTGAAGACAGAAAGACTATCCGTAAGATGTGCTTGAAGTATAAAGTAAGCTACATCACAACTCTTGCCGGTGCCCTTGCCGCAGTAAAAGGTATCGAAGCCGTAAAGAACGGTAACGGTGGCGAAGGCGGAGTAAGAAGTCTGCAAGAATATCATTCACTGATTAAATAATTACCACACAGATTCGAAACGGCTAACGCCGTTTCTGTGGAATAAGGCGCCAGTTCCAACTTCGGACGGGACTGGCGTTTTTTTATAGATTCCCCAAAATCATCGGAATGAAACTTGAATCAAGTACACTAAAACCAAAATATTTTTTACCTAAGTCTTTTAATGATGCTCCGATGTGGTAAATTGTTGTTTTGTCAATAATCAAAAATCTGTCATGAGTTTTTGTTGTGTGAGTCACCGTTAGTGTAGGGTATTGGGTATTGAAGGTTTGAATATCCTGAGAAGTTAGATTGGTTTTGGGGTCGGTGTAAATTGTTACAGTAACGCCTTTTTTCTTTTTGGCCAGGCGCTGAAGTATTGATAAATCTACATAGTTATCTATAAGGATAATTTCTCTCTTTGCGGTTGCCAGGAAGCTTTCGAACTTGGCGTATGCATCAAAAATCTGGCCTTGGAAGAAGATACCTTGAGTTTCTTTGATGTTGTATTTATCCATTAAGGAAAAGAGCTCATCTATCTTTTTATCTGATTCTTTTAGATGTACATCTGTTTCAATTTGATACTGACGCATTGCCTTTAATTCTGCAAAAAGTTCTGCATTATTTGCTACAAAATGTCGCATTGAAACAAAAGCTTTAATAATTTGAATACTTGCCTTTACAGCTGTTTCTGATTTAAGAACAGAAGCAAGCATTGTTACACCATGTTCTGTAAAAACATAAGGTGGCTTTCGAATTCCTCCCCAACTTGATGTCGCAAATTGCGACATCAAGTTAGAAGAATTGTTAGCTAAATTGGATGTCGCAAATTGCGACATCCAATTTAGTGTATTTTTATTTGAATAGGATATCACAATTTGTGATTTCCAATTTTCAAATTCTTCATCATTCATTTGAAACATAAATTCTTCAGGGAAGCGTTCAATGTTACGTTTAACTTGTTCATTAAGTCGTCTTGTTTCAACACCATACAGTTCTGCAATATCGCGGTCTATCATTACTTGAGCACCACGAATGATAAAGATTTTGTTTTCGATTTTTGAGGTTGAAATTTCATTTTCCATACCATACCCTCCAGGAGTTTTCTGAGATTCAGCGCCTGTCCAACCTTGGGCCTGAATTATGGTAAAGAAAAATAAAAGATATTAGAAAGGGCTGTGCCCCCGAGAATTATAACCACACATACTAAAAAACGCTGATAATCGTTGGATATGACCTTCTGTGCGGTGGCTTTACGATTTAAATATAATAATAATTTATAGTAAAAACAATAGTTAAATATTACATCGTTACAAAAGAATATCCTTTTTTGTTGTTTGAAAAAACTATGATATAATTTTGAGAGGGATTTATGATTCGGAAGAGAAGTGGAATATTCTTTATTTTAATTATATGTTTTCTCAGTCTTTTTATTTCATGTAAAACTAAATTTAATCTACGGGGAGAAAAAGATTCTGTAGAGCAGATTGTGGAAGATATCAAATCTAAAAAAATTGTTTTTCTGGGGAACGAACATGCGAATGGTTGGATTTCCTTATTTTTAAAAGAAAATCTGTTAAAGTTTTACGAGGCAGGAGTCCGCTATGTATTTTTGGAAGGTGATAATAATCATTATATTTCAAAGGCGGAAGATTTTTGTTTCTGTTTATATCCTGCGTGGGGAGAATTTGGTTTTAGATTTGAGGAAACTCTTATTGGAGATGAAATTATAAAAATAAATGAACAGCATAAAGAAGATCCTATAACGGTTATTTTCTCGGAACAAGGATTAGTTATAACAGAAGAAGAGTGGGAAGATGATACTCTTATGAATAATATCCGTGATAGATTTATTCAAAGAAGAATTATAGAAATAATGGACAGCACGGATTCTAAAGCTCTTGTTTTTTATGGAAATGCACACGGATTAAAAAAATCTGAAATTTGGAATCCGTCTTCCAAAGACCCTTACTGGATTAGGTTAGGATATTATCTTGACCGACACTACGGAAATAGTTTTTCTACATATTATTTTTATCCATATGATACAGACAGAAATAAGACAGTTCTTTATGAGGATAGACATATAAATAAATTAGAATGCAAGAGTCTATCTGAAAAAAACATTGAACTTTTATTAAAAACAGAAAATGCAGAACGCGATTATGATCATTATTGCCTCTATAAAAAGTGGATACATGCCGTACCTGTTTACTATGTTCCAACTAACGAGAATTTGAGGTTTATGATATCTCTGTTTCCAGAGTATAAAATTTCGGAAGAAAAAAAAATAGATATATGGTCTAAAAAATCCGGGCAGTTATTTGCACTTTATTATTTAAAATATCATCTGGGCAGCCGCTTTGATTATGATTACACCCGCTCTGATGAACAGTTGCAAGTAGCCTTTGAAAAATTAAATAATGAAGATTTAAACACTTTGCCTTATGACCTTGAACAGCTGGAACTTTATAGTTCATTGATGACAGAATGGATAAGTTCTTATGTTTGTGATCATTCGGTTGCAATAACTTTTATTGATAGGGATTTGGATTTTTATCTTGAAAAAATGTCTGAGGCTCAAAAGCAAAATCCCCGCGATATCTGGCCACAATACTGGACCGCTTATTTTAGAACAGAAAAAGCATTTTTTTCAGATAAAAAAGCTGATTACCAGAAAGCCCAGAACGAATGGCAAAAACTTTTTGAAAATGATTTATTTTATGCCTCTCCAATAATAAAAACCGCCTACCAGAAAATGTCGTTGTGCGCCGCAAAGTCTGGTAACCAATCTCTTTCCAAGACCTATCAAACCAAAGCAGATAATGTAAATCCAGTTTTAGATTTTGACTTTGAATATTATCAGTATTTTGGATGGTAAGAGAGATTTCTATTTCTTCATCTTAACGGGTTTTAGGGCGGAGCCTTAGGAGAAGGGGGTGTGGTGAAGACCGCAGGGCTGAACCCAGGGGGAAGGCTTTCCCCCTCACTATGAAAAACTCAGGATATTTCAAATTGATTCGGCGTGAATCCTGAATTATACTAACAGTAGTTCCGGGACAAAAAGGCCATGCTGGGTGTGGTCAAACTAAAGGAGAATCAATTATGGAAAAAGAATTTTACACGATTAATGACCTTGCGGTTATTTCTGGTTTTACTACTCGTTCTTTGAGGAACTTTATTTCGATGGGGTATCTTACGGGGGAAAAGATTGATGGAATCTGGCAGTTTAGGGCGGAACAAATTGATGCTTTTCTTTCGAATCCAAATGTTGCACCTGGAATTAAATCTAAGGTAAATGCGGTTGTTTATGATTTTATTGCAGATACGGAAAAAAAGACAAATAAAATCTGTTCGATTCTGGACTTTGTGATGGATGAGGAAGAAGCGGCTGAAATCTCTGAATATTTTTGTGCGGCTATGAATAACTGTAAAGATGCTGCTTTTAAATTTCAAAAGTATGGAAAAAATGTCCGCATAATTATTTCGGGGCCGGAAGATTTTGTGAAGGACTCAATCAACGGATGGTATAAATAAAAAGAAAATAATAAACTATAGCCAGGAGGTTCCACATGCCGATTATTGCTGCGTTTATGGTACCACATCCGCCGATGATTGTTCCTGAGGTTGGACGGGGTAGTGAAAAACAGGTTGCAAAAACTATTACTTCTTACGAAAAAGTTGCCGGTGAAATTGCTGCTCTTAAGCCTGATACCATCATTATATCAAGTCCGCACAGTGTGATGTATTCTGATTATTTTCATCTTTCTCCGGGCTCTGGTGCTTACGGTTCCTTTGCTGAATTTGGTGCGCCTGGTGTGAAGTTTGAAGTTGAATATGATGAGAAGCTTGTAAATCTTATTGAAGCTAAAGCTCAAGGTTTGCATTTTCCGGCTGGCACACTTGGAGAAAAAAATCCGGCTCTTGATCACGGTACTATGGTTCCTCTCTGGTTTATCCTTAAAAAATATAAAGATTTTAAACTAGTTCGTACGGGGCTTTCCGGCTCTGATCTTTTAAAGCATTATGAATACGGGATGATGATTAAAGATGCTGTTGAAGAGCTTGGCCGCAGAGTTGTTTATGTTGCAAGCGGGGACTTATCTCATAAGCTTCAGGATTATGGGCCATATGGTTTTGCAAAAGAAGGGCCTGAGTATGATAAGCGCATAATGGATGTATGCTCTGGTGCGCGGTTTGGAGAGCTTTTTGATTTTGATGAAAACTTTTGCGAAAAGGCTGCAGAGTGCGGGCATAAATCCTTTGTGATTATGGCAGGTGCTTTAGACGGCATGGCGGTGGAGGCTGAGCAGTTTTCTCACGAAGATGTAACCGGGGTTGGATACGGAATCTGTTCTTTTATTCCAAAGGCACAGGATGAAAAAAGACATTTTCTTAAAGCAAGGCTTCAAATTGTACAGGATGAAATTGAACAAAAGCGTTTTGATTCTGATGAGTATGTAAACCTTGCAAGGGCGTCTGCAGAATATTTTGTAACAAACGGAAAAGTTATGCCCGTACCGGATTGGGTTTCCCGGGAGCTTTTAAATAAAGCAGCGGGTGCTTTTGTTTCGGTTCATAAGTTTGGCGCTCTTCGTGGCTGCATCGGAACCATCGCTTCTACTCAAAAAAATCTTGCCCTTGAAATAATTGAGAATGCTGTGAGTGCAGTTTCAAAGGACCCTCGCTTTAGTCCGGTAACTCAGGATGAATTAAAATATCTTGATATAAATGTTGATGTTTTGGGCGAAGCTGAAAAAATAAAATCAGCTTCTGAGCTTGATGTAAAAAAATACGGAGTGATTGTTCAAAGCGGATATAAACGGGGACTTCTTCTCCCGGACCTTGAGGGCGTAGATACTGTTGAACAGCAGATTGATATTGCAAGAAGAAAGGGTGGTATTGCTCCCGGCGAAAAGATTGATTTATTCCGTTTTGAAGTTGTGCGTCATTATTAGGCGGAGGGGCGGGTATGGCAGTTTGTGATGTATGCTTCAGGCAATGTAAAATAGAAGAAAACTCCATAGGATTTTGCGGCGCTCGTACCTGCGTTAATGGAAAAATCACTGCGGCCAATTATGGAAAACTTACATCAGTTGCCCTGGACCCTATAGAAAAAAAGCCTCTAAAAATGTTTTTCCCAGGCAGCATGATTTTATCACTGGGCTCTTACGGCTGTAATTTGCGTTGTCCCTTCTGCCAGAACTCAAGCATCTCGTGGTCTAAAAAAGCGTTCGACTATAAAGACAAGGCTGATTATTATTCTCCCCAGGAGATTGTAAACACAGCACTAAAGCTCCGCGCACAAGGAAATATAGGCCTTGCCTTTACTTACAACGAGCCTCTCATCGGTTATGAATTTATTCGAGACACAGCAAAGCTTTCAAAACAAAACGGCCTAAAAAATGTTTTAGTAACAAACGGAACAGCCACACTCAAAGTGCTTGAAGAAATCTCTCCATACATTGATGCAATGAACATCGACCTCAAAGCCTTTACAAATAATTTTTACAAAAACTTCCTTCATGGCGATTTTGAGATGGTAAAAGATTTTATCGCCCAAGCCGTCCGGACCTGCCACGTTGAACTTACAACCCTGATTATCCCAGGCCAAAACGACACCCCGGAAGAAATGCGTGAATTATCCACCTGGGTCTCCACCCTCCAAACGAAATTCAACAAAAAAATCCCCCTCCACATCACAAGATTTTTCCCGGCATTTAATTATACAGCCAGCGAACCAACACCAGTTACAACAGTCATGAGTTTAGTTGAAGTGGCTAAGGAAAAACTGGAATATGTTTTTACGGGGAATGTGTAAAAGGAATGAAGAGGGAGCGGAGCGACGAAGCAATCTATCTTTCTATTTCTCAAATATCCATGCTATAATCAATCCTATGAGTAAAAAAATATTTTTTACAACACTTTTCATTTTTGTTTTGTTTTTCTGTTTCTGTACATCACGTTCGGGGCAGCCTTATGCAACTCAAAATAATAATGCATGGTCCAAAAATGCATGCGGTGCTTTTTCAATGGCTTATTATCTTGCAGAAACCGGGCAGATTGCGGGAAATAAAGTTGAATCCACTGCCAAAGCTTTATACCAGAAAATCAAGTTTGATGCTTCGGCCGGCTTTGGAGACTACAGCGATCCATTAAAAATCATGAAGGAAATTGCTCCATACGCTTCTTCCGTAAGTTTTAAAATGAATATTGCAGAGCCAAAAACAGACGGCGAAAAACTTATGGCCTTATTTTTTGCTAACATAGATGCTTCCAATACCGATTTTGTGGAAAATATAAAAGACCTTTCTACAGCTCTTGCAAAAGATGAATATGTAATAGAAATCTTAGTTCCAAGCCCAAACGTAAACCTTAAAAACCCGATGAAAAATCCTCTTCACTATGTTTTAACCTACTGGAAAAACAACACCCTCTACACCCTTGATCCCTTCCGCGGCCAGGAACAACCCCGCACCAATTTCATAGACGGCACCACCCGATCCTGGAACTTCTGCAATTGCGGTATTTTTATAAAAAGATAGTTTTAAAAAAACAATAAAAAACAGTTGACTTTTGTTCCATATTTGTTATATTTAAACATGTCGGAAGGCGACATTAAATCCTTTCTAGCGGTCATTGCAGAGACCTTAAAACCCTGCAATTTTTTTTAGCCGGCGAAAATGTCGGCTTATTTTTTATCCCTCTTAATAAAGCTTTTAAAATCCCTCTTAATTATTCTTTATTTTATTTCTCTTTATGAATGTGTGGTATTATGAGTAAAAGAAAAATTACGTCTAAAGAAAAGATTTTAAAATCTATATGTTTAGGAGCTCGAAAATACAAGAAAGTTTTTCTTAATTATGAGTATCAGATTACATCAAAATCTTTTAGTTTACAGAAGATCTATATAATTTCTGCAACAAAATCAAATTATCTGCACTTAACTGGTGTACATACAAAACTTTCTGCTATTGAGTTTTATGAAAGGGCGTATAAAAAAACTCTTACAATTCAAGATTTTGATTATAATAAAAAGGGACAATCGGCAAAAATTGTAATGGGTAGCGTTAAATGTAAAGTAAAATTCTTACCCCACCTGGAAAAGATTTTCTCCAAAACAACTGTAGTTGAAGAAAAATTTGTGAAGGGGCAGATATCATGTACCTTTGCTGTCTCTGAAAACTCATTTACATTAGGTTTTATTGCAGTCCCTGTTTGCCGTCCCAAAACTCTTCTTAAAGGAAATAAACTAAAAAATCCTTCTCAAATTGATTCTCTAAAACGCCGGAAAAAAGGAACTACTGTTTTTAAAGATTTTTTGAAGTAGGGGAAATAAAAAATTGATTTTTCAAATTTCATAAATTATGTTGTATAATAGAAAAAACTAACTAAAGGGAAAAAAAATGAAGCAGATAAAGGCAGAAGAATTAAACGAAAATCCATTTAAACTAATTGATAAGGACTGGATGCTTATTACGGCCGAAAAAGAGGGCAGGACAAATATGATGACTGCTTCCTGGGGTGGGCTTGGAATTCTTTGGGGAAAAGAGGTTGCTACTGTTTATATCAGAAAGTCGCGATTTACCAAAGGCTTTGTTGATGACGGGCAGACTTTTTCTCTTTGTGTTCTTGATGAAGGTTATAGAAACCAGCTTGCATATTGCGGACAGATAAGCGGTCGTGATGAAGATAAGGTTAAAGCTACAGGACTCACTGTTGAGCATGCAGCAATTTCTACAAAAGAGGGCGATTTTTCTGTTCCTTATTTTTCTCAGTCGAGGCTTGTTTTAATCTGCAAAAAGCTTTATGCGCAGGAAATGAAGGCTGAATGTTTTACTGAATGCGGAAAGGACATTCCTTCTTCCATGTATTCGGACAACGACTGGCACACAATTTATGTGGCTCAGATTGAACAGATTCTTGTAAAATAAAGTTTTCTGATGACTGGTTTTTATTCGGTCTGACTCAAAAAATTTTCTTCTATTCTCTTTAAAAAACTGCAGAACTGGAGTTTTTCTTCCTCGGAAAAGCCTTTGTAAAAGGTCTGGACAAGCTGGCTTGAAAGGTCATTTGTCATTTTATTGTATTCGTTTCCTTTTTTTGTAAGGCTGATGATTTTATTTCTTTTATCCTTTGGATCTGTTTCTTCCTGAACAAGATCGAGTTTAATCAGCTTTCGAACAAGCACTGTAGTTGTAGATTTATCCCTGTTGATTTTTTGTGCCAGTTCCCCCATCTTAATCCGCGGATTTTTATTCAGCTGAAAAAGAATGTTCCCGTGCGAAGATGCAAACTCCGTAAAGCCGCCCTGATTCATCTTCTGTAAAAGAAACTCCTGCGTAATCGAATGCAGCTGCGATATTTTAGAAATACTATTGTTAACACAAATTTCCGATGACATTCTTCCATTATATAATAACTTTTCGTTAAAATCCATTTTTACAAAATCAATGAATTTGATTTTATACATATTGAATAAGGACAAAATTTTCATTAAAATGGAACGACAACTATTATTATAAGAAATTAATTTATTAAAAAGAGGTAACAATATGGCAGATATTTCTAAATGGAGAAATATTGGTATCAGTGCTCACATTGACTCAGGAAAAACAACAACTTCTGAACGTATTTTGTTCTACTGTAACAAAATTCATGCTATTCACGAAGTTAGAGGTAAAGACGGTGTTGGTGCTGTAATGGATAACATGGAATTGGAACGTGAAAGAGGTATCACAATCCAGTCAGCCGCAACACAGGTTCAGTGGAAAGACTACACTATTAACCTTATTGACACACCGGGACACGTAGACTTTACTGTAGAAGTTGAACGTTCTCTTCGCGTTCTCGATGGTGCTATTATGATTCTTTGTGCCGTTGCTGGTGTTCAGTCTCAGTCAATTACTGTAGACCGTCAGCTTAAACGTTATCATGTACCTCGTGTAGCTTTCGTAAACAAATGTGACCGCCAGGGTGCTAATCCTTTACGTGTTCGCATGCAGTTACGTGAAAAACTTGGTCTTAATGCATACATGATGGAACTTCCAATCGGTTTGGAAGACAAGCTCGAAGGTGTTGTTGACTTAGTTGGTATGAAAGCCATCTACTTTGACGGACCAAACGGTGAAGATATCCGCATTGCAGAAATCCCTGCAAACTTAAAAGCAGACGCAGACAAATATCGTGAAGAATTGCTTGATGCAGCTTCTATGTTCGATGATTCTTTGATGGAAGAAATCATGGAAAAAGGATACGAAGGTGTATCAGAAGATAAAATAAACGCAGCTATCCGTAAGGGTACACTTGCAGAACAGTTTGTTGGTGTATTCTGTGGTTCTGCTCACGTAAATAAAGGTATTCAGCCTCTCTTGGACGCTGTTGCTCTTTATCTCCCTGCTCCAAATGAAGTACGCAACGTTGCTTTGGACTTGGATAACAACGAAGCTGAAGTTGAACTTAAATCAGAAGACAACTTACCAACTGTAGCATTAGCATTCAAGCTTGATGACGGTCAGTATGGTCAGCTTACATATACTCGTGTATATCAGGGAAAAATCAAGAAGGGTGAAGAACTTTACAACACTCGTTCTAGAAAAAGATTCAAGGTTGGACGTCTTGTACGTATGAACTCTGCACAGATGGAAGATATCAACGAAGGATGTGCAGGTGATATCGTTGCCTTGTTCGGTGTAGACTGTGCTTCTGGTGATACATTCGTAAGCGGTGGAATCAACTATTCTATGGCTTCTATGTTCGTTCCAGAACCTGTAATTTCTCTTTCTATCGAACCAAAAGACAAACAGGCAGCTATTCAGATGTCTAAAGCTTTGAACCGCTTTACAAAAGAAGACCCAACATTCCAGACATATACAGATCCAGAATCTGGTGAAACAATCATTAAAGGTATGGGTGAGTTACACCTTGCAGTTTACGTTGAACGTATGAAACGTGAATACAACTGTGAAGTTACAACAGGTCAGCCACAGGTAGCTTATCGTGAATCTATTACAACAACTGGTGACTTCAACTATACACATAAGAAACAGTCTGGTGGTTCTGGTCAGTACGGTCGTGTTGCCGGATTCATGGAACCAATTTCAGA
>JAGCUI010000011.1 GCA_017962965.1 Treponema sp. | reverse complement strand
CTATAACAAGTAAAATTGTTAAAATGATAATTGCCTTTTTCTTTCCTTTGCCTGTCTTTGGTGGCTTTGGCGCTTTCATCTGCTGATTTACACCCGTATTCATATATTACCTCGTTCTTCCATTATAGCATGATTTTATAACTTTTTAATACAAAAAAAAACAGCCCTCATTTCTTTCGAAACAAGGACTGTTTATGTCGCAGTCTAAAGACTATTTACCTGATTTTGCGAACAAAACCAGCCATTATTAAGCAAATGGATTTTCGTCTTTATAGAGAACTCCTGCCGGCTGGTTGTATGCAATGTCTTCAATTCCAAGATACTGGAAGATTGTGTACAATGCTTTTCCAACGTGACCAAATGCTACAGCTCCGTGGTGTGGGTACTGTTTAGAAATCAATACGTGGCGATAGAAGCGTCCCATTTCTGGAATACCGAATACACCAATACCACCGAATGAGTGTGTCTGAGCTTCGAGTACTTCACCCTGTGCAATGTATGCCTGGAGTTTAGTATCTGCGCGTGTCTGTAATCTGAAGAATGTGATGTCTCCAGCAGCGATATCTCCTTCAAGAGTACCACGTGTAAAGTCTGGTTCACTTCCTTTTGGTTCGAGCAAGCGGTGCTGAATCAACTGATATTTAACAGCTGGTTTGCGGCTCTTGTCCAAACGACAGAATGGAGTGTTTCCACAGTGGAATCCCATGAATGTATCTGAAAGTTTGTAAGGATATTTTGTCTTTCCTTTAATTTCGTCATCATACAAGTCCTGAGGAACTGTATTGTTGATGTCGAGCAATGTAACTGGAGCACCAGTAACACAAGTACCAATGTATTCAGAAAGGGCACCAAAGATATCTACTTCACAAGCTACTGGGATACCTTTTGCAGCAAGACGGCTGTTTACATAGCAAGGTTCAAAACCGAATGCCTGTGGGAATGCTGGCCAACATTTGTCAGCAAATACAACGTAGTCTCTTGCTCCCTTGTTCTTTTCTGCCCAGTCAAGCAATGTAACTTCGAACTGTGCCATTCTTTCGAGCATTTCTGGGAAAGCGTCTCCACCTTCAGCCTTCATTTCGGCAATTACATCTTTAATACGTGGGTCATCTTTGTGTGCTTTATAAGCAACGAGAAGATCAAGTTCAGAGTTTTCCTGAATTTCAACACCAATGTCATAAAGACCTTTGATTGGTGCGTTACAAGCAAAGAAGTCCTGTGGACGTGGTCCGAAAGTAATAATCTTAAGGTGAGCAAGACCAATCAATGCGCGTGCTACAGGAATAAAATCTTTCATCATCTGAGCAACTTCTTCTGCTGTTCCAACAGGATACTCAGGGATAACAGCCTTAAGATGACGAAGTCCGAGGTTATATGAACAGTTCAAAACACCACAATAAGCATCACCACGGCCATCAATAAGACCACCGTTTTTATATGAGCTTTCTGCAGCTGCTGCATACATAACAGGACCGTCGAAGTTTTTAGCGATTAAAGTTTCTGGTGTTTCTGGACCAAAGTTTCCAAGGAATACACAAAGTGCATTACAACCAGCTTTTTTAACATCTTCAATAGCTTTGAGCATGTCTGCTTCGTTTTCTACTGTAACTTTACTTTCGTAAAGATCAGATCCATAAGCTTTAGCAATTGCAGCTCTTCTTGATTCAGAGAGTGAAATGATAAAGCAGTCGCGGCTAACAGCGATAATACCAAGTTTTACATCAGGGATGTTCTTGAACATTTTTAGCTCCTATTTAACTAAATATATTATGTTGAATTTTATCGATTAGATAATCTTAAAACCAACAGAATTGTATACCAATAATGGCAGATGTCAATTAGAGAATTTACCTAATTAACCAATATCAATGTTTATTCCAGACAAACCAACAAAGGCACCTGATTTAGCTTCATTTGAATCAGGATGTGCGATGAGCCATTTATTTCTAGCCCAGAGCAATTTGTCGTTAAGATTCTTTTCTTCAATCTTTGGTTTTTCTGTATTTGTATTCTTTGGAAGAACGATAATTACGCGGAATCCTTCAGAAGAAACTTCGCCGTTTTTAACAGCGTTACAAGGAGCATAATGCAAAGTTGTTTCATAAACCTGAACTATAGTTCCTTTTGGTACATAAAAAGCTTCTACAGAAGAAGTGTTTAATTTTCCGTTCTTAACAGAAGAAAGTGGTGCAAGTAAAAGAACAACATCGTTAGAAGGGATGTTCAATTCTGAACCGATGTGCCATTCAAGACAATTAAGCTTTGTGTTGTTTCCGTTACAATAACCAATCTGAATTGGCATTCCACCGTAAGCATTATCGCTCAATTCTTTTGCAATTGGCAAAGATTCAAGTCCGGCATCGCCTGGTTCATAAATTACTGCATTGTCCGGTTTTTTTGTTGTTTCATCAAGCTTTTTAAGCAGGTCTGTTACATCATAACCTGTTAAAACCTTTCCGTATTTTTCAAAACTGTGTGAAAAAACTGATTTTATACGCATTTTTTACTCCTAAAAATTTGCATGGTGTTACCTTTCTATAATAACACCATACTGAAAATTTCGCATTAATTATTTATAAAGAGGGCTCAAAGTTTCTACAACCTTTGTATATTCTGCATATGCTTTGTCGTATGCATTTACATTTTCAGGGATTGGATTAGCGCTCTTTGATTCATCAAGCTTAATGTGTTCTGCACAAAGCTGGGCAATATCACATTTACCGTTCTGATTCTTTAAGCACCATAATGCCTGAACAGCTCCACCAAGGGCAGCAGCTTCGTCCAAAGCAGGAATTCTGATTGGAAGATTCATGATATCAGCTGCAATCTGTCTCCAGATAGGAGATTTTGAACCACCACCAATAAGGCGGATTTCTTTTGGCTGGAATCCAAGCTTTCTAAATGCATCAAGACCACCGCGCATAGCAAATACAGCTGATTCAAGTGAAGCACGAGCAATATTTGCTCTGTTTGTATTTGCAGAAGTAAGTCCTGTAATGCTTGCTCTTCCGTTTGGAAGGTTTGGAGTTCTTTCACCGTTGAAGAATGGAATTACAAGAACACCTTCTGAACCACATGGAGCCTTAGAAGCTTCTGCATCAAGTTCCTGAACTTCCATGTTGAAAAGTCCGCGTACAAATTCTGTAGCAACTGTACAGTTCATTGTACAAAGAAGTGGTAACCATCCGCCTGTAGAAGAACAGAAGCCAGAAAGACCGTTTGCAGGGTCAGAAATAGGCTTGTCTGAATATCCGTAGAGAGTTCCTGAAGTACCCATAGACATTGTTAAAAATCCGTCTGCTACTGTACCTGTTCCTACTGCACCCATCATGTTATCTCCACCTCCGGCAGAAACAGGGATTCCGGCTGGAATTCCATAAGCGGCAGCAGCTTCTGCAGAAACAACTCCGGCTGGAGCAGAAGGTTCAATTAAATCAGGAAGGATGTCGTATAATCTCTTGTCGATAATATCGCAGATTTTCTTAGACCAGCAGCGGTTTGCAGAATCAAACAATGCTGTTCCAGAAGCATCTCCGTATTCCATTACATATTTACCTGTAAGTTTCCAGTTAAGATAATCGTGTGGAAGCATTACATATTTGAGGTTTGCAAAAGCATTTGGTTTGTGATTTTTGAGCCAGAGGATTTTTGGTGCTGTAAAACCAGTGAGCATCAAATTACCAAGAGCTTTTTCTACTTTCTTTTCGCCACCGGCTTTTTTAGTAATATATTCACATTCAGAAACTGTTGATGTATCACACCAAAGTTTAATGTTATAAAGGGCTTTTCCGTCCTTATCAAGTGGAACAAATCCGTGCTGCTGTCCAGAAACACCGATTGCTTCGATAGTTTTTTTGTTTTCGGCAGAAAGTTTACCAAAACAAACGTTCAATCCGTTATCGAACCATTCTGTTTTCTGTTCGCGAGTTCCATCGCTTTCGGAAATAAGATCCATAGGGCAAGAAGCCTTTTCGATAATTTCCTTTTTTTCGTAGTCATAAATAACTACTTTCATACTCTGTGTTCCAAGATCAATACCTGCAACCGTTTTCATTTTTTTATACTCCTAAAAATTTATTTTCTTTTTATACGTGAATTCTAAATTAAGATAGCCAATAATTCAATTAGTAAAATTACCTATTCATGTAATTTGTAATCTTTATCTTCATCAATTATTTCTATCATTTTGTCTGCAATTTCAGGATCAAACTGAGTTCCCTTATATTTGTTCAATTCGCTGCGAACCTTTGCCTGTTCCATGAATTTTCTGTAGCTTCTGTTGGAAGTCATGGCATCATAAGCGTCTGCAACACCAATAATTCTTGCAATTAATGGAATATCCTGGGCCTTTATCTTATCTGGATAGCCTTTTCCGTCGAATCTTTCGTGATGTCCCCTGGCTCCTACAGAAATTTCAGGCATTGTAGTGATGGATTCAAGAATCTGACTTCCAATTTCCGGATGCTGCTTAATAAGTTCATATTCTTTTTTAGTAAGCTTACCAGGTTTATTGATAATCGCATCAGAAATACCGATTTTTCCGATATCATGAAGCAATGCAGAATAATAAACACGCTTTTGAATGCTTTCCGGAAGCCCCATACGCTCTGCAAGCTGTTTTGAATAATTTGCTACGCGGTTTGAGTGTCCGTTTGTATATTTATCCTTTGCATCAATTGTTCCAACCAGAGCCTGAATTACTTCTATGGAAAGTTTTTCCATCATTTCCTGGTTCTTTTTGTAAGTATTAATCTTTAAAAGCACTACGATTGTAATAAACACGATGATTAAAAGTGCTGTTAAAATCCTGAACCAAGGTCTTTCCCATAAATAAGGCTGTTTAATGATTTTTAAAGTTTCTGATTCTTCGCTTAAAACACCGTCTCCGTTCTGCGCATGAATCTTAAATACATATTCTCCAGGCTGTAAGTTTGTATAAGTTGCGTTTCTCATATTAGACCAGTCAGAAAATTCCTTATCAAAGCCTTCGAGCTTGGTTTTAAATTCAACCTGTTCGGGAGAAACAAAACTGATTCCGGTGTATTTAATATTTAATCTTCTTACCTTTGGAGAAAGAACAACTTCGCCGTTTTTAATATCAATTCTTTCTGTATCTGCGTAAATTTCCTGGATTTTGATTTCCGGAGCATAAGAATTTGTTTCATTTCTGATTGGATCAAAAATTGTAAAGCCTTCTATAAGAGGAAACCACACTCTGCCAAGGTCATCCTTCATGGAAAGAGAAGTTGGAGTTGGTTCTCCGCATGTAATTCCGTCAAAACGATTAAAGAATTTAAGATTTAAAAACTTTTTTCTTCCTTCAAGAACGTCATCCAAATCTTCCATGCGAACATAGAAAATTCCGCGATTACTTGTTCCCCAAACCCTCTTTGTATAATCAGGAATAAGCTGGAAAACACCTTCGCCAACAAAGCCGTTCAGATTATTATAAGAAAAGAATTTGTCTCCAATAATTCTTGTTGCACCAGAGCCCGTACAAATCCAGATTTCGCCCTGTTTTAAAGAGTCGATTTTAAAGATTACGTTTCCAACAAGCCCGTCTTTTTTAGTAATTGTTCTTTCGATTTTTTCATTTTTTAAGATAAAAACACCGCCGCCATCAGTTCCAATCCAGATTTCACCGTTTCTGGCTTCGTAAATACACATAATATAATCATTTTTAATTACATCATTCTTCTGGATATTTCTGATTACCTTTCCTTCTTCCTTAATAATGGAAAGACCTGTTGTTGTTCCTACATAAATATCACCGTTGGATATCTGTTTTGCCACACGAACCTTGTTTCCGGCTAAACCTTTTGCTGTTGTCCAGTTTGCAATTCGTCCGTCTGCATAAAACTTAACAAGACCAAGTTTTTCGTAGCAGCTTACCAAAAGATTTCCTTCGTTATCTAAAGAAACATCCCTTATACGAACGTTTTTACAATATTCAGTTATATAATTTTCCTGGAAAACATTGTCTTTATAACAGTAAAGTCCGTTATCTCCTGCAAGCCACACAACCCTGCGGTTTAAATCCTGCGCAATACCGTTGATTGTTGTTCCAACCTTTGTTGTCTGGAATTTACCGTAGCTTAATTTTTCAAGACCGCCTCTGTCTGTTGCAATCCAGATATTTTTTTCCCTGTCTTCTATGATTTTAACAACATTTTCATCTACAAGACCCATTGTTTTATCAAAGAAAGAGATTTTTCCGTCGTGTAAAATTGTTACGCCGTTATCAAGCCCGAACCAGAGATTTAATTTTTTATCCTGAAAAATGCTTGTTACAACAGTTCCCCTCTGATTTCCTTTTCCAAGATTTATAATTTCTTCTTCTGTGTTGCTTTTTTTGATTGCATAATAAGGTGCCACACCAAACCAGAAAACCCCGTTATTATCCTGAGTCATTGCAGTAATAATAGGATCTTTTTTAGAAGAAAAATCGTTATACACAGTGAATTTTCTGTCTGAATAAAGATAAAGCCCTTTTTCTGTTCGTGTAATTATCCATATACGGCCTGCTGTGTCACAGTAAACCTGGTTTACAATAAAGTTATTCTTGTTTGGTATACTGTCAAATCCTTCGGGCTTATAAACCTCGTACTTTGAAGAAATACATGCAACGCCCGAAGCTGTTCCAACCCAGATATTTCCTTCTTTATCTTCGCAGAAAGAACGGATTGAGTTATTTGGAAGACCATTTTCAATGCTGAATTCCTTTACATCACCGTCGGGGAATATACAAAAGGCTCCGTCCTCGTTTGAACCAATCCACACATTTCCTTTAGAATCCTCCATCAAAGAGCGTGCCGACTGAAATCTGTACTTTGGATTAATCTTCTGGTTGATAATCTTAAATTCAACACCATCAAAACGAACAAGGCCTCCGTAGGTTCCAAAATAAATATAGCCTTCATCAGTCTGAATAATATCGGTTATAGTGTTCCCCGGAATTCCGTCTTCCGAAGTCCATCTTTGAGATACATAGTCTTTAAAAAAACCGTCGCTGATTTTCTTTTCACTTTCCTGAGAAAACGCATTTACAGATAATAAAAGAATTAAAAAGACTAAAAATTTTTTCATCTTATCTCCTTAAGAGTTTGAACCCTGTTTTTCTTCTCTTTCCATTATATCAAGTTTTTTTAAAAACCAAATCAAAAAAGGAATTGCTGTAATTGTACTTAAAACATCTGCCACAAACTGACTTATTTCTACACCCGTAATACCCAAAAGAGGCGGTAAAATCAAAATTGCCGGAATAAAATAGATTCCCTGTCTGTTCATGGAAAGATATGCGGCCTGTTTTACATGCTTTGTAGACTGCATGAGCATATTTGTTCCTACAATCACGGCGTGCAAAGGTAAAAACGCAATCTGCCATCTTAAAGCAACAATTCCAACCGAAATAACACCAGGATCATCGCGGAAAACTGAAATAATCTGTTTTGCAAAAATAAAACCTGGAATTGCAAATAAAGACATAATACACATTTCGCTTAAAACAAGGAATTTATATGCCTGCTTTACCCTGTCGTATCGTTTTGCTCCGTAGTTATAACCGCTTACAGGACTAAAGCCCTGCCCGATTCCAATCATAATCGAAGCTACAAACATGCAGATTTTAGTAACGATTGTCATTGCGGCAATTGCATCTACATCACCGTAAGTTTTAGCAGCGTTATTCAATAAAATAGCAGAAAAGCTTCCAAGACCCTGGCGGGCAAAAGAAGGAAGTCCTGTTGTTAGAATTTTTCCTAAATCCACGATTTTTTTAGAAATATTCTTTATAGAAATTACACAAACAGATTTTTTTCTTAAATAAAACGAAAATAAAATGCTAAAACTCACAATCTGGCTTATAAATGTAGCAAGAGCAGCACCTGTAATTCCAAGATTTATTCCGTGGAGCGTAAAAAGCTTTAAATCGATTTTATCAAAAATAAAAATCGGGTCTAAAATTATGTTTAAAAGGCCGCCCGAAGTTAAAGCTATCATGGAAAAAAATGCTTTTCCTTCTGCCCTAAGGTCATTATTTAAAACAAAGGATGCACACATAAAAGGAGCACCCCAAAAGATGAACTTTCCGTAGAGATTAGACTGTTCAAGAATCTCGTCTGTTGCTCCGGCTCCAATCATTATGGAAGAAGAAAAGAGATTTCCGAAAATTGTGATTAATAAACCTGTAAGAATGGCAGCAAAAAAAGCAGTGGAAGAAATCATGCTTGCTTCCTGATTCTTTTTTTGCCCTAATTTAATAGAAATAAGGCTTCCAGAACCCATTCCAAGAGTGAATCCAAAAGCCTGAATAATAGACATTATTGGAAAAACTATACCAACCGCCGCACTCGACTGTTTACTAATCTGCGAAACAAAATATGTATCTGCAAGATTGTAAACAGAAGTAATCAGCATGGAAATAACGGTTGGTATTGCCAGCTTTGAAATTAACTTTCCCACAGAAGTATTTACCATTTTGTTGTATTGTGCTTCTGCGGTTGTTAAATTTGCTTTTAAGGTTTCCTGCATTCCATAATTATATTATTTTTCCGGTTTTAAGAAAACAGAAATATAATTATTTGTATCAAGATATTTTGCAGCATATTCTTTAAATGTCTTCTTTGAGATAAATCCCGGGATATAATCATTATTTGTGTAAATATCTTCCGGTAACTCTTTAAAATAAGAAGCACTTACAAGAGTATTCAAAATCCAGCCGTTATCCTTTAAGTTAGTTTCGCGGTTACGTTTGTAAGTTTCCATGAGCTTTGTGATATATTCATCGTTCACCAGCTCCTTACGAACAATTTCCACCTGCTTTATAACTTCTTTCTTAAGCTCTTCCGCACGCTCCGGTTCGCAGCCAAACTCAATAAACACATAATATTCACGGTTCGGGCTGCTCAAAATAGAAGAATAAACCGAAACACCATAAGAACCGCTCTTGTCTTCACGAATAACCTCACGAAGTCTAATAGTAAGCAATTCAGATAAAAGATTCATAATCTGTCTGTCTTTATAAATCTCTCTTTCATCTTTTGCAGGTCCCATTTCTCCGCCAAAACAAAGAGTAACGTAGCCCTGATCCTGGCCTTTATAAACTACATCTTCTTTAATTCCTTTAGGGAATTTCTTTGTAAGATATTCAATCTTTTCTTTCTTTCCCTCTGTTGGAATAGTTCCAAGATATGTACGGCAGTTATCAAGAAGATTTTTTTCATCAATATCGCCTACAAAATAGAATGTAAAGTCAGAAATGTCGTTATATCTTTCTTTATAAAGTTTTTCTGCAGTCTTTTTATTGATTTTCTTTACAACTTCTTCGTCCATAGATTTATAACGGATGTCGTCGCCATACATATCTTCTATGAGCTTATCAATAAATACATCCATAGGCTGTTTTCCGTGCCCTTTTGCAGTTGTTGTGTAATTATCGTAAACAACGTTCCAGCCTTCATCATTAAAATTAACGCCTGTGAACAAAAGATTGATTACCTGAACGAATGTTGAAAAGTCTCCGTTTGTACTAGCCCCCGAAAGTGATTCATATGTATCGCTCATATTTCCGGAAATAGAAATCTGCTTTGAAGAAATCATCTTTATAAACTGATTGTAAGAAAGATTTTTAAATCCTGAATGAATTGCGTAATCAATACTGATTAAACTTGAAGGATAATCCTTGTCCGAAATAAGATTTGAACCTCCAAAGCTTACAGCCTTCATTCTGATAGTATCTTTTTCGTTATCAGTCTTTTTAACTACGATTTTTACACCGTTTTCCAAAACATATTCTTTTGCTTCAAAAGCCGGAAGCTCTCTTTGGGTAACAATTTTTGCTTTTTTAGAAGGTTTTTCAACTAAATCCTTTAATAAAGCTTCTTCTTCGTATTTTGCAAGGTCTGCGTTTTTATAATTTTTCCAGATATCAGACAATTTTGCTTCTGTAAGCACTTCTTTGTTTGACTCCGGAGCCATTACATACATCAATTCCCCACGTTTTTTCATTGTCTTTTTAAGAGATGCATTTACTTCTTCCACAGTGATTGAAGGAATAAGCTTTTTTACAATCTCATAAAAATCTTCTTCCGAAATAACAATGTCATCCAAAAGATCTGCATTTACAATTGAATCTGCGTGCTTTGTAGAATAAATCTTGTCTCTGTTTTTGTATGATTTTTCCTGTGCAGAAAGAATTGTTGTTTTTGTTCTTTCAAGTTCAGTTTCTGTAATACCAAATTCTACAAGTCTGTCCTGTTCATCCAAAAGTCTTTTTAAAGATGCTTCGAACTGTCCTTCTTTTGGAGCAATTCCTGCATAGAAGAACATTGTTTTGTCTGTAAAACTGAGGTCACCATAACCTGCATCAAGCCAAGGAGATTCCTTTGTATTTGTAATTTCCCTCAAGCGTTGATTAAAAATTACAGCAGCCATATTTTTGATAAAATCTTTTTTAACATCATCTTCTGTGTAAGTTGGTTTAAAGTCCGACTGGCGATAGAAAATGTTAACTAATGTGTATTTAACTTCTGGATCTTTGAATACACAGATATTTTTTCCCCTCTGAACAGGAACTTTAAATGATTTTCTTTCATATTTATCTTTAGAAGCAGGAATTGTTTCCATTACGGCTTTAATTTCTTTTTCCAAAGTTTCTACATCAATATCACCAACTGCAATTACTGCCATATTTTCAGGTCTGTAATTTGCTTTATAAAAGTCTACAATTCTCTTTCTGGAAATATTTTTGATTACATCCATATCTCCAATTGGAAGTCTGTTCTGAAACTGTGAGCCCTTTAATAAGAAATTAAGCTGAGACTGTGTTAAACGTCCCTGTAATCCCTGGTTTCCTCTCCATTCTTCAGTTACTACACCGCGTTCCTTGTCGATTTCTTCCTGTTCAAAACTAACTTCGCTTGCCCAGTCGTGCAAAACCAAAAGTCCTGTTTTAAGCATGTTGATGTCGTCTGCAGGAAGCTCAAGCTTATAAACTGTTTCTTCAAAAGAAGTATATGCGTTTACTTCCGGACCAAACTTCATACCGATTGATTCAAAATAATCAACAATGGCACTTTTTTTGAAATTCTTTGTTCCGTTAAAGCACATGTGTTCAACAAAGTGAGCTACACCCTTCTGGTCATCTTCTTCCATATTAGAACCGGCACGAACTACAAGACGTAAAGAAATTCTATTTTCCGGTTTTTTATTATTCTTTACATAAAACTTCATTCCGTTGGAAAGCTGGCCAACTTTTACTGTTTCATCCCATTCAAGAGAAGGGGAAGTTTCTTTTACCTGTGCACTTTCCTGTACTGCAGGTGCTGTCGAAGTTTGACTGTCCTTTTGAAATAATGTTGTACATCCGCATAAAACAAAAGAAAGTAAAACTACGCTGAATAAGGATTTTAACTTCAATTTAATGTTCATTTTTTATTACTCCTGATTTTTACTTTAAAAAATAAAATAAATATTTTCAAGACAGGTTACTTTTTCCTGCATTGACCTTTTTTTTATTAATCTTTAATATTCTTAATATGACTAAACAGGCAGATATATTAACAGAATTTTTAGACTCAAAGACAATTGCGGCCCTTTCAGACTTCTTAGATAAAACAACAGGCTATGAAGATTCTGCTAACACAATTGCAAAAGCGTTTGGCTCTGGAGAGAATTTTACCAAACAGGATAAAAAATCAACAGCTAAACTTGTAGAAAGCTTTAAAAATAATCTTACACTTCTTATTCAAAAAACATGGGTTGAAAAATCTGATATTGCATTAAAGGATCAGCTTTTGTATCAGCTCAATATCTTTTTAGGAAATGAATCCTGGAAGAATAATTATGTTTTGTTTAAGCAGTTAATTAATCAGGCAGTTTTCCTCATGTTCGGACAAAAGCCCGATACAGCTGATTTTGCAGAATACTCTCTTAGAATTGACCCTGAATTTGGAATTTTCTGGTGGTATATTTCAAACCTCCCTCCAAAAACAGAATGGTCAGAAGATAAATGCCGGGTTGCAATGATGCTTGGAATGTATTTCCTTGCAAATTACTAATAAAACTAAGCAGGCCGGACAATGAGTTCCGGCTTTTTTTATTTATATTGGAGTTTTTATGGATATTAAAAAAATAACTAATTCTTTACGCACCGCAAGTCAAAAGCTCGCTCTTCAAAACGCATGCCAGAAAAACGCTGCTTTAAATGCAGTAGCCTCTGCTTTAGATAAAAACCGTGCTTCTATTATTAAGGCAAACCAGAGCGATGTAGAAAACGCAAGAAAGGCCGGAATTTCTGAATCCATTATAGACCGCCTTTTACTCGACGATAAACGCATAGACGGAATTATTTCGAGTTTACGCGAAGTTATTGGCCAGACAGATCCTGTTGGAGAAGAAATTACAGGCTGGAAAACTCCAAACGGTATGTCTATCCACCAGGTAAGGGTTCCTCTTGGTGTTGTAGCTATAATTTACGAAAACCGTCCGAATGTTACAGTTGATGCATTCAGTCTTGCATATAAAAGCGGAAACTCAATCTTATTAAGAGGTTCTTCTTCTTCGTATATTTCGAATAAAGAAATTGTTCGCGTTATAAAAGAAGCTTTAGCCTCTACACAAGGCGGAGTACCAGAAGCAATTGAGCTTGTAGAAGTAAAAGAGCACGACCACAGCGATGTAGACCAGATTTTGAATGCCGTTGGAATGATAGACGTTTGTTTACCACGCGGCGGAAAAAAATTGATTCAGAATGTTGTTCAAAACTCAAGAGTTCCTGTAATCGAAACAGGCAGCGGAGTGTGTCATTTATTTATAGATGAATCTGCAGACTTAGAAATGGCATGCCGCATTGCCGAAAACGCAAAAATCCAGCGCCCAAGCGTTTGTAATGCCATTGAATGTATTGTTGTTCACAGTAAAATTGCTAAAGACTTTTTACCAATGCTCCAAAAAACCTTTGCAGGCCGAGTTAAAATGCACGCTGATGAAAAATCATACGAAATCTTTAAAACCTCAGTTCCAGAAGCTCTTAAAGGCCCAGAAGCAAAAATAATTCCGGCCACAGAAGAAGACTTTGGTAATGAATATCTTGATTACGAATGCTGCATCAAAACAGTTGATTCTATAGAAGAAGCCATTACATACATCAATAGCCATAACACCAAGCACAGCGAAAGCATTATTTCGCAAAGTCGTGCCAATACAAGACTTTTCCAGTCTATGATTGATGCTTCCTGTGTATATGTAAATGCAAGTACAAGATTTACAGATGGTGGTGAATTCGGCTTTGGAGCAGAATTAGGTATTAGTACTCAAAAACTCCATGCCCGTGGACCAATGGGAATAAAAGTTCTCACTACAACAAAATATTTAATTGATGGCGAAGGTCAGATAAGATAAAAATCCAGAAAGGATTTTTGGAAGAATTAAATAAAAGAAAATTTAAATAGACTAAAAAAATGAACTGTGGGACGCAGGAAAAAGAAATTAAGGGGGGCCCGGCTAGTAAAGTAATTCGTTTACCGGAATTACTTTACGGGTAGACGGGGGATACCTTGATTTTTTTTCCGTCGCTGGGGCCCGCAGTTCATTTTTTTATTTTAATATGGACGTTATTTTTTATTTAAACATTCCAAATGACGAAAGAAGTAAGAACAAGAGAAGAACTGGTGTGATAAATTTAATCATAACTACATATAACTTTTCACGGCCAAATTTTTCTCCGTTTAATTTAACTTCATCAATAACATATTTTGGCTTTGCAACCCAACCAATAAGAACACATGTAAAGATTCCAATTATTGGCATAAGGAGGTTGTTACTTACGTAATCAAGGATATCAAGAATCTGTCCGCCATTTACAGTTGCAAATGTAACAGAGAATGCTAATACGTTATATCCAAGACAAACGATAATAGAAACAATGAATCCTGCTGCTGCCATAACCAAAGTTGCCTTTTTGCGGCTCCATCCAAACTTATCAATCATACTTGATGTAATAGCTTCGAGGATAGAAACGGCAGATGTTAATGCTGCAAAGAATACAGTTACAAAGAAGATAATACCAATAATCTGTCCGAATACACCCATTGAATCAAATACAACAGGAAGAATGTTAAAGATAAGTCCAGGACCTGCTTTTTCAAGACCACTTGGTCCTACAAAAACAAATACAGCCGGAATAATCATCAAACCTGCAAGAAGAGCAATACCTGTATCAAAAATTTCGATTTTGTTTACAGATTTAACAAGGTTTTCTTCCTTCTTCATGTAAGAACCATAGGCAACCATAATACCCATAGCAATAGAAAGAGAATAGAAAAGCTGTCCGATTGCTTCAAGACAAATCTTTAAGAACTTACCGAGTGTAATTCCTTCAAAACTTGGTTTAAAGTAAATTGCCCAACCCTGAAGACCTGTTCTTGTTACGCCTTCTGCATCAGTGTGCTTAAGGAAGATAGAATAAATACTGATAAAGATTACAAGAACTGCAAGAATCGGCATAAGGATTCTTGAAATCTTTTCGATTCCTTTTTCTACACCTTTATATACAATTACAAAACAACATGCAGCAAAAATCAAAGTAAATACGATTGGCTGCCATGATCCTGTAATAAATCCACCAAAGAATGCACTGTCTACAGCAGTTTTACCCTGGAATGTGATAAATGTAACCATGTACTTAATTACCCATCCACCGATTACACAGTAGTAAGGATAAATAATAAACGGAACTACATAAGAGAAAATTCCAAGGAATCCCCATTTGCTGTTAATCTTTTTATAAGCAGTTAAAGGACTTTCCTGAGTTTTTCTTCCGATTGCAACTTCCGAAACAAGTAAAGTAAAACCAAAAGTCAATGCAAATATGATGTAGATTAAAATAAATAATCCACCACCGTTTTTTGCTGCAAGATAAGGGAAGCGCCAGATGTTTCCAAGCCCAACCGCACTACCAGCAGCTGCTAATACAAATCCAATTGAATTGGAAAATGTATTTCTTTTTTTCAATTCAGTCTCCATTTCTGAACTCCTTTTTTTAGTATCCCTTTATTTTATCATTATTTAGAAAGTTTTTCTTCTTAATTTACAAATATTGGCTAAAAATGTATGATATTTAATAAAGAATAAAAGTGGAGAAACACAAATATGGATACCGATATTTCTAAATCGCTTAATAAGGCAAGAAAAATTGTTGTAAAAATCGGCAGCAACACACTCTCAAAATCGGACGGAACTCAAAACACCGAATTTATGGCTAGTTTTGCCAAGCAGTGTTCAGAGCTTATTAAAATGGGAAAACAGATTATCATTGTTTCTTCCGGAGCTCAGGTTGCAGGTGTTTCTACTTTAAAAGAATGGGCACGTAAAAAGGACGTTCATTATCGTCAGGCTTTGTGTTCTATCGGTCAGGTTGAATTGATGCATCAGTGGAGAAAGGCTTTTGGTCAGGAAAATCTCCATATCGGTCAGCTTTTATTAACCAAAGATGATTTTGAAAACGAACACCGCTCTCTTAATATCAGAAATACACTTTTTACACTTGTAGACGAAGGTGTAATCCCAATCATCAACGAAAACGACAGTGTAAGCTTTGATGAAATTAAAATCGGCGATAACGATAACCTTTCTGCCCTCACAGCAATTCTCTGGTCTGCAGATATGTTGATTTTATTCGGCGATGAAGACGGTATTTTCTCGGATAACCCAAAAACCAATAAAAACGCAGAGTTTATAGAAACAGTTTCTTCCATAGAAGATTTAAGAAAAAAGATTAAAATTGGCGGAACAAGCTCCTTTGGAACCGGCGGCGTAGAAACAAAAATCCAGGCTGCCGAAAAAGTAACAAAATACGGAATCGAAATGCTCCTTGCCAACGGTAAAAAAGAAAACATTATCCCCAAACTCCTTTCCGGCTCAGAAAAAGGAACTTTGTTTGTGGTAGAATAAAAAAAGAGGTACGAATATGAAAATCGGATGTATTGGAACTGGTGCAATGGGCGGTGCAATTATGCGCGCTGTTTGCAAAAAGTATGATGTAAAACAGATTAAAGTTACAGATAAAAATACAGAAATGGGAAAAGCCTTTGCAAAAGAGACTGGAGCTGTTTTTGTAGAAAACAATACTGATGTTCTCGACTGCGATTATGTTTTCCTTGCCGTAAAACCTCAGTTTTTGGATGATGTTTTTGCAGAAATCTCAGGAAATATTCCAAAATCTACAGTTGTTATTTCAATGGCAGCCGGAATCAAACTTGAAAAACTTGAAAATTGGGATCCAAAAGCAAGATTTGTAAGAATGATGCCTAATGTTTGTGCACAGATTGGCCAGGCAATGACAGCTATTACTTATAAAGACAACATTACAGAAGCAGAAGCAAAAAATGTAGAAGAAATTCTTTCATGCGCAGGAAAAGTTGAATTTGTTTTAGAAAAACTTATGGATTGTGTAACAGCTGTAAGTGGTTCAGGACCTGCTTTTGTATTTATGTTTATAGAAGCTCTTGCAGATGCTGCCGTTCGCTGCGGTATGCCAAGAAAACAGGCTTACACTTATGCTGCTCAAACTGTATACGGTTCAGCCGGTATGGTTTTAGAAGGCGGAAAGTTACCTGCTGAATTAAAAGACATGGTTAGTTCTCCAGCAGGTACAACAATTGAAGGAATTGCTACTTTAGAAGAAAACGGTTTCCGCAGTGCAGTTATCAAAGCTGTAACTGCCGCTTGCAACCGTTCTATTCAGCTTGGAAAATAATTATTCAACCTCTTCCATAACCATTACAGTACCATCTTCGTTTGTCATAGTAACTGTTGTTCCGTCAAATTCGATGGTGCTTGTAGTTTCCTGACCGTCTTCTGTATATTCTGTCAAAATCTTAGTCTTTTCATCATAAGAAATTTCTTCAGAAGTACTTTCTTCCTGTCCGTTTCCAACAAGTGTAATTAACAATTCATCTTCTTCAAAAGAAATAAACATTTGTAAAATTTCACCATAATCTACATTCTGACCATTAACTTGTTTGATAAGATATGTTTTACCGATAATTGTCTGTTTTGGTTTAGCACTTAAAGTTGCTGTAACACCAAGTAATACCAATAAACTTAAAAATAAAACTTTAATTTTCTGTGACATATTGAGTCTCCTTTGTGATTTTCATTTTAATAAAATCTAATATATTTAACAAGTAAGTTTGATTTTAATTACACTTCTTTTAAATCTATTCATAATATTAAATAATCACTATAATTACTATCAAAAAGAACAGGAAAAAAACATGCTGGACCAGATAATTACACAAAAAAAGACAATTTTTTCTTTCGAAGTCTTTCCTCCAAAAAAAACAATGCCGGTTGAAACAATTTACAATACTTTAGACCAGCTTAAAGAGTTAAAACCTGATTTTATAAGCGTTACTTTTGGTGCCGGTGGAAGTGAAAACTGCGAAAATGCCGTTGAAATTGCAAAATATATTAAAACAGTGTGTAAGGTTGAATCTGTTATTCATATGCCTTGCCTTAATATGACAAAAGACGACGCTTTATTTGTGTTAAAAGAGTTTCAGAATGCAGGAATTGATAATATTTTAGCTTTAAGAGGCGACAAGGTTAGCGGAAAAGAGCCTGCAAATGAATTTTTCCATGCCGATGAACTTATAAAATTCATAAAAGAATTTGATAAAACAAGAACTGACGGAAAAAACTTTAAAATCTTTGGTGCCTGCTATCCTGAGCTTCATCCTGAATCAAAATCTGTTTATGACGATGTTGATTTTTTAAAGCAAAAGGTCGAGGCGGGTGCTTCTCACTTACTTTCTCAGCTTTTCTTTGATAACGAACAGTTCTACCGCTTTTTAGAACGCTGCCAGATTAAAGGCATAAATGTACCGATAGAAGCGGGAATCATGCCTGCAACAAACAAAAAATCCATAGAAAGAATGGTTTCTATGACAAATGCGATTTTACCTAAAAAATTTACTGATATGATGGAAAGATATTCTGATTATCCTGAAGCTATTCGTGATGCAGGAATTGCATACGCAGTAGATCAGATTGTAGATTTGATAACACATGGGGTTCAGGGTATCCATCTTTATACAATGAATACCCCGTTTGTTGCTCAAAAGATTTATGAAGCAACACACTCCCTTTTCGAAGTGGCCCCATTAAAATAATTATTTTGCTTCCAAAAGTTTAATTGTAAAGCAGATATAAGCGTTTGGTTCAATTCCAGCCTGTGGAATACCGCGTTCACCGTATGCTAATTCAGGTGGAATAACAATTGTTCTTACTTCTCCAACCTTCATCTGGCAAACCATAGTATCAAAACCAGGAATCATCATACCGCCGGCTGTTTCAAATTCCAAAGGATCGTGTCCCTGTGGATGGAAACCTCTTGAAGCATCAAAAGCCATGCCTTCTACTGTATATCCAATGTAATCACATTTTACATTTTTATTTTTTCCGATAGCTTCGCCTTTTCCTTCTTCTTCAATCTTAAAATAGATTCCTTCTGGAGATTTTGTACAGCCTTCTGTTACTTTAGCAAACTGTGCTTCTTTAAGTTCCTTACGAACTCTATCAAATTCCTTCTGGTCTGCTTTAAATGCCTTGGCTTCATCACCGTTACGAACAATCTTAATTGATTTAATAACAGTATCAATCTTTGTGTTGTTTACGATTTCCTGACCATAAACAACTTTTCCAAAAATTGTATGATTTCCGTTCAACCATTCTGTTGGAGCAATTGTAATAAAGAACTGACTTCCGTTTGTTTTAGGACCAGAGTTAGCCATTGCGAGTAACCCTGGTTCGCTGAAGGTATATTTTTCAACAATTTCATCTTCAAACTTGTATCCAGGACCACCTGTTCCGTTTCCGTTAGGATCTCCACCCTGAATCATAAAGTCCTGTTTATCGCCGTTTGCCAAGCTGATTACACGGTGAAACTTTAATCCGTCGTAGAAAGGTTTTCCCTTACAAACATCCATTTTACCTTCTGCAAGTGCTACAAAGTTTACAACTGTTAATGGTGTGTCCTTGTAAAATAATTCAACTGCAATTTCACCATCTTTTGTGGTAATCACAGCGAATACTCCGCTTTTGTCTTTTAAAGAATCCATTGCTTTGCTCCTTGGACTGCAGGCAACTCCAGACAATGCTGTGATACCAATAATACATCCAATAATTAATTTTTTAAGTGATCTCATTTTATTTCCTGTTTAGTTTTTATTAAAACTGTTTAATAAACCATTTATATACAGCATCCATACGTGCCTGCATTGATTCTGTTACCTGATCTTTGATTCCTGGTAATTTCTTGCAGTTTGTATCTGTAGAAAGCCACAATAACAAAGAATCTCCGCAATCTGCTACGAGAATGTTGATTTTCAAATCGCCCGGTTCAATTGCAGTAATAGGACCAATTCCCATAGAATCTGTACTTGTGAATGTTGCATAGATAAGATTTTCCTTCTGCTTGTAATCAAGTCTGTAGCGGCAAACACCAAAGCTTGAATCATCCTGCAAACAGTAAATTACTTTTCCGTCTGCACTGCCAGAAGTTTTATCTGCAATTTTCTCCTTACTGTCCGGAGAGCTGATTGTATATGCTTTTTTATACAATACCTTTTCTTTTCCTGTTGGCTTTCCTTTTTTGTAAGAATAATATTTCATTCCTTCCATTTTAGAAACCGAACGGAAAATGCGTGAAACATCTTCGATATTGATGTTTGTATCTGTTGATTTACTCTGAGTTTTAAGAAAATCCTTTTTTATGAGGAAAAGACTTTCGAATACAAACGGAAAGTTCTTTTCTCCCTTTTTAACTCTGTTTGCTTTTACGGCAGAAGTATATTCAGTTTTTGGAAGAAGAAGTAATTCATCCTTTCCTTCCTCGTGAATAACTTTAACTTCTCCGTTTTTAACAAGAGTATCATAGTATTTTGGATCTACCAGAGTTTTTGCTGTATAAACCTGAGCAATAACTGCTGCTGTAAGACCCAAAGCACAAATTCCACAAATAATTTTCTTCATAATAAATCCCCTTTATTAGCGAATTCCTTTATATATAACACGTACCTGTTTATATAAACCATCTCCTTCGCTTTTAGTTTCAACATCCGGGATATCATTTAATGTTGTGTGGATTAATCTTCTTTCAAAAGGATTCATTGGTTCAAGAAGGATTGAATTTCTTGTTGAACGAACCTTATCTGCTGTTGTATATGCAAGACGAACCAAAGATTCTTCGCGGCGGATTCTGTAGTTTTCTGTATCAAGAATAATGCGAACTTCTTCGTGTCCAAGACGACCTGCATAAATGTTAGCCAAAAGCTGCAATGCATCAAGGTTTTTACCCTTACGACCAATCAAAATAGAAGAGTTAGAAGATTCAAGCTTAATACCGATTTTTTTATCTTCGCGATAAGAAATCATTGCTTTTACTGAATAACCCATCTTTTCAATCATCTGTGTAATAAATTCAATCAATTTCTGTTCAAATTCACCCTGTGGAAGTGGATCTGCAACAATTCTTGAATAATTTTCTTCACGGTTTTTGCTTTCGAAGCTGTTTGATTTTCCGTTTTCGATAGTATGAACTCTGATTTTAACATAGCCTTTCTTAAACAAAGAGTTTTTCTGAGTTTCAAGAATTTCTACATCAAACTGATCTCTTTCAAGACCAAGTTCATTTGCTGCAAATTCAATTGCTTCTTTTTCTGTTTTTCCTTCATATTCGTAAGTCATTTTATAACTCCTTATCTTCTTGTTTTAGCTTTTACAGTTACTGCTTTACTTGTTTTTCCAGAAGCCATTTCATCTTTTTTCTGTTTTACAACTTTGTTGATAATAAGCTGCTGTGCAACACCAAGAATGTTACTTGTAAGCCAGTACAAAATAAGTCCAGATGGTGCATTATACAAAAGGAAGAAGAAGAAAATCGGTAATCCGTACATCATAAGCTTCATCTGTGCTTTATTCTGTCCTGCAGACATACCGTTGTTCTGTGTAATCATTCCGGAAACGAGCTGAGAAATAAGATAAATAACCGGAAGAAGACGAATATCTGTCATATGAAGGAATGTTGTAATAAACGGAATTTCCTTCTTGATTGTATATACGCTGTCTCCTACAGAAAGATCTGGAACCCATCCTTTAATAAAGCTTGCTCCACGAAATTCAAAGTATCCGTTAAAGAGATAGAACATAGCCATAACGATGAGGAACTGTAATAAAATAGGTAAACATCCGCTTAAAGGATTGTAATCTGCTTCTTTATAAAGCTTCTGCATTTCTTCCTGAAGTTTAGGCTGATTATCCTTGTATTTATCCTGAATAGCCTTCATTCTAGGCTGAATTTCCTGCATTTTAAGAGAGCTTAAAGACTGCTTTTTAGAAATTGGGAATGTAATAATCTTAATGATAAGAGTAAGAAGAATAATACAAACACCCCAGTTAGGAATGATTTTATACAAAAGCTGAAGTCCAATCTTTAAGATGTTTTCGAGCCAGTTGAGCCAGCTTGAAGGTAAACTCATAGTAAGCTTTTTACCGCTGAGTTTGAATGCATTGTTTTCGCTTACATTATAGATTTCGATATTTTTTTCGTTACGTGGACCAAAATACATGTAATATGTATCCTGAATGTCTTTTCCTGTAAACGAACGGCGTTCCATAATTGCCTGAGCATTTGCATAATTATCTACTTCTACAATACCAGAATAAGCTGTATTAGAAATAATTGTGTTATCTGCCGGAACAATGAGTTCAAGGAAGTATTTACCTGCAACACCGCCCCATACTACGTCTTTGTCGTAATATTTGAGCTTGCCGCTTTCTACCATGCTTGATTTTACTTTTTTGCCGTTGTAAGCAAGGAATTCACGTTTTTCATATCTGTCTTTTTTAGGATCATATTTAGGTCCAATCTGTGGAGCTGTTTTAAGAGAATATGCAGTTCCGCCAAAATCAAGACCGCTTCCTTCTTCGTTGTGAACAAGAATATCAAGCTTGAACATGTATTCATCTTTAGTAAATGTGTACTGTTTACCAAAAGTGAATTTTCTTCCACCGATTTTCATTTCTTTTGTAAAAAGATATGTTAAGTCGTTGATTTTTGTTACTTCGAATGTATCGTTTACGATTTCATTTGTAGCAGTTCCAAAAGATACGGCACAGGCTCTGTTTTTATCAGAAATGCTGTCTGCAAGCTGAACACCCTTTCCTGTATCCATATCATAGTTTTTAAGGTTACCTTTTTCATCTTTTTCTATTAATTCATAGCTGATGATGTCGGCACCCTTGTTTGTTAAAACAACATTGATTTTATCTGTTGTAATTGTAATTGTCTGTTCAGGAATTGCTTTTTCTTCTACAGCTTCTGCAGGTTCACCCTGTTCTACAGTAGAAATAGCATTTTCTTTAGACAAATCTGTTACAGTGTTTTCTGTTTCTGCAGACTGTTCAACCGGCTGTGCAGTCTGTGCTGTCTGATTGTTTGTGCCCATTAATTTTGGCATCAAAAAAAAGCTGGCAATGATGACTAATGTTGATAAAACAATAGCCCATATAGTATTCTTTTCCATTTTTTCTCCATATTTTTTTTCATGGGACAGGGTCATATCCGCCTTCATGAAAAGGATTGCATTTTAATACTCGTTTAATTGCCAAAAACAGACCTTTTACCGGACCATGTTTCTTAATAGCTTCTAAAGCATAAGCAGAACAGGTTGGCGTAAATCTGCAGCAGGGTTTATGCAAAGGAGAAATAAATTTCTGATAAAATTTTATCAATAAACAAAAAAAGCATACAAAAATTTTCTTTATAAATAGATAAATCAATTTAAATATGTTTTCTTTCTTTTTATCTTCTGAATTAATCATAAATTTTTACTCTTTGAATAATCCAGCCTTTTGAAACAATAAACGAAATTCTTCACATCGCGAGTGGAACGAATCATTTCCAGGATAAACTAAAATAAGCATATCATATCCTGTGTTCAGATGTGATTTTAATAATCGATAGACTTCACGGCTGTATCTTTTTGATAAGTTCCTTTTGACGGCGTTACCGTATCCACGTATCAAAGGAAAACCAACGCGGTTTATTTCCAGGTTATTTTCTATATAGAAAAGTTTAGCACCCGGAATACTTATCTTTTTTCCGCTTTTAAACAGCTTTTTAAAATCAGCGGGATTTTTAATACGTTCTTCACGTTTAAAAGATCCCGTTTTTTTCAAATCTGTTTCCATCCCTAATATTAATACTTCTTCTTTTCGTCAGAAACTGATAATTTTGCACGACCCTTAGCTCTTCTTCTGGCAAGAACTTTGCGTCCGCCTTTTGTAGCCATACGAGCTCTGAATCCGAATTTTCTATTGCGTTTAACTTTACTTGGTTGATATGTACGTTTCATGTACGTGCTCCTTATATTTTTTAATTATTAAAAACTCCAAAACGATGAAATAAATAATAATTTAAAGATTTCAATTTAGAATAGTAAGAAAATATAACATTATTTTTCAATCTTGGTCAACATGATTTATTCGGATTCACGAATACTTTTTCTTATATTATCGAATTTAGCAAGAAGTTCGGGCGGAAGTTCTATGCCTTCTTCCTTAGAAACAGGTTTTTCGTATTTTTTTAATTCCTTATCCTGTTCATCAAGCTTTTTATTGTATTTTTCGCGCTCTTTCATAAGCTGTTTGTCGTATGATTCGCTTAATCCGGCCGAAGTTCCTTTGATTTTAAAAGCCAGGGAATTGATTTTCATCTCTGGAAGAGCCATATTAATGCCCTTTATAATAAATTTTTCGTAAATTCTAAGATACTGAATCCATCCCGAATGATCCGTCTCTATAAGTAAAATACCATTTTTTAAATCCACAACTCGGGTATTCCCAGCCAGGCGTTCACCAATAGGCATACGGTTTTCGCAGTCTTCTGAATCGCGGGAGGTTTTTATTTTAGAAACAACGCTTTTCCACACATTATAAATCTTTTTTTCTTCCGAAAAATTATTCATAGATCTCGAAAGCATGTCTGCCATATTTATAATTTGATTAAACATTCCATTCCCCATCTTTTATATT
>JAGCUI010000010.1 GCA_017962965.1 Treponema sp. | reverse complement strand
TGAGGCAATTTTTTGCAGTTTTGATAAATCTGCTTTTGGAGAATTCAAAATTTTTAAAAGAACTTCTTTTCCCTTACTTTCAGGGATATCATTGATTGTCTGATAACGGTTGATTGAAGCCATATAAAACCTCCTTAATATCCTCACAAAAAATATAATATACTTTTTTTCTGGCGTCAATTATGAAAAAATAGTGTTTTACAAGGGGGACAACGGGGACAACCCTCCTGGTAGATAAATTAAACCTCATCAGCAGGGACAACCCTCGTTGTTTTTATTGTTTCGTGCTATAATCAGCGTATGCAAAGTTTATATCACTATACGGATTTTAATGCGATGAACGGAATCATCGTGAATGGGGAAATCTGGCTGTGGAACCTCAGGAGAATGAACGACAGTCAGGAGATGCAGTATTTTATTAACGAACTTAAGGCTGCGGTGAAAAAATCGATTCCGGAAAGTTTTTATGAAAAGATGGACAGGATTTTTTCGGAAAACCTTAAGGATTTTGATAATCTTTCGAGTTATGCAAGCTGCTTTAGTGAATATGCCGACGATGCTTCCCAGTGGGCCCGCTATGCTAAAAACGGGATGGGAGTGTGCATTGCATTTAATAAAGAGCTTCTTCAGAAAATCGGGGACGAAGGTCATGCTCCTTTGTGCCGCGTGAATTATTCTAAAAGCTGCGATAATCTTGAAATTGTCGAAGAAATTGCATCCTTAATCAAATCGGAAAACGAAAATCCTCAGGAAGAAAGAATCCTTTTTAATAAACTGATTGCAAGCTCTCCGCTTTTTAAACATCCATCTTTTATAAGCGAAAAAGAATACCGCCTTGTTTCCCTTCCGTATAAGGTAAATGAATATCTTGGAAAGCCGCAGTTCTTTGTGGAAGAGACTAATATCAAAAAATATTATATCTTAAAGCTCAGACAGATAAGCGAAAAGCTTTCCATCAAATATTCTGATTTATTTACAGAAATCTGCATCGGGCCTCAGGCAAGGGTGACTAAAGATGTTCTGTGTGATTATTTTATTTCTGCAGGCTTTCCAGAGCTTTGTAAAAAAATCACTTTATCTGACTGTCCGCTCAGAAGATTCTAATCAGTGTAAAAGGAAAACAAAATTTTAATATGGAAGATTTTAAGAAAAAAGAATACAGAAATATTTTTAAGGAAATCGGGAAAACCGAAGAAGAAATAGATGCAAAGCTTTCGGAATGTGTAGAGGCTTTTTTTTATGATGATGAAGAACGGATTTACCGCGAAGAAGGAAGTGATCTTGGATATCTTGTAGATACCGGAAACAACGATGCGCGCACGGAAGGAATGTCTTATGGCATGATGATGTGTGTTCAGCTTGATAAAAAAAATGAATTTGACCGCATCTGGAAATGGGCAAAAACTTATATGTTCATGGCTGATGGTGAAAACGAAGGATATTTTGCATGGTCCTGCAAAACAGACGGAACTAAAAATGCTTATGGTCCGGCTCCGGACGGCGAAGAATTTTTTGCAATGGCGCTCTTTTTTGCTTCGCACAGATGGGGTGATGGAGAAGGAATCTTTAATTACAGCCATGAAGCAAAAGAGATTTTAAAAGCCTGTCTTCATAAGGGCGAAAACGGACGTAGTGGTAAGGCAATGTGGAACTTGGAAAATGTGCAGATTTTATTTGTGCCTGGAAGTCCTTTTACAGATCCGTCTTATCATCTTCCTCATTTTTATGATTTATTTGCTCTATGGGCTTACGAGGAAGACAGGCCTTTCTGGAAAAAAGCGGCAGATGCAAGCAGAAAATATCTTTTATCTGCATGCCACAAAGAAACAGGTTTATGTGCCGAATATGCAAACTTTGACGGAACTCCTTTATCAGAAAAACTTCCGTGGGGCTACTTTGGAAACTTCTTTAGCGATGCCTACAGAACTGCGGCAAATATCGGCCTTGATGCAGCGTGGGGCGGAGAAGATAAGGGGCAGTTTTCGGTTCCATTAAGAATGATGAATTTCTTTAAAACTGATTTAGAAGCTGTCCGCTGTGAATATACAACTGATGGAACACCTACTGACCGTCCGGTCCTTCATCCGCTTGGGCTTCTTTCTACAATGGCTCAGGGTGCTTTAACTGTTCCTTATTCAGATAAAAAGGGCAGTGATTTTGAAACTGCGCGTAAATGGGTTGAATGGTTTTGGAATGAGCCACCAAGAAAGGGTGTAAGACGCTACTACGATAACTGTCTTTATCTTTTTGCACTTTTGGCCTTGAGCGGAAGATACAGAATCTGGTAGAACAAATTGTTATCCCCCTTGTACCTACCTCGCAACTTCCATTATAATTTTATTTATGACTTATTATTTTGAAACTTATGGCTGCGAAATGAACATTGCCGAGTCTGCTTCCATGGAACAGATTCTTATTGCCCGCGGGTGGCAAAAGGCTTTGTCGGCTCAGGTTGCAGACCTTATTGTTATAAATACATGTACAATCAGAAAATCAGCTGATGAAAGAATAGAAGGCAGACTTGGATGGATTAATGGTCTTAAGGCTGTGCGGGAAAAAAAACTTGGTGCCAAGACTAAACTTTTGGACGAAGCTGTTGAATATGTAAAAGATGGTCCTCGTCCGCTCACTGTAATTGTAACAGGCTGTCTTGCAGAAAGGATGATTTCTGAATTTAAAAAGCAGTATCCTTTTGTTGATTATGTAATCGGCACTTTTGGAAAGCATCACTTTGGAGAAATAATTCAGACTATCGAAGATAAAAAAGCTCCTGTTCAGATTCCGGATGATGAGCCTTATCACTTTGCTTCTCTTTCTGCTGAGCCGGGCGCTTTTTCTACCTTTGTTCCAATCATGCACGGATGCAATAATTTTTGTACTTACTGTATTGTTCCGTATGTGCGGGGCAGGGAAATCAGCCGTCCTGTAGATCAAATCCTTAAAGAGCTTGATGCACTCAGTAAACTCAGGGTTTTGGAAATCACTTTAATTGGTCAGAATGTAAACTCTTATCACGACGGCGATGTTGATTTTGCACGTCTTCTGGAACTCATTGCAGAACACCTTAAAAAAACAAATTCAACCATTCAGTGGGTTCGCTTTATGTCTTCTCATCCAAAGGATTTTACAGACAAGGTGATTGATGTTATTGCAAAAGAAAGCGTGATCTGCCGCCACATTCATCTTCCGGTGCAGAACGGTTCTTCAAAGGTTTTAAAGGCAATGAACCGCTATTATAACCGCGAGCAGTATCTTGAGCTTGTAAAAAAGATAAAGGAAAAAATCCCCGAGGTTTCTTTAACCACAGATATTATGATGGGCTTTCCGGGAGAGACAGAAGAAGATGTTGAACTCACTCTGGATTTGATGCGCCAGGTTAAATATGAATCTGCCATGATGTACTATTATAATCCGCGCGAAGGAACTCCGGCTGCAAAGATGGAACAGATTCCAGAAGAAATAAGAAAGCAGCGCCTCCAGAAAGTAATTGATTTACAGATGATTCACACAGACGAACGCATGCACGAACGCCTTGGCCAGACAGTAAAAGTCCTGGTTGAATCCGTAAGCCGCGACAACAAGGAAGAACTCTTAGGCCAGACCGAACAGCACGAAAAAGTAGCCTTTAAAGCCCCATCCAAGTTGATAGGAACCTTTGTTAGTGTTAAAATAGTATCGTTGAATGGACATACTTACAGAGGTGTTTGCGAGTTTACGCAGTAACGGAGGTTTTATGATAACGACACTTGTTGTTTTTTTACTTGTAATCGTTTTTCTTGCATTTTTTATTGGAAAAAATCTTTCGAATGTCTGCACCTTCTGGTTTTTTAAAACCTACACAGACTTACCCGTTGCTGTTCTTGTTTTTATAGCATTTGCAGCAGGAATTGTTTTTTCATTAATTCTTATTTCTTTAAGCCGTGTTTTAAAGGCCAGAGCAAAGGAAAAATCTTCCGTACAATCAACTGCTTCAGATAAAACCGTAGCAGACAAAAAAGCCAAAAAGGATAAACCACGCCTCTTTAAAGGAAGCCTTGCAAAATCCTCTGAATTAAATAAGAAAAATTCCGATAATTCAAGTAATGAATAAAAAATTTTTTATAACATCATTAATTTTATTTTCACTCAGCTGGACTGTGCTTTGCGGTGCCGAAAAAAAAGCTAAGGATGCAGCATCGGAAGCATTAAAAAAAGAAAACGTACAGGCTTCAATCACTTACTTAAAAAATCAGATTAAGCAGACTCAGACTCAAAGTGAAAAACGCGCGCTTTTGATTTTCCTTGCATCGGTTCAGGAAGAAATCAACCTTTACGAGGATGCACAGAAATCTTATTCACAGGCAGCTGCAATTTCTGCTTCTCCTGCAGAAGGCATGTCTAAAAAAACAAATGAACAGCTTGTGCTCGATGCCGTTCGCTGTGCCCTTTGTACCGGAGATTATGTAACTGCAGATTCATATTTAAATTCATCAGTAAGAAATTCTAAAGACGCAAACATTCAAAATTACATAAAGCTTTATACTCAGTGGAGCGCTCTTTGCAAGGTGGAAAAAAAGGATGATTTACAGGAGCCGGTTGAACTTTTAAAAGCCTATCTTAAGGTAAGTTCAATGAAGGACATTCATCCTGTAATTCTTTTAACACTCTGGTATGTAACAGGAGACGCACAGTATTCAAAACAGATTACAAAGGATTTTCCTGATTCAACAGAGGCCGCAATCGTAAAGGGTGATGTTCAGCTTTTGCCTGTTCCTTTCTGGTTCTTTGTGCCTAAGAGCGGTATCGCAGAGCTTGGAACCGGAACCTTCTCTGATTCATATAAAGAAAATATTTCTACAGAAGAAAATAATACAGAGCAGAAAGTAACTAAATGGCAGCTCGGGCTTTTTAAAACTGAAGCAAATGCAAAAGCACTTGTGGAAGATTTAAAGAAAGAAGGCTATAAACCTTACATAACAACAGAAACCCGTGCCAGTGGAACAACATATTACATTGTTCTTGTAAACGACGACGGAAGCGGAAATCTTGCAGACAGGTTACGAAGTGCGGGCCACGATTGTTATCCGGTTGATTAGTAATTATTCTAAAAGGAGTGATATATGATTAAAGTATCAGCTAAAAAAATTTTAACATTGTCTTTGGGCCTTTCATTTTTGATTATGGGTGTTTCTTGTGCAAAACCAGGAGCAAGGACAATCAAGGTAATTGGAAACGGAGAAGTTACATATGTTCCCGACACAGTTTCGTTTACAGTAACAATCAGGGAAATTGAACCTGTTTTAAAAAATGCTTTAGCAACAACAAAGGAAAAAACACAGAGCTTATTAGAACTTTGTAAAAAATATTCAATCGCCGACGAGGACGTAAAAACAAGTTATTCCGAAACAGGCAGGGAATATGAATGGGAGGGAAACAACCGGGTTTTCAAAGGCTTCCGTTCAGAACAGAGCACAAAGATTAATTTAAAAGATATTTCAAAGCTCGAACAGTTCACAGGTGAAATTTTTGAACTTCAGGTTTATTCAATCGGAAGTTTCAGATATTCTCATTCAAAACAAAACGAATTTGATGCCCAGGCTAACCTCTTAGCCTTAGACGATGCCAAAGTCTCTGCCGAAAAAATGGCCGACCGCATGGGTGTAAAAATCTGCGAAGTTTTATACATTTCCGACATCGATACATCCTATTCATATTCAGCCTACGAGTCCGCAGATTACGGTGCCATAAGCCAGAACAAAAGTCTAAACAGCACCTCCGGCTTTGTAGTAGCACCCGGCATCCTCTCTTCCAACCGCGAAGTAGTAGTTACATATAGGATTAAATAGACTTTAATCTGATCTTTCTTCTTTTCAATTTTTGGGATTTTTACTATAATATGCTCCTATGAGTAATGAAAATCAGAATAATCAGAATGAAAAGAGAGACCCATTGCTCTGTCACTGGGCAGATCAGATGGCAAGTCAGATTATCCGCGAAAAGGGAGATCTTGATTCTTATACATGTGCATCGGGAATTACTCCAAGTGGAACCGTTCACCTTGGAAACTTCCGCGAAATCATCACTGTTGATTTAGTTGTACGTGCATTACGCGACCGCGGTAAGAAAGTCCGCTTTATTTATTCCTGGGACGACTATGATGTATTCCGCAAGGTTCCTGCTAACATGCCTGACCCTGAAATCCTTGAAAAATACCTCCGCTATCCAATTACAGAAGTACCAGATACAACCGGCCGTAACGAAAATTATGCGCGCCACCACGAGGTTGATGTTGAAACTCAGCTTCCACGCGTTGGAATTGAACCGGAATTTTTATATCAGGCAAGCCGCTACCGTGCAAACCGTTATGCAGAAGGTATGAAAAAGGCTATGCAGAACCGCGACGTAATCAAGGAATGCTTGAACGAATACCGCGACGATGCACACAAAATGAAACCAGAAGACGTATACTGGCCTGTAGCAATTTTCTGCGGAAAATGTCAGAAGGATACAACTGAAATTACAGAATACGACGGTGAATACGGAATTACATATAAGTGTGATTGCGGTAACTGCGAAACTGCTGATATCCGTACTTTTAAAGGTGCAAAGCTTGGCTGGCGTGTTGACTGGCCTATGAGATGGAACGAAGAAAAAGTTGTGTTTGAACCGGGTGGAAAAGATCACATAAGTCCTGGTGGAAGCTATGACACAGCTAAGCTCGTAAGTAAACGTATTTACAACTGGGACGCACCTGTTACTATGCGCTACGACTTTGTAAACTTAAAGGGTGTTCCTGGAAAAATGTCTTCTTCAAAAGGAAAGGTAATTGCTCTTCCTGATGCTCTTGATGTTTATCAGGCAGAGGTTCTTCGTTACCTTTTTGCAGGAACAAGACCTAACACAGAATTTGCAATCAGCTTTGATATGGACGTTCTTAAGGTTTACGAAGATTACGATAAAACAGAACGCATTGTTTACGGTGTAGATAAGGCAAAGAGCGACGATCACTTTAATAAAGAAAAGAGAATCTACATGCTCAGCCAGATTGACGGAAAGATTCCTGAAACAATGCCATACCAGATTACATTCAGAATGCTCACAACTCTTTTACAGATTTATTCAGGTGATGCTGATAAGGTTATTAAGAGTCTTGGTGATGTTAAGCCTGAACAGGAAGAAAGACTCCGCCGCCGCATTGCATGTGCATGGTTCTGGATTCAGCATTCGGCACCTGACTGCGCTCCTGAATTCTGTTTTGCTTTAAGAACAGACGGAAGCAAGGCAGATTTGAGCGGTGATATTTTGAAGGCTGTTCAGCGTGTTCGTGATGAAGTTCTTCCAAAACTCGACACCTTTACTCAGGATAAGGAATGCCAGCAGGCAATGTATGATATTGCTACAGAAATGGGACTTGATGCTAAGGCTTTGTTTACAGCAATGTACAACGCTCTTATTGATAAAGACCAGGGTCCACGTCTTGGAAGCTTTATGAGAATTATCGGTAAGGACCAGCTTAATTCAATCCTTGCAGGATATTAATTCTTAATTAATACAGATACTAAATAAATATACAAAGCTGATAATAGTCGAAAGATTGTTATCAGCTTTTTTTTGCAGGACTGCATGCAACCATTCCAAGAGCTACGATGTATGGAAGCGAAAGAAGAACGGCTGTTGGAATTGAAGGAAAAAGGTTCTGGATATGAACGCCAAAATAATCTGTAGCGCAGAAAATGATTACTGCAATCAAAAGGCGTACAGGTTTTTTATTTCCAAGAAAAACTGCTGCCAATGCCATCCATCCTCTTCCGCTTGAAATGTTTGGAACAAAGGATGAAATTCTCAAAGTTAAAAGAATACCCGAAAGTGCTGTAAAAGCTCCGGCCATTGTCCACGAAAGAATTCGTATCCACAAAGGATCTACTCCCTTTGCAATCAAAACGTTTGAATCACTTCCGGTAATCCTTAAATAAAGTCCGGTTCTGGTTTTTGCAAGAAAGACGATTGAAAGGGCTGTAATTAAAACTGTAATTACAATTGTAAATATTTTTACGGATGTTACGTCAAAGCTAAAAAGTGGTGAAGTTAAAACTCCGCGTGTTTTAAAAATCATGGAAGAAAAGGCAGAGGTTAGGGCAGTGAACAAAAGGTTCATGGCTGTTCCTGCAATAAATTTGTGCGCCTTAAATTTTTGGATTAAAAGAATAAATAAAAATACTGTAAGCGCCATGAGGATGATGGTTATTACAAAAGCCGCAAAGACTACAGGCATTGTTCCGCCGAGTTTTACGCAGAGTGTAAAAAATACAAAGGCCGAAAAAGAAACAAGACCTTCCAAAAAGAGGGCAAGAGAACCAGCGTATTCAGAAAAAAGGGCTGCAAAAGAACATAAAAGAAGCGGGCATGAAAAAGAAAGAATATCAATCAGCATTGGATGCCCCCTTTTTATAAACTGTAAAAGAAATCAATAAAAGAATTACAGATTGAATCAGACTGCTCACATCAAAATTGATGCTGTTCATAAAAGCAAAGCGGTTTGCATAAGTTGTCAAAAATCCTAAGAAAAGAGAAGACGGAATTAATAAAAGAGGATTTGCTTTTGCAAGTAAGGCTGCAGAAAATGCACTCCAGCCAAGGCCTGCATAAAATCCGTCGTGGCAGGTAAAGTATGTTCCAAGAATTGCAACACAGCCTGTAATTCCGTGCATTCCCCCTGAAATGAAACTATTGGACATCATGAGCTGGAGGTTATTGTAGCCTGCGTATTTTGAAAATTCAGGAGAGATTCCGTAGATGCTTGTTTTTTTGCCGTAGGTTGTTTTTGTGATGATAAAATAAAATGCAACGCAGAGAACGGCTCCCATAAAAAACGAAATGTTTAAAGATGATGGAGGGAGGATGCTTTTAAATCTTACAGCTTCCGGGATAAATGGAGTTGCCAAAAGATTGTCTGTTTTACTTCTGCAAGGGCCTGCAATTAATCCGCTTATTACGGGGCAGATGGCACTGGAAGCTAAAAATGATGTGAATAAAAAGTCTGCGTTTTTAAAGTGTTTTAAAAGACCGCTTGTGAGTGATAAAAGGCTTGAAACAGTAAAGGCTGCAATGAGTGCAATAAAAACACAAATGAACGGCGGAAGAGCCTCCGGTAAAAAAGCAAGTATTAAGGCTCCAATAAAGCCTCCAAGATAAACCTGACCTTCTCCTCCAAAGTTTAAGTTTCCTGATTTGATTGAAAATGCGGCTCCTGTTCCTGCAATCATAAAAAGGGAAGCGAGGTTCAGGGCATTACCTACATAAAATGGGTTCACCTTATGCCTCCTTTCCAAGAATTATCTTTGTGCCCGAGTTGTGCAACTCTTTTAATTTGCTGTACAGGGTCTGGGTGCTCTCTACATCAAGTCCTTTGGTAGGATTGAATAAATACAGTACTGCGGGATGCTCCATCATCTCCCTTTCCAAAATCACTCTCTGCAGCATCCCGCCCGAAAGACACTTCACCTTTTCAAAGGCCTTGATTTGTACGTCGGCACGCTGCAAAAGGGCGGATGTATACGCTTCCTGCTCCACGCGGTTTTTCTCCGGATGATACGCTGTACAAAGCTGTAAAATTGTGAGCTCAGGATTTGAAGCGCGGTACATTTTGTCGGAAGGGATGTAGCCTGCTTTTTGTTTTGGGTCTATGTGTTTTTCCAGAACTTCCTGTTCTGTAATATTTTCTGTTTTTATAAAAGAAGGAATTTTAACTTGGGTTGAAATGCCGAATAATTTTTGTTCAATTTCACCGGCTGTATATATTGTGGAAGGCTTTTGCTCTAAAACATTTCCGTTCTGTAAAAGAATCACTTCATCAGATTTTTCAAGCGCTTCCTGGAGGTTATGTGTAATAAGAATAATTGTGATTCCCTGTTTGCTAAGCTTATGTAAATCATCCTTGGAAATAAAGGGAGGTTCATCCATAATTAAAAGTCCTGGGTTTCTTAAAAGCGCACCGGTGAGAGAAACAAAAAAGCGCTGGTCTTCCAAAAGTGTATTTACGATTGTATTTTTCTTAATTCCCTTGAGCCAGTAGTTCAAAATTCCCTGTGCTTTTTCAGGATCAAATTTTTTTTGCCCAAGCTTTAGATTTTCAAAAATAGAAATGCTGCCAGCCAAAAGAGGATGCTGATGAACACAGACAATCCCCCTTTGAATGGCCTTATGAGGATTATTAAAAGAAACTTCTTCGTCATCAATAAAAAGCTTTCCGTCTGTGGGTTTAATGTCTCCGCAGATTACATGTGCCAAAGTTGATTTTCCCGCTCCGTTCTGTCCAAGGAGTGCATAAATCTTTCCTTTTTCAAAATTGATTGAAACATCCTTGAGAACGGTTTTGTAGGAATACTTTACGCATATGTTTTTTACAGAAAGCATCTTTTGATTTTATCCTTAATCAGCTTAGTTTACTGTATTTTAAAGTTTCCTGAAATGATATCTTCAACTAATGTTTTCATTTTCTGGCGGATGTCTTCCGGTACAGCCTTGATGTATAATTCGTCGTCCTGAATAAAATCAATAAATCCGTCCTGCATACCAACCATCTTTGCAGTACCCCATGGAGTTTTTCCTTCAAAGAATTCTTTTGTAATAAGGTATGCCATCTTTTCCTGATTTACTGTGCTGCTTCCGATGATAGTTCCTGGTGCTCTAGAAAAGCCTGAATCATCAAACCATGAAATATAAATCTTTGCATTTACTGCCGAAGAAATAACTCCCTGAGAAGCTCCTCCGCAGATTGGAAGAATTACATCAACACCGTTTTTAATAACAGCATCTGCAATTTCTGCACCCTTTGTTGCATCATACCAGTTTCCTACAACTCTAAAATCAACTGTTACATCGCTGCATGCATCCTTTGCGCCCTTTACAAACGAAGGATAAATTATTTCATTCATAACCGGATATTCCTGCGCTGCAATCAATGCAAGCTTGTGGCTCTTTGTCATAAGTCCGCCGACGTAGCCTGCAAGATATCCCTGCTGAGACTGATCATAGCTTACTGTGTGAATGTTTGCATTGCCTTCTTTTGTTGCATCAAGAAGAATGAATTTCTGAGAAGGAAACTGCTTGATAATCGGTTCTACCAGGTCCGGAAGAGAAGGGTTAGAAGAGATGATTACATCGTATTTTTCTTCTGCTACAAGGCTTGTGATTTTTGCACTCCATTCAGCCTGATTTGTACCTGCTTCAAGAATATAGAGGTTGATTTTAGAAGCTTCATCAGCTCCCGCATTTAATTCATCAACAGCTTTTTGAACGCCGCGTGTGAGTTTTGCATAAGTCGGACTGTCGTCGATTATGCCCGGAACAAATACGGCAATTGATTTACCGCCGGTTTTTTTTGAACATCCTGCAAACAAAACAGGAATGAGTAATAAAGCTAATAATAATTTTTTCATGACTGAATAATAGTTTTATATAAAACTATTGTCAAGGGGGACGGGGATAAAAAAGCCCCGCTGCATGAAACAACGGGGGTTATAAACTTTGAGAAGAAATTACTCTTCTGCTTCGAGTTCTTTTTCGTCAACTTGATATTCAGCGAATTTAGAAATCATTGGTTCAACATCTTTTTTATGAATCTTACGGTCAACGTAGTTTTTTGTAATTTTAGAAACAAGAGGACAGAGGGCGATTACACCGATTAAGTTTGGAATCATCATAAGGCCGTTGAAGGTGTCGGAAATATCCCATGCAAGATCAAGGCTCATTGTACATCCAAAATAAATAATCACTACGAAGATGACTTTATAAATAACCTGTGTTTTTTCTCCAAAGAGATACTGCCATGCTGTTGCTCCGTAGTGGCTCCATCCAAGAACTGTAGAAAAGGCAAAGAGAAGAATTGCGATGGCGATGAATTTTGGACCAAAGCTTCCAAAGATTGTTGCAAATGCTTCACCTACAAGACCTGAACCGGCATTCTGTGAAATCATCATACCTGTTTCAAGATCTACAACACCGGTAGAAAGAATTACGAAAGCTGTTAATGAACAAACGATGATTGTATCTGCAAATACTTCGAAGATACCCCACATACCCTGACGAACCGGTTCTTTTACGTTTGAAGATGAGTGAACCATTACAGAAGAACCAAGACCAGCTTCGTTAGAGAATGCACCTCGTTTAAATCCCATTGTGATTGCTTTCTGGATTCCGTATCCTACAATACCACCTGTAGCAGATTTTACCGAGAAGGCTCCCTTGAAGATTGCTGCAAATACGGCAGGAACAGAAGTTATGTTTGCAAAGAAGATGATGAGTGCACCGATTATATAGATGATTGCCATAACAGGAACAAGTTTTTCTGTTACAGAGGCAACTCTCTTTAATCCGCCAAGAATGACAATAGAAGCAATGATTATAAGAGCAATACCTGTTACCCATGTTGGAATATTGAATGCCGATTCCATGTTACCGGCAATAGAGTTTACCTGGCTCATGTTTCCAATACCAAAGCTTGCAAGAAGACAGAATACACTGAATAAGATTGCAAGGATGATTCCCGGATACTTCATGAATTTATAGGCACCAAATCCATCTTTAAGATAATACATGGCACCACCACGCCATTCACCATTCATTCCCTTTCTTCTGAAATAAATACCAAGGACATTTTCTGAATAGTTGGTCATCATTCCAAAGATTGCCATTACCCACATCCAGAAGATTGCTCCAGGACCACCGGCGATTATGGCAGTTGCAACACCGACGATATTTCCTGTACCGATTGTTGCGGCAAGGGCAGTACAAAGACTCTGGAACTGTGAAATAGCTTTGTTGTCTTTTCCTGTGTGAGCTGTAATCTTTTTGTCTTTAAAGATTGCTCCGATAGTTTTTTTAATCCAGTAAATAAAATGAGTAAACTGAAATCCTTTGTTAACGATGGTCATTATAAGACCTGCAGCAAAGAGGAGTGCAATTCCAAAGGTTCCCCATACAGCATTGTTTATGGATGAGTTGATGGAAGTAATGTTTTCAATCATAAAAACTCCTGAAAATTTTAAAATAAAAGAGGCAGAACTGGACAACAGTTCTGCCTCTTTGCAGTATAACTAATTTTATTTGAATATAAAAATAAAGTCAACTAAAAAATTCTTATAAATAGAAACAAAAATACAGCGGGTGTTGAGCGTGGGATTATTTTATTTCATATTTTTTAAACCTTGACAAATTTATTTTTGGAATGATACCTTAAATTTAACAGCATCGTTTTTACAAAAAAAATTCATTTAATTGGAGTAAAAAATGAAGAAAGTATTTTTATTTATCGCAAGTTTATTTGTACTTACATGTCTGTTCGCAAAAGAGAGTCCAAGCTCGCCGGCTGCTTCTGACTCAAATTTTGAAATTCATGAAGTAGAGTTCACCCTTGATTTTAAAAATTCAGGATATTCAATTAAGCTTTACAAAGAGCCTGATGTAAAATCAAAAGAAGTTTATACAATCAAAAAAGGCGACAAGCTCAATGTTTCACAATACCTCATTCCAAAAAAACGGGGCGACATTTTTATTAAGGCTAAGGCCGGAAAAAAAGAAGGCTACATCAAGGTCCAGACAAATCCTTACAACAAGGGAACTTTTTCACCAAAGGAAACAATCAAAGTAGGGGATGATGAAGTTCAGATTCTTGTATTTACAGGGCATTTTGGATTAAACGAAGGAACTGTTTTAAAATCACTTCCGTCAGAAGCTTCTAAAGATGTTTATATTTTGACCAAGGCCGAAGGTAAAAAATATTACAAGGTTGATGGAATTACACAGGATTATAAATGGTTAAAAGTCACTGTGAATGGAAAGTCCGGATGGGTTACTTCAGAAAGCTTATATCAGGATAGAGGTGGTCCGATTATATTTACACCGGAAAACTCTGCACAATTTGATTTAATCTACGCAAATGAAATATAATGATTGAATGAAACTTATTTCAGGGCCAATGGCAACAATTTCACATCCGGCATTCAGAATCTTACTTGAAAAGTTTGGCGGGTGTGATGAGTATTTTACAGAAATGATTAATGCGGGAACTCTTTTAACAGGCGGCCAGTTTGAAAAATATTATCTGGACCCTTCTCCCGTTCCGCAAAAAATTGTATGGCAGCTTACAGGTCACGACACAGAGCATATGGTTGAGGCTGCAAAACTTTTAAATGAACTTCCCGGCCTTGGAATAGATTTGAACATGGGATGCTCTGCTCCAGATATTTATAAATTCGGGGCGGGCATTTCGTGGATGATTAAAGACCGTTCGCTCACGCAGGAGCTGGTGCATTCTGTTCGTGCCGTTGTTACTTTGCCAAAAAGATTCAGTGTAAAGCTCCGCCTTGGAGATGATGATTTTACTGATGATGAATTCTTTTCCTTCTGCGACATGCTTGTAGATGAGGGAGTAGAGCTTTTGAGTCTTCATCCCCGCACAAAAAAAGAAAAGCTTATTCGTCCTCCGCGTTATGCTTACTGCCAGAGCTTAGTTGAACGCTATAAAAACAAGGGCATTAAGATTTACTTAAATGGAAACGTAAAGGATGAAGCTTCCTATAACAATGCTATAGCGCAGGCACCCGGTGTAAGTGGTGTAATGATTTCCCGTGCTGCAGTTCAAAAGCCATGGATTTTTGCAAGCTTAAAGGACCTCCACGGAAAGGTTGATATGAAAGAAATAGCGTATGACTACATCGCGGATATAGAAAAATATCAGCCTAAGGAATTCTGGAAAACAAGACTTCAGCGCTTTTTTACTTATTATTCCCTCAATTTTATGTTCTCGCATTATGCTCAGACTCAGTTTTTAAATGCATCCTCTAACGAAGACTTAAAAAACCGTATAGATGATTTTTTTGTAAAGTGTCCTCAGGAGCAATTTATAATTTATTGATATATTCTTGATTTTTCATTTTGGAACTTTTAATATTTTAAAACTATGATAAAATGAAAGAATATGGAACGCCGAGATTTTCCGATTTTGGGAAGAAAAGTTTTTTTTGTAAATCCTCCTCTTTCAATCAGCACCTATGTTTTTGAGGCGCTCAAAGAAGATCAGTTCGAAGCCTATTGTATTGATAATTATAAGGTTACAAAAAGTCTTCTTAAAAATTATCCGGATTCCATATGTTTTATTTTTATTGATGATCAGCTTACTCTGCGCGAGTGGTACAACTTTATTAAATCCTTTGAATATGATGAAGAATTAAAGTCGATTTTCCTTGGTGTAATTTCTTCAAGGATTCGTTCAACAGACCGCGATAAATTCCTTCTTGAATTAAAGCTTCCAGGCGGATTTGTAATGCTTGGAGGTCCTGTAGCCGGTGTTTACAATACAATCAAGGGTATTCTTACAGTAAACGGCGCAAAGGGAAGAAGAAAGTATTTAAGATACAACTGCAGCGAAAGTAAAAATATTTCAGGCTACATCACCCGTAACATGAAGATTTATCCTTTCCGCACAAACATCATCAGTACAGCCGGTGTAGTCTGTGTTTTTGATGCAGAAACCTCGGCGCTCATAAAAAAGGGATCTGTGATTCAAAACCTCTTTTTAAACATCAATCGAAAAACCGTAAATTTCAGCGGAATGGTTTACGATATTAAGCCCGCCAAAAAAGGTGTTTACGTAATCATTCTCTTTACAAAAGAAACCGAAAATTCTTCAAAAATCACTGTCTTGAATTTTATCTACGAAAATTTAAAAGATAAGATGGACATTGATATTTACCGTGCCGCCGGCGACACAACAAACTACGCCGCAGACAACTTCGAATCCAAAGCCGCAGCCGCCGCCCACATCGACCAGTTCGATTCCCCCGAAGCCAACGAAATCCTCCAGAACATCGGCGACCTCGAAGAAGTTTCATAAGGGCTGTTATTTACAGTATTCAATTTTTTTCCCCCATTTGCATACAATGCTTTTTTATGTTAATCTCAACATTACAACAAAATTGTTTTGGCGGCCTTTCCCGGTGCGTCATGGCAAAAAAATCAAAAACGGCCCACGCCAGAGTCGTAAAGTGAGGTATTGAAATGGCAAATAACGAAAAAGACACACACGCATGTACACTGGACAAAATCATCAGCTTGTGTAAGAGAAGAGGCTTTGTTTATCAGGCTTCGGAAATTTATGGTGGCCAGGCAGGCGCATGGGACTATGGTCCTCTCGGTGTAGAATTCAAAAGAAATATTCAGAATGAATGGTGGCACTACATGACTCAGCTTCATGATGATGTAGTTGGTCTTGATTCTGCAATCTTCCAGCATCACACAACATGGAAGGCTAGTGGTCACGTTGATCACTTCTCGGATCCAATGGTTGACTGTATTGAATGTAATGCACGCCATAGAGCAGATAAATTAATCGAAGACTTTATTGCTGCAAATCCAGACAAAACTCCAGGAAAACCAGTTGATACAATGACTCATGATGAAATGAAGGCATTTATCGACGCTAATATTGACTGTCCAACTTGTGGAAGCAAGAACAGAAAATATACTGCTGTTCGCGAATTCAACCTTATGTTCAAAACATACCAGGGACCAATCGCAGACGACAGCCATCTTATTTATCTTCGTCCTGAAACATGTCAGGGTATTTTTACAGACTTCAAGAACATTGTTCAGTCTAACCGTATGAAGGTTCCTTTTGGTGTAGCTCAGGTTGGTAAATCTTTCCGTAACGAAATCATCTTTAAGAATTTCATTTTCCGTACCTGTGAATTTGAACAGATGGAAATGGAATATTTCTGTAAACCAGGAACAGAAGATGAAACATTCGACCGCTGGAGAAAAGACCGCTGGCAGTTCTACTTAAAGTACGGTATTCCTGAAAAACAGCTCAAGTGGCACCACCACGACAAGCTTGCTCACTATGCAAAAGACGCATACGATATTACATACAACTTCCCGATCGGATTCGAAGAAATCGAAGGTATTCACAGCCGTACAGACTTTGACCTTAGCCAGCATCAGACATACTCAAAGAAGGATATGTCTTATATCGACCAGGAAGACGGAAACAAAAAATACGTTCCATACGTAATCGAAACATCTGCCGGTTTGAACAGAAACTTCCTTATGTTCCTCTGCGAAGGCTACGAAGAACAGAACGTTGCAAAGCCAGGTGAACCAGAAGATTACAGAACAGTTCTTCACTTGGACCCACGCCTTGCACCAATTACAGTTGCAGTTCTTCCACTTATGAAGAAAGACGGTCTTGCAGAAAAAGCAAAGGAAATCCAGCACATGCTCAAGGAAGACTTTGTAACAGACTACGATACATCCGGAACAGTAGGTAAGCGCTACCGCCGCCAGGACGAAGTTGGTACACCTTTCTGTGTAACAGTAGACTACGACACAATCCAGGAAAAGAAAGAAGACGGTTCTAAGAACGACCTCTTTAATACAGTAACAGTTCGTTTCCGCGACAGCATGGAACAGGAACGCGTGGCCCTTGATGACCTGGTATTCTTTATTCAGAAAGCAATAAAAAACTATAAGCCTGTTGAAAGACGATAGTACTGAAATCATTAAAAAATTATCTGCGGGCCCCAGCGACGGAAAGTAAATGAGGACTTTCCCCACCTTCCGCTACTTCGCTGGAGCTAACGCTCTCCGCTACGGTCGCTGGCAGGGCCCCCCTTCATTTCCTTTCCTGCGCCCCACAGATAATTTTTTAATCATCGGTACAGTTTTTCTTTTATCTATTCGATTATTTCTTTCAGAAATAACGAATAGAAAGCGAATAGAAAACAGATGGAATATAGGGTAGAGCAGGGGAGAAGTAAAGATAGTTTTATTAATAGTACTAATGTATTTTTTAGCATTATTTATAAAACTGTTTTTTTGAGAACAGATTAAAAAAATTAATTAAGAGGAAAAAAAATTAGAATAATTTTTTTTTATCTCTTAATTAATAAATAGATTTTTCCTATCAGAATAGATAAGGAATTATATAAAGATAATATTATTTATTATTTATCTTTATAAAAAGTGTTCTGCGGGACGCAGACGAAAAAATGAGAGGGGCCCTGCCAGCGCCCGAGCGGCGAGCGAAGCTCCAGCGAGTAGCGGAAGGTGGGGTGCGTGCTCATTTTTTTGTCGTCGCTGGGACCCGCAGAACATATTTTGGAGAGATTAAAAGATAATATTAGTAAACGCCATGGATGGCGTAGTGTAATTTCACTAAGAAAAGATATGCTAGTTTTACAATGTAAAACTAGCATAGGTGGAATTACATGGAGGTAATTACACCGTTGGAATACATTCGTTTAGGAAAAACAAATTTATTAATCTCCCGTGTGGCGTTTGGAGCCATGAGATTGACCGACAGCGTAGGTGACGACAACGCCGCAGCCATCGTCCGAAAAGCCTACGACGCCGGTATAAATTTCTTTGATACATCAAGAAAATACCCCGAAAGTGAAAAGCTCTTGGGCGACGCTCTCTATGACATAAGAAAAAATGTATTTCTTTCTACAACAACATCTGCAAAAAACTGGGCCGAGCTCACAGAAAATCTTGAAACAAGTCTCATGACGCTTCACTGCGATTCTGTAGATTTATATCAGTTTGAAACAGAAGACTTTGTGCCTCTTAAAAACGGAAGCGACAAAATCTACGAGACCCTCCTGGACCTCAAACGCCAGAGTAAGATTAAACACATAGGCCTTGTAACAACAAATTTTGAAACTGCAAAAAAAGCCGTTGAATCAGATTTATACGAAACTTTGCAGTTTCCGTTCAGCATGTTGAGCCCGGAAAACGTTGTGGAGCTTGTAAAGCTTTGCGAAGAGCATGACGTTGGTTTTATTGCAATGCAGCCTTTGGGTGGCGGTCTTTTAGAAAACATTCCGCTTGCATTCGGCTTTTTGCATCAGTATGAAAATGTAATCCCTATCTGGGGTGTTCAGACTCTGGAAGAAATAGAACAAATCTTGTATTTTTACGAGCACCCGCCTGTAATAGATGAAAAATTTAAGCAGGATGTAGAAAAAATCAGAAACTTCTTTAATTAAGCATAAAAAAACCGTGGAGCTTTATAAAATCCACGGTTTCTTTTTTTATAAAAAGGCATCAGGTAAAGAGGCTGATATCAACTTCTTCCATCTGACCAACTGGTTCTGCATTTACATCGCCGGCAGGTTTATTTGCAGGTTCTGGATTAGTCTGCTGGTGACTCATGTTTTCTTCTGCAATTCTCTGTGCTTCTTCAATTGCCTTATATCTTTCCTGCTGGAGCTTTATGATATCTTCCTGCTCGCGTTTTGAAAGGATACGTGCAATTGTAATTCCATCCGGAGAAGTCTGGATAATCTTTGGTGAACCGTCTGCTTCTTTTTCGGAAATACTTTGAACAATCGGGAACTTTGGATTATCAGGATTTGTATCAACAACAACTGCAATCTTTCTGTTTGTAAGGTAAACGTAAGCACCAATAGGGTAGAGAGAAACGCTGTATAAAAGTGCTTTTATTACAGTATCATCATACTGATGGTCCGGATTCTTTAAAAGCTCAATCATTGCTTCAAACTGGCTTCTTTCATCCTTGTAAGAACGTGGAGCAGTAATTGCTTCGTAAGAACAGGCAACAGAAATAATCTTTGCGTTGATTGAAATCTTATCACCTGTGAGACGTCTTGGGTATCCGGTTCCGTTTTCTTTTTCATGATGTTCAAGAATTCCAAGCTGAATGGAAAGCGGGAAGTTTAAGTTCTTTGCAATCGAATAGCCGAACAATGTATGTTTTAAAATCTGTGTTCTTTCTCCAAGTGTAAGCTGCTTATCTGTCATGTAAACAGAAGGAGGAAGACAGAGCATACCGATTTCGTGGATGATACATGCAACACCAAGCTCAATCATTTTTGAAAGAGGCATTCTAAGCTGAAGTCCGATTACAAGTGCTAAAACTGTAGAACGCATTGAGTGACGTACGAGGAAGTTTTTATCTGCATATTCCTTTGAAGAATCAACACGTAAAATAAAGCGCTTGTTTTCCTTAATAAAAATACAAAGCTCTTTTACTGTTTCAGAAATTTCTTCCTGGTTAATCTGCTTGTGAGTTGCGTAATATCTGAATACACCTTCGATGTAGTTTAAATATTCATCATAGACCTTGCGAACCATTTCCATTCTTGAATAATCACTGTTGTTCTTCTGGTCGGTCTTTGAATCTTCAAGTGCTTTCTTAAGTGATTCACCGATTTTTACAGCATCGGCACCGTTAGCAAAAATTCCTGTCTGGTTTTTAGAGAACTGATCTGAGCTGCCGGCTCCCTTGTCATCAGATGCATTAGCGGAAGAGGCTGCCGGTTCTGCTGACTGCTCTTGTACAGGTGCTTCTTCTTTTGTTGAAGGAGCGGCTTCATTTCTCAAAGGCTCATCTGTACTTATTGTAGTAAATTCCCATTCACGTAAAGCGGCAAGAAGCTCCTTGGTAACGGGACAGGAGTGTGGGAGAAGAATAAAATTTTCATCTATGAGTAAATCATCCTTAAAGGTCTGTTCTTCGCGCAATGACTCTAAAGTAATAGTTTCCATTCCATTAATCTCCTTATTAAATATTTTTTATTTACTTCCGTCAGACGGTTTTAAAAGTTCAGTTATCTGTGCAGGACGTTTCCATCTTACAGCAATTGTATATGGAGTTTCGCCCGAAACATTCTGAACGTTCTTATCAATTCCATAAGAGAGCAGAATCTTTATTACATCAAGGGAACTTGTTTTAGCCGCATAGTGAAGAATTGTATTTCCCTGAATGTCAGATAATGAGTTTGCATATTTTACAATGTTAGTAATTATCTGAGTATTATTATGCTCTAATGCTATTGTAACACCATTTGTGCCTTTTTTGTCTATTGTCTGGAAAGGATTTGCACCATTTTCAAGCAAAATTATGGATACAGGCACGTTATCAGCCTCGATTGCGATGTTTAACGGGGTATATCCGTCTGCATTTCTTGTATCAATTGGATATCCGTCTGCAATAAGTGTTTTTAAGATATCTGTATTTGCGTTATTTTTTACAAGAATATGAATTGGAGAATTTCCGTCTGAGTCTGTAATATTGTATGATTTACCGAGCACAGCCTTGATTGTCTTAATATCCTTGTTCAAAACAATAGAAAGTGGAGTATTTCCCTGTTTGTCGCGTGAAAGTGGATTTACGCCGGCTTCGCGGATAAGGTTGATGATTTTGATATCCCCTGTTTCTGCTGCTTCGTGATATGCGTTTCTTCCGTTGATTTCCTGGAGGTTAGGGTTAGCGTCATATTTAAGAAGAAGCTTTACAAGGTCTGCATTCTTTCCGCGGATTGTATCCATGAGGATTGTAACACCGTTTCTGTCGCTAGAGTTTACGTCGGCACCCTTTTCCAAAAGATATTTTGCAACATCATATTTTCCGGCAAGTACTGCTTCTGCCAAAGGTGATTTTCCTGCACTGTTCTGAGCGTTTACAGGAACACCAAGGGCAATGAGTTTTTCGATTGATTTAATTGCATCCCATCTTACTGCTGTATGAAGTGGTGTACTTCCAAGATTGTCTCTTTCTTTTACAGAAGCTCCGCCGTCTACAACAAGCTGAATAATTTCAGGATTGTTTGTCTTAACTGCGCTGAATAAACAGGTTTCGCCGTTTGCATTCTTTGCGCTGATGTCTGCACCCTTTGTTAATAAAGAAGTGATTGCATTTGGATATTCCCATTCAGCAGCATAATGAAGAACTGTGTTTCCGCTTCCGTCTGTAGACTTGATTGTCTTGGAAGTGATGAGCCAGTCCTGAACCGAGCCGCCGTATTTTAATGCGAGTCTCAAAGGAGAATTGTTGTTTGTATTTGTAGAAAAGATATCAGCATTCTTTGTAAGAAGCATTTCTCCAACCTTCTGTCTGTTCTTTAAGATTGCATAGTACAAGGCTGAATTACCGTCTCTGTTACGGATGTTCACGTCGTTTGTAAGGCTGATGATGTACTGGATTTTTGCCAGAGGAGCATCGTTCAAGATAGCAAGATGAAGCGGTGTGTTTCCTTCTGAATCCTGAGTTTCTACGTTTGATTTATTTACAGTAGCTTCGAAAATTTCATTGCTGCTTGCCATAGCAACTAACAATGGTGAGTTACCGTTTGTATCCTTTGTGTGGATGTTTGCTCCGTGTGTAGTAAAGAGCTTTGTTGTTTCAATATCTTCCTGCTTGATTGTAATTTCAAGAGGAGTAACACCTTCCTTATTTCTTGCGTTAATATCTGCTCCGTGGCTTGTAAGGTTTTCGAGAATGCTTACATTTACCTTGAGCATTGCAGCAGTATGAAGGATTGTATCACCGTACATATCCTTTGCGTTCAAGTCTGCGCCGTTTTTAATAAGAAGGTTATAGGTTTCTTCTATTTTATCCTGAGGAATAATCAAAAGGATTGGAGTTTTTCCAAGGTTGTCCTTTGCGTTTACATTTGCACCTGCATCAATGAGCATTTTTGCAATATCAAGATGACCATAGCGGATTGCTTCGTGTAATGGAGTTGCTCCAGAGCTGTCCTGACTTTGAGTATTTGCTCCGTTTAATAAAAGATATTTTGTAATTGCAACGTGTCCGTTTATAGAGCTCAAGTGCAATGGAGTCTGTCCGTCGTCGAATCTTACGTTGATGTTTCTTGCTGTGAGAGCGTCCTGGAAGTAAGAGAATTCAGTTTCAACTTCTTCTGCTCCGGATAAAATCAATTCAGCTGCAATTTCTACACTGCTGTAATCTGCAATGTTTGTAAAAGCGTAATCAAGAGGAGTTTTTCCCTTGTTGTCTTTAACTGAATTTGGAACGCCTTTTTTAGCACAGGTTTTAATAGCCTGAAGATTTTTTTCCTGAACAAAATAGTGAACGATTGTTCTTCCAAAGCCGTCTGTTAAAGCGCCTGTTTCCTTTGTAATAAAAACATCGTAGAAAGCAGGATCTGTTCTAAGTCCTTCTTCCAGTGCAGTTTTTCCGCTGATGTTTTCATCAAAAAGACACTTGTCTTTAACGCACAAAACGCCTGCTGCTTTAAATGCTTTATGCTTGATTGCAGCGTGTAAAGGAGTGTCGCCGTCTTTGTTTCTTAAATGTGTATCTGCTCCCTTTATAATAAAATAGGTAACAAGATCTACATCATCAATCATGGCAGCAAGATGCAAAACAGTGTTGCCGTCCTGATCAATTTCGTTAATATCTGTTGTAATCTGGAAAAGGCTTTTTGCTTTATCAATTTCGCCGTTTTTAATTAATTCCTGGGCTGTTGGTTCTTTTCCGATACTGAGTGTTTCGCAGGAAAAAAGCATAAGGCCTGCAGCAACACTTAAAAGAAGAGCTTTTAAAGAATTTTTCGTAATCATATTTCCCCTCACAAAGGATTTTAAAAAATCCCTATTTCTATATAACCTTTATCGGGCTAAAAAGATTACGAATTTAGTTAAATTTTCACTATTTTTTCTGCGAACAGTCCGGGCATAAACCCCATAAATTAAGCTGAATTTTAGAGGTTTCAAAGCCTTTTGGAAGAGAGTAGCCTTCCAGGTCCTGGTTCATAGGAATGTCGAAAATCTTTCCGCATTTAGTGCATTTAAAATGAACGTGTTCCGACATATCAGCGTCAAAGCGGAGTTTATCATCTTCAATTTTGATTGAACGAACGATTTTATTTTCTTCAAAGAGCTTGAGGGTATTGTAAACAGTAGTTTTAGAAAGAGTAGGGTAAATAGGATAAAGATCGTCGTAAACTGTTTCTACATCCGGATGAACGGGATGCTCGCACATATAGGCATAAATCGCAATGCGCTGAAGAGACGGTCTGATTCCTGCATTCTGCAAGGTCTGATGATACTTATTCTGCATAATAATTCCTTGTACCAAATTTAATTAAAAGAGTTTCAAAAGTGTTTTAGATATAAAGTTGTAATCATTATAATAATTAAATTTGAATTTCTCAAGAACTTTTATTATATTTTAAAACATGGCTAACAAAAAAGATTCAGATGATATTTCAATTGTTCCATCGGAGCAGTTATTACCAAATAAACTTGTTTTAATTCCTCTTCAGGGTCGTCCTATTTTCCCGGGCATTTTTACACCATTGATGATTTCCAGCCCGGAAGACGTAAAGGTTATAGAAAAGGCTTACGAAGAAGACGGCTTTATTGGAATTGTAATGCTTAAAAATGAAGCCGAAACTCCAACTGTTGCAGATTTACATAAGGTTGGAACTGCAGCCCGCATTTTAAAAAAGGTGATTTTACCGGACGGCGGAATAAATGTATTTATTTCTACTATTAAGAGGTTCCGTATAAGAAAAACACTTCATTCAACTTCTCCAATGGCAGTAGCTGTTGATTATCTTGAGGACGAAGAAGCAGATACATTCGAAGTAAAAGCCCTTACCCGTGCACTCATAAGCGAGATGAAGGAAGTTAGCGAAAACAATCCTTTATTCTCCGAAGAAATGCGCCTTAATATGGTAAATATTGATAACCCCGGTAAGGTTGCAGATTTTATTTCTTCTATATTAAATGTTGAAAAAAATGAGCAGCAGAAGATTCTGGAAACCGTGAATGTGCGCCAGAGAATGGAGCAGGTTTTAGTCTTTATCAAAAAGGAACAGGAGCTTTTAAAGGTTCAGAAGAAAATCCAGAATGAAATTAACGACCGCGTGGAAAAAAGCCAGAGAGAATATTTTCTACGCGAAGAGATGAAATCCATTCAGGAAGAGCTTGGTGAAAACGCAGAAGGAAATGCCACAGACTATCAGAAGTTTAAAAAGACTATTGCAGAATTTAATTTTACAGGCGAAATAAAAGAAACGCTCGAAAGTGAACTCAGTAAATTTTCTTTGATGGATCCAAACTCGGGCGAATATATCGGCACAAGAAATTTCTTAGAGCTTGTTTGTAAGCTTCCGTGGAAGGATGAGCCGGTAGAAGATTATGATATAGAAAACGCCAGAAAAATCCTCGAAAAAGATCACTTTGGCCTTGATGAAGTAAAAAAGAGAATCATAGAATACCTTGCCGTAAGAAAGATGCGTAAGGATTCAAAAGGTTCCATAATCATCCTTGTCGGCCCTCCGGGAGTAGGAAAAACTTCGGTTGGAAAGTCAATCGCAAATGCCATGAATAAAAAATTCTATCGCTTTTCTGTCGGTGGCATGAGGGACGAAGCCGAAATTAAAGGTCACAGAAGAACTTACATTGGTGCTATGCCCGGAAAAATTATTCAGGGATTAAAAATCACAAAGAGTATTTCTCCTGTTTTCTTAATTGATGAAGTAGACAAGATGGGTTCAAGTCATAACGGAGATCCTGCTTCTGCATTGCTCGAGGTTTTAGACCCTGAACAGAATGTAAACTTCCGCGATAATTATCTTGATTTACCGTTTGATGTTTCGAACGTATTTTTTATCCTTACGGCAAACACTCTAGATACAATTCCTCTTCCACTTTTGGACAGGGCAGAAATCATTGAGCTTTCGGGCTACATCGATCAGGAAAAACTTGAGATTGCAAAAAAATATCTTATTCCAAAAAATCTTGAAAAAAACGGCTTAAAGAAAAATCAGATTAAGTATACAAAGGCAGCGCTCTATAGGATTGCCGAAGAATATGCGCGTGAATCAGGAGTGCGTAATTACGAAAAATGCCTGGACAAAATCAACCGTAAGATTGTTACAAGGATGATGGAAGGCGAAAAGCTGGAAGATCCTGTAACAGTGGATGCGGCAGATTTAGATAAATATCTTGGAAAACCTGTTTTTGATGAAAGTCAGATTAAGACAGCAAAGATTCCCGGAACTGCAATCGGACTTGCATGGACTAGCATGGGCGGAGATACGCTTTTAATTGAGTCCACATCTTTCCCTGGAAAGGCGGGACTTGTTCTTACGGGGCAGATGGGAGATGTAATGAAGGAATCAAGCCAGATTGCATTCAACTGGGCACGTAAATATGTTCTCGAAAGAAAAATCAAGGATGCCAAATGGTTTGAAGAAAACATTGTTCATCTTCATATACCCGAGGGGGCAACACCAAAGGATGGTCCTAGCGCGGGAATTACAATGGCCACAACCTTTGCTTCCCTTCTTACAGGAAAAAAGATAAAGCCGAACCTTGCAATGACAGGTGAATTAAGTCTTACGGGGCAGGTTTTGCCGATTGGCGGCTTGCGTGAAAAGACAGTTGCGGCAAAAAGAAATAAGATTAAAACAATAATTATTCCAAAGGCAAACGAACGCGACTTAGAAGAAATACCTCAGAACGTAAAGTCCGGAATAAAGTTTATTCTCGTTACCGACGTTATGGAAGTAATTTCGTTCGCCCTTGGACTTAATTAGTTTTAGTTACGGGTGTAAACATCAAAGGTAGTAGAGTCAAGTTTTTCTAAATTCTAATCAGGCTTTTTCTGACAGATAAAAATTAATATGTTATAATAATTTTAAAATCAAAATGGAGGTAATTTTATGCCAAAACCGCTTGCAGATATTTACAATACATTAACCCTAGCTGCTCAGCAGGAAGTTTATGATTTTATGATGTATCTCTTGCAAAAACAGCAGAATGAACAAGAAACTCTCCAGACTGATGAAAGAAAACAGAAACGCCTGGCTGCACTCACGGAATCTGTAGGAAGCATGAAGAAAACCTGGGAAAATGTGGATGCCCTTGATTATCAGAAAAGTTTAAGAGAGGAACGCGTAATTGATTAAAAGAGTTTTTATAGATACGAATCCTCTGATTTATCTCCTTGGACAGAAGGAACCTTTTTGTTCAAAAGTTCTAAAATTTATGTCAGATTGTATTGCAGATGGTTCTGAATTTTATACTTCAACAATTACCGACGTGGAATACCTTGTAAAACCTCTGGAAAATAATGATTTAGATCAGATTGAAAAATATAGAGATTATCTTAAAAAGCTTGAATTTGTAAAATGTTTTATAAGTGAGCAGATTGCAGAACGAGCTGCTAAAATTAGAGCAAAATATACAGATATAAAACTTGCTGATGCATTACAAATTGCTGCCAGTCTTGATTGTAATTGTGATGTATTTCTTACAAATGATAAACAATTAAAACAAATTACTGAAGTTGATGTAGTCTATTTGGGCGATTTATAAAAATTCATTTTATTTGAAGAAACAAATATTAAATAAAAGGGAGATTTATCAATGAAAAAGAATTTATTTTTATTTATTTTAATCACTTTATCATTTTTTTTAATTTCTTCAACAAACACAGTTACTTTGATAAATGTTAATTTAGATGGTTCTGAAAATTTATTAACTTATCCAGCAGATACAAAGGAATTTATATTTTATAATGCTGACTCTAAACCTTATAAAACTACAAAACTAAAAGGATTAGAAAAACTTAAAGAATTAGAGATTTTGAGATTTTATAACCTTCCTTTTGCAGAGGATTTTAGTTTTTTAAAAGATGTGAGTAAGACCTGTAAGGAATTAACTCTTTATGGTTGTCAATTTTATGGATTTGAAAAGATTTCTCATCTAACTAATTTGGAGGAAATTTTCATTAGTGGTAGTCATTGGACAGATGAGCAGTATAATGCGCTTTTGAAAACTGGAATAGATCTTTCCTGTTTTCCAAAACTAAAGAGCTTTTCCATTGAAGTTAGTGTAGGAGATGATCCACGTGCGTGTTATTGTTCTGCAATAGAAATAAAACACACAAAAAAAATGAAAAGGGAATGGGGTACAGTTACTTTTTTTGATGAATAAAAAGGATAAAAGTTAATTCTGGATTTGGAGACACGGAGGCATATAAGTGGATAACAACAAAACTAAATTAGTTGCCATTTTTTTAATACTTTCTCTATTCTCTTTTTCATCATGTTTTAAAAAAGAACTGGAAAAAGGACCTTTTATTTTGGAATGTAAAATCGAAGATGGAAATGCAGTTTTTGTAATTGATAAAACTAAAGTAAAGCATAATAGAATAGAAAGTGTTGAAGCTGGTCCTATGCTTCATCCAGAAAAAATTGAAACAACAGACAACTTATTATTAATTACAGCCCCTACCGAAAATCTAGTAAATTATAAAGAAGGGCATAAATATGATATTCGTGTATCCTGGTTTGGAGGACGTATTAATGCCAAGGGCATATACAATCAGGGGAAATTTGAAATTGTAGATGAATGGCTTGCACAAAACGGATTGTTCTGGTAATTATGGAAATCAGGTATATTTCATAGAGCATTTGGATTTATTAAAATCTGAAGTTAGAAATATTGATAAGTTAAATTATTATTCGGAACCGTATAATCGGAATAAAAAGATGAAGACATACAAAATATTTATTGTTCTTATTGTCTCAATATTATTATCTGGATGTGAATCAAAGAAAAATAAAACTCAAGATAACCAGATAGTTAAAGATTCCGAGGAAAATAAAGGGCAAAAAGAACATATCTATCCTCTTTCGAGAGTTAGTTCTACAAATGAATATTTTGATGTTTCTGAATTATCCGAAAGGGAAATCGAACTTAAAGATTTTATAGAAACTCATAGAAAGTCAACCTGGAAAGTCATAAAAGATTTTGATCTTGACGGATTAATTCAGGTAAAAAAAGTACTTCAGGTTGGAGATGAAATAAAGTTTACCGACAGAACAATAAACTATAATGGAAATATTGTAGAATATGAAAAAATAAAAAAGTATTTTTATTCCGATGATGATTTAAGAATGGAAACTTGGGGATCTGGTTCAAGGAGTTTGAGTTTTAAAGATTTTGAAACTGATGTAGATTCACTTTATAACGAATGGTTTATTATTAAACGAAAATCTGAAGAAGATTATAACGAAAGAGTTCCAAGCGGTTTTTATTATATAGATTATGACCTTGCCGTCGTTGAATGTGGTGGATATTATTCGTTAATGAAAAGGATTAAATAGAAAAAAATAGTTTTATTAAGGGAGATTTTTAAATGAAAAAAATTTTAAGTAGCATTTTATTTTTAGGTTTGATTTTTGTTTTGTTTTCATGCAGTAAAAAAGAGCTTATGAGGGATTACGTTTCTAAAGATTATTATAATTATGAATATACCGTCAAAAATCCATTGTTGTATTATTTAGGAATTCCGGATTTAAACGAAGTAAAAGGAAAAATCCTCAAAAAAACTAATAACGCATTTACTTTAGCATCAGATGGAAAGGTTTATTATGAAAATGAATATGTTTTTTATTCAAAGGTAGATTATTTTTATTATTTTTTTGATTCAGAAGGGCGGATAAATAAGATGATAGGTTTTATTGTTGTTGATAATGATTATCTGGGGATAAAACAAGAAACAGTATTCAGCTATGAAAGTGATAAAATCATTATGAAAAAATATGTATATCCCGAAAAAGATGAACAATATGGAAAAACACAGGTAGTAACCCAGGAGTATTCTTTTTACCCAGACAAGGATGGTTATCTTGTTTTTTATAATAATCAGCAAAAAAAAATAGAATTGAAGTTTAAGAACAGAGTAATCATTTCTTACGACAAATATTATATAATCGAGAGCAGGTATGAAAATGATGCCCTTATAGAAAGATATTATGCAAACACATTAAACCAAAAATTAATCAAAATAGAGGAATATCAGAAAGGGGTTATTCACAAAATAACGGATATTTATGATTCCAAGAAAAGCGTAACGCAATTAAAAGATAATATAAGAACTATAAATTATTACGAAGATTCAACGCTTACTCAAACTGAAGCAGATTATTATGAACAGGAATTCTATCCTTCGGGTTTAATAAAGTCGATAAGAATTTTTCCAGGGAAAAAAGACGATGCTATTCCTGGCTATTATGTTTTTCAGGATTATGAAATTATCACTGAACCCGATAAGTGGTTGCAGGAATATGACAAACAGATACAAGGTACAAAAATAAATGAAAAAATAATCGAAAAAGATACGTTTGATGTATCGTAAAAACCTAATGGACAAAAAAATCCCCTTCCGCGAAATTCAATCTGAACTGCAGAAGGGGGATGATTATTTAACAGCCTGTGGCCTTGGGATTTATGCTTCTTCTTTAGAAAGCATTACGTTTGTAAGGATTCCAAGGATTAAAGCACATGCAACTGTTGTGATTGTTACTTTTCCGAACGAGATTGTAAATCCGCCTACACCTGTGATAAAGATTACCGATGCTACAAAGAGGTTTCTGTTTTTGTTCAAATCTACGCTCTGGAACATTTTAAAGCCCGATACAGCAATAAAGCCGTAGAGTGCAATGCAGACACCACCCATTACACATGAAGGGATTGTTTCAAGGAAGGCTACAATTGGAGTAATCATAGAAAGGATAAGACATCCGAATGCACATCCCCAGATAGAAACTACAGAAGCGTTTCTTGTGATTGCTACACATCCGATTGATTCACCGTAAGTTGT
>JAGCUI010000009.1 GCA_017962965.1 Treponema sp. | reverse complement strand
TGTTTCTGATATTCTAGCACATGTAACTTAAAATCTCCGCTGTATGTTCCATTCTTATGACTTAATCCCTCAATTCCATTTACTTTGAATTGTGCCACTAACATTCTAACTACAGAATCTGAAATTCCAAAAATATTTGCTCTATTTAAGTATCCATCTGAAGTATTCAGGTAGTGCGCTACAATTTCAGCTTACTTTTCTAAACTCAATTTAGACATAAAAAAAGTGTACCTCCAAAAATTGTCTCCAACTTTTGGGGTACACTTCAAACAATGTGAGGTTTTTTTATGATTTATGAGAATACAAAAATAAAATCATCTTTATTTGCAGATCTTTTTGCAGATGATGAACTTGTGGGAAAAAAGAATTTTCTTTCACTCTATAATGCGATTCATGGTACAAACCTAAAACTCAATGAAACAAAGCTTGAGCGAAAAACCATACCACAGAATGTCTTTAAAAGCATAAATAATGACATCAGTATGCTGGTAAATGATCGTCTTATTGTCTTTATAGAACATCAAAGCACGATTAATGAAAACATGCCGCTCAGACTTCTGGAATATTATGTCCACATCATGTTCGGAATAATTCCACCTCGTGCCAAGTACAAAAAAAAGTTACTTAAAATCCCAACTCCTGAGTTTTATGTTTTTTATAATGGAACAGAGCCGCTTAAAAATGCAGATATGCTAAAATTTTCGGATGCATTTTTAGTGCCTCAAAAAGACCCATTGTGTGAACTTAAAGTCCGTATTGTGAACATTCAGGGAGGCGCACTGGAAAGTTTGCCTGTTATAAAAAAATGTGATATTCTTAAACAATACTGCGATTTTATGGAAATAGTTTATAGAGCCAAAACAAATGTAAATCCAGAATCAAAAGAAGAAATCGCAGTGATTTACGAAAAGGCAGTCAGAGACGCAATTAAGAAGAATATCTTGAGCGACTATTTAAAACGAAAATGCACGGAGGTAATCAATATGTTTTTAGACCCATACGACTATGACATGGATTTAGAAGTCCAGAAAGAAGAAGCTTTCGAAGACGGCATGGAGAAAGGATTTACAGACGGTGCAAACAAAAAAGCAGAAGAAAGTGCTATTAATCTTTTAAAACTTCAGATTGCGACTCCAGAACAAGTTACTCAGGTTACCGGTCTCCCTCTGGAAAAAGTACAGGAACTGGCTAAAGAGATAAAACAATAGTTTTATATTGATTTTCTAAAGGCAGGAAACCATAAATAACGGCATGTATGTAATTCCGTTTTCCTGTTTGAATTCTCCCTCATGAAAAACAAAAGGTTCGCAAAGCTGGGAATTAAATTTATTTATAAATTTATTAAGTGAATTTATTGTGTAATTTTTCCCGGTTTTTATTTCAAGAGGATATATATTATGTTTATTTGTAACAGTAGATTTTTGAACAAGGAAATCTATTTCCATTCTTGATTCACTATCATCTCTACTGTTATTGGTATAATAATACAAGCTGTGATTATTAGCTGTGAGCATCTGAGCTACTATGTTTTCCATAATGTTCCCGAAATTTACCGCAAGTTTATCAAGCATCAATTTTTTATAGATTTCCTGCTGAACTATTCCATTTTCATCAAATGTATGACTGATTAAAAGTCCTGTATCTGCCATAAAACATTTCATTGTTGTGCGTTCCTTATTCATTTTCAATCCTAAGGAAGGTTCTGTTGTGTTGTAACATGGAGTGATAATTCCTGCGTCCTTAAGCCAGAAAAAAGCATTTTCATAACCCCTTAAACGAGCATCCTTATCTAAATCTGATAATTTAAAGCTTCTATCATGGCGTTGTAATTGCGAAGGAATCTCATCAAAAATAGCAGTTACTTTTTCAACATCTTTATCTGCATATTTCTGAATGTCATTTCTGTATAAGGTGAGAATATCTCTTTTAATTTCATCAGTTTTTTCAAAATCACGGGTTTGTGTAAAAGTTAAAACAGCTTTTGGCATCCCCCCTACTATGATGTACTGACGAAACAGAGTATTAATTTTTCGATACACAGGACCAAATTCATTTCGCTCTAAAAACATTTTTCTTATAAAAGGGATAGTAGTATCATCACCCATAGCCCAGCAGAATTCTTCAAAATCCATAGGATTCATTTTTATATGACGCTCTTCCGAAGGGAGCTGAATATCTTTTACATTTTTCTTAATTGAAACAAGGGAACCTGTTTCGATGTAATCATAACGATTATCCTTCACAAGATATTTTATGGCTGCCCTTGCTTTTGGAAATAATTGAACTTCATCAAAAATTATCAGGGATTTATGTTCAAAAAGTTTAGTATTATAAATGGTAGTCAGCATCATAAAAAAGGTATCAAGATCAGATAAGTAATTTTCAAACAGGGATTTTACATGCTCGGTTGCGATATTAAAATCAATCAAGATATATGAGTCATACTCGTTTTTTGCAAATTCTTCCACAATATAACTTTTTCCCACCCGTCTTGCTCCATCAATCATCAATGCGCAATCTCTGGCACTTTCATTTTTCCATTTCAATAATTCGTCGTATATTTTTCTTTTCATGTCTTTTTCACCTTTTCAACATAATTATAAATAAGAATTTGCACGAAATCAAGATTTTTAAACACCAATATTGCACGTTTTCAAGCTTTTTTACCTCATAAATTTACACGTTTTCAAGATTTTTTGACTAAAAAAAAACACCAAATTCTTTATTAAAAAACCGAGGATTTTTTCAAATGAAAAAAATCGTAGGAATTATTGCAGCAGTAGCAATGGCTGCTTCTGTATTCGCTGTTGATTTCTCAGCAGGTGCACGCGTTGAAGGAGATTTGTTCTCATACGATGGAGCTTCAAAGACATTTAGCGCTTTGACACTTAGCCAGACTAACGAAGATTATCACAAACCTTTCAATTTCTCTGTATCTGGAGACAGAGCCGGAGCAACTGTAAAGATTAAGACAAATGGTAAAGCTACTACAGACAACTCTACATACAACATCTGGTTCAAACCATTTGATGCTGTTAAAGTAGAATTTGGTAGTGTTTCTTTGGCTATGCATACAGAAACAATGGGCTGGTATCGCCGTATCTTGAACTATGATACATGGGGATACAAAGCTTCTGCTACATTCGGTGGTGCAACTGTAACACTCGGATTGATTCCAGCTGGTACATGGTTGACAACAAAGGGTGGAAAGAAGGCTGCTTACGATGCTGCATATAAAAAGGCATACGATAAGTATATTGAAGACAATGCTGCTGATAAAGAAAATCCAACTGCTGCAGAAAAAACTGCTGCAGATGCTGCCGGTGTTCTCGCAGGTAATGCTGCAAGAGATGCTGCAAAAGATTTAATTGTTGCAGAAACAAACTTGGCAGTAGAATACAATGCTGATTTTGGTAACATCATGGCTATGGTTGACTTCACAGACACATTTGATACAATCAAATTTGCTGCAGGTTACAAAGGATCATTTGATGCATTCTCATTCTTCGTAGACTACATGTTTACAAAGTCTGGAACAAACAAGAACAACATTACAGCTGACATTAAATATGCTCAGGATGCTATCACATTCGAAGCATATACAAATGTAACACTTGCTTCTAAAACAGCAGTACAGCTTGTATCACGCTTCTCTTATGCATTTGATGCTTTCAATTCATACCTCGAATTCGATTCAGGAAACATTCTTGCTGACTCATTCGATGCTACAATTAAAGCAGATGTATCTGGAAACTTAGGTGCATTGGCATGGGAAGTAGCTGCTCAGTACGCTATTGGTGCAAAGAAATTCTCTGTTCCATTCAACGTAGCAATCAGCTTCTAATTTTAGCTAATAATTCCTAGTTAAAATAAAAAGGACTTTCTTCGGAAAGTCCTTTTTATGTTTTAAAGTAATAATTAATTATAATATAGAGAATTAAGTCAATATATAGTTAAATAAAAAGAGCCTTTCCCGGAGGAAAGACTCTTTTTATTTAATTAGGAATTAGTGCCTAAATTAGAAGCTGAGGCGTACCCAGAATGGAACTGAGAAACCTTTTGTTGTGATGTTGTAGTTAGCTGCTACTTCATAAGAAATTGCACCTAAGTTTCCATCATAACCAACTTCTACGTTGTGTGACTGGCCTTTGAATGGATCGTTTACATCCATCTTGTTTACTTTACCAGACATGAACTTAGCATACAATGAACCACCGTTCAAAGCGTAAGAAGCTTTGATGAACAAAGGAATTGCCATTGTGTCTGAGAAGTTAGAAATATCTGTTGCCCAAACACCAGTGTACAATTCTACAGCGATTGCATCTACACTGATCTGATAGTCAACATCGAATTTGATACCATTTGTTGAAGCACCTTTTTCGAATACGAAATCAGCGAAGATTGAAGATGAACCGAATGATCCACTGTATCCAGCTCCGAATGCTAATGTCTTGAACTTATCTTTAGCATCGAAGATAACAGCGATGTTTCCAAAGTCAGCATTGTAAGAAGCTTTCAAAGCTAATTCAGCAAGAGCTGTTGTTTTTTCACCAGCAGCTAAAGCAGCTGTTTTTGCATTATTTCCGGCAGTTTTAGCAGCCTCAATCTGTGTTTCTGTTGGATTTGTGATACCAGCAAGAGCAGCATCGTAAGCAGCTTTGTAAGCATTGTCAGCAGTTAATGATACTGTGTTTTTGAACCATGGAGTGTTATTTGCACTTAAGAACAAAGCAACTTCCAAAGCATCTTTATTGAATGTAGCTTTGAATCCCCAGTCATCAGATCCATAAGTCTTACCACGCCACCATGTAACATGTTCAACGTTCAATCCGAGGTCTGTGTTACCAAGATCGATTCTTACAGCGTCAAATGGTTTGAACCAAATGTTCAATGCCTGAGCATCGAATTCAACTGCAGAGTTTGAAGTCTGTCCTTCAGAAGTAAACAACTTGAGCTGTCCACCTGCTCTGTCTCCGCTTACAGAGAATACAAAAGGTTTATCATCTTTTGAGTTTCCTGTGTTAAGATCTAAAGCAGTAATACCATCACCGTCAGTATAAGTGAAAAGATTACCTTTGAGCTGGAAACCTGCTGAGAAATCAACAGCGAATACAGAAGCAGCCATTGCTACTGCTGCAATAATTCCTACGATTTTTTTCATTTGAAAAAATCCTCCTTTTTTTTATAAATATGAACCAGTCGACGACTGTTGGCGTTCATATTCTTTATATAATAGTAACACGGGAATTTTACGAAGTCAATTTTTTTTTTTACTTTTTTTCACTTTTTTTTGACATTTTTCACTTTTTTGTAAAAATTAACAATTTATTATGTAAAAAGACGAAAAATTATGGTATATTTAAATAAGAAAGAATAAGGAGGTTATGTATGGCACTATCAGATATAGAAAAACAATTAAAAACTATACCTGCGGAATATTTGACTGAAGTATACAATTATTTAGAACTGTTACAGTACAAAATACTCTATGAAAAGCAGAAGAATATCTCTGACAAGAAATTTCCAAATCGTCGTCCTGGAATACTAAAAGATCCAAATTTCTATATGTCTCCAGACTTTGACAAACCTCTTGATGATTTTAAGGAGTACGTGTGAAATATCTATTAGATACTCATGCTCTTCTATGGTATTTATTTGATGATCAAAACCTTTCTCAATCTGCAAAAGATACAATTATACCCAAATATAACGTAAAAACTATTTGGTGATTATTTAACTTCAAAAAAGAGATTATTTATGGCTACAAAGAATAACGATTACAGTGTGATTTACTGCGATGATGATATTATTGTTTTGAATAAGAGGTCGGGGCTGTTGATTGCGGCGGACAGGTATAATCCGGAGGCTCCGAGGCTTGATTTACTTTTAGAGAAGGAATTCGGGAAGGTTTTTGCGGTTCACAGGATTGATAAGGATACTTCGGGGCTCATTGTTTATGCGCGTAATGCAGAGGCTCAGAAAAATCTTTCGGTTCAGTTTGAAAAACGTCTTGTTCATAAAACTTATCATGCACTTGTTTACGGCCATCCTTTGTGGGAAAATTTAACTGTTGATATTCCATTAAAACCGGACGGGGATGCAAAACACAGAACCGTTTGCGATAAAAAATTCGGAAAGCCTTCGCTGACTGAATTCAGATTGATTGGAAACTGCGGGCCTTATTCATGGATAGAAGCATGCCCTAAAACTGGACGAACACATCAGATTCGCGTGCATCTTGCGGCTAATTCTTTTTCTATTGTATGCGACCCATTATACGGCGGAAACCAGAAGCCTGTTCGTTTGAGCGAGATTAAGCGTAAATGGAATGGTGATGAAACAGAAGAACGACCTTTACTTTCGCGCCTTGCACTTCATGCCTATAAAATTGAATTTACTCATCCTTCTACCGGCAAAAACGTTTGTTTTACAGCGCCCTACCCTAAAGACATGGATGCCACAAGAAAACAGCTTGCAAAAATCTTTGATGTAGATCCTTTAAAAGAGGATTCTATAGATTCCAAAACAGATGCAGAATGAATAAAAAATCCTTTGTTTTAATTTTGAGCATTCTCTTTTTTCCTTTGAGTTGGATTTGTGCCCAAGAAGCGACTGTTACCCCTGATGATGAAATTGTTTTTTCAGTTTCTCCTTTAACCACTTATAAAAACGGAATGCTTGGTGAATATGTTTATGTAAAGGATGTAAATAATCAGGAACAGAAATTGAGTGAGCTGGACTGGGAGATAAGGAATCTTTTTAGTCTTGGGCTTGATTTTCAAATGGATTTTAAAAAGTTTACTCTGGATGCTGGCATTACCTTTGGTATAAGTAATCATAATGGAAAGATGCAGGATTCTGACTGGCTTAATTTTATTACAGCATATGATTTTATAGATCCGCTTGTAAAAACAACTTATTCGGTTTCGGATCTTGAATATAAAAAAGCCATTAATGCAGACTTTAATTTTATATATAAACTTTTTGATGACAAAAAATTTTCACTTTTACCCTACTTTTGCGTGAACATAGATTATTCTGATTTTTTTGCTTCTAACGGACACGGATGGTACGGTAATGCTTCTAATCCTCCTGTAAAATGGGATTCACCTGAAGCGTTGTATTATGCTCCTGGAGAACTTGGCTGCATTTCTTATACAAGACAGACATATTTAACTTTTATAGGAATAAGAAACAGATCTACTTTTGATAAATTCTTTTTTGAATTGGATCTTGCAGTTTCACCATTTGTTTATATCACTTCGCTTGATATTCATTATAGAGTAAACGGAATGGCAGATAAATTTTTAGATGATGAAATTTTCGGATTTTTTTCAACCTTTAGAATAAAGCTTTTGGCTCAATATAATTTTACTAAAAATCATGCAGCTTATATTGGATTTGAATATCTTTTGCAAAATCAAATTCAGGGAACTACTTTTTCATCATCTGATCAATCCAAATGGTATAAAAATACAACATCCTACCCCAAAGCCGACGGTTCCTACTCAAACTTTACCCTGGGCTATAGATTCAGTTTTTAATCGCTCAACTAATCTTAATCTTTACAGAAATAATTCTTCTCTGGGCTACGTCTTCTACGGTGAATAAAACTTTGTCTTTTACGATTACCATGCCGCTTGAAGGAAGGGAGCCGAACTGTTCCAAAAGCCAGCCGCCCAATGTGTTCATATCTTCGGATTCGAGGTTGAGTTTTAGGATTGTATTTAATTCTTCAATTTTTACATCGCCCGGGACTAAGAAAGTATCGGGGGAAGTTACTTTGATTCTGTTTTCGGCAGGAAGATTATTTATGTCATTTTCGTCTGTCATGCGGCCAAATACTACACGGAGGATATCTTCCATTGTTACAATGCCGGCTGTGGCTCCCTGCTCGTTTAATACAACTGCAAACTTATGAGTTTCTTCGCGGAACTTCTGCAAAAGCTCCAGCACGCTCAAAGTGGCAGGAACATACTGAACCTCATGCATCTTCTTCTGGGCATAATCCTTTCCTTCATCAATTTTCTGAGGCTCTACTAAAATCATTTTATAATTTATTATGCCGACTACATTTTCCTTGGAATCCTTGTAAACGGTGATTGTAGAAAATCCTGATTTTAAAAATTCTTCTTTTACCTGAGCCTTGGTTGCAGTTACAGGGACCATGCTTACAAACGAGCGGTGCTTCATTATGTCGCTTACCAAAAGGTCGTTGAATTTAATAATCTTATTGAGCATGCGGCTTTCGTCTTTTTCAATTGTGCCTTCTTTTTCGCCCACGTCGATTAAGGTTTTTAAATCATCCTCGGTAAAATTTAAGCTGTCGGGTTTTAAAATCTTTTCGAATAATTTAACTACGCCGTTAGAAAGCTTTTCGAAGAACCATACAAGGGGGAAAAAGATTGTCTGCAAAACAGAAAGTAAAATCGAAGTAAAGGATGCTATTTTATCCGGATGACGCACTGCAATTGTTTTTGGGATAATCTGACCAAAGGTTGTAATAAAAAATGCTACGGCAATAGTTTCAAAGCCTACACCACCGCCGCCCCAGAGCTGAATAATGAGCGCAGTTGATAAAGCCGAAATGAGTGAGTTTAAAAAGTTTGTGCCGATTAAAACTGTTGTTAAAAGCATGCCCATGTTCTGCTTGAGCTTTAATACGAGCTTTGCATTCTTCTTTTTTTCGCGCACCATGGTCCTGAGTTTTACCCTCGGAAGCGAAATAAAGGCAGTCTCAGAAGAGGTAAAAAATCCTACACAAACGATGAGAAGTGCAAGACCGGCAAGTTTTATAATCAGCGTGCGGTTATCCATTGCTCTCCTCCGTTTCTATTTTTTTAATAAGGATGCGCTCAATTCTGTGAGACTGAATTTTTCTTACTGCAAAAAGATAGCCTGAATATTCTAATGTGTCTCCGGCCTTTGGCATGCGGTTAATCTGTTCTGTAAACCATCCGCCTATTGTTTCGTTTATCTGCGATTCAAGCGGAATGTTTAAATCTTTTTTGAGCTCTCGAAGAAGAACAGAACCGTTAATTTCAAACTCAAGCTGATTTTCAACCGTATCATAATCAAAAACCTTTCCGCGTAAGCTGTCGTCGCCTGGGAGTGCAAAAATCTCTCGGGAAATATCTTTTTCTGTTACAATGCCGTCAGTGCCAGAGTATTCATCTACAACAATTGCCATGGACTGTCTGTTTTCAAAAAGCACCTGCTGCACCGAAGACATTTTTTTTGTACCAAGAATAAAAATTGGAGGACGCATCACTTTGGCGGCACTAAAATCCTTGGGATGACTTTCATATTTTAAAAGGTCTTTTAAATAAATAATTCCAACAATATCATCAATGGATTCTTTATAAACAGGAAAGCGCGTAAAACCAAGACGCTCGGAAAGTTCAACAATGGCACGGTAAGTAATATCAACCGGAACGGCTCGAATCTTTGTGCGTGGAACCATTATGTCCTGTGCTTCTAAATCTGAAAATTTAAAAATCTGGCTCATGATTCGATTTTCATTTTCTTCGATAATTCCGCTTTCTGAGCTCATGTCGAAAAAGGTTTTGATTTCTTCTTCTGTATATGTTTTTTTAGATCTTGAATTTTTAATTCCGAAAATCCAGAGTACGGCGCCTGCAAACTTTGTAACAAAAAAAACAACCGGGCGCATTATAAAAACAATTACAGAAACAAAGCCGCCCAGTCCGTATGCAATTTTGTCCGGGCAGCGTGTTGCAATTGATTTAGGAGTGATTTCTCCAAAGATTAACAAAAGGATTGTGGCAGTAACTGTTGCATAACCTACGCCGGTGCTTCCGAATAAAGAGAGGGCAATTGAAGTTAAGATTGCAGAAAGAAAAATATTTACAAGATCGTTGGAAATTAAAAGCGAGTTTATAAGATATTCTTTTTTATCCAAAAGCTTTCCAACGCGCAGTGCCTTTTTTTCCTTGTTCTTTCGTTTTAAACGCAGACGCAATTTATTCATGCCTAAGAATGCACTTTCGGAAATTGAAAAAAGCATCGAGAGGATAATTAAAATTACTGCAATAATAATTAAATACGAGGGAACTTCTTCCATACGGTTTCCAAAAGGTATTTACTCTGTTACAGATTTTACTGTGTTCTGAAAATACTCAATTCCGTTTTCAAGGTAAGCTCGTAATTCATCCTGTGGATTGAGTTCCAGGGCTTTATTCATGTATTCAATAATTCTTGGATCATCAATAGAAAGATAGCGTTCTATAATATAAGCAGCCATATAATAGCACTGGATTTTTTCATCATTACTGAGCCATAAATTATCTGCAGCATCAAGATAGATTTTGATAGCCCCTTCGTAATCCTGTTTTAAAACACAAAGCTCTGATGCATCCGAGTCTGCTATATCATAAACATATTTTCCAATCTTGCCTGTTTTATTTTCCGGGTCCAGCTTTACTGCAAGGCGTGCAAGGTTTATTAAAGATGAATGAAATTTTACAGGGGTTGTTTCGTAGAGTGATTCAATCGAAGTAAATTTTTCTGAGTCTGTCTGAGCATTTTCGATTAAGTCTACAAGGTGAGCGCTCATCTTTGCTTCTTCGTAATAATAATCAAGAATGGCTCCGAATTTCTGCACGTCCATTTTTTCTTCGTCGTATTCAATTTCGTTTACGATATAGCCCTGAGGCAAAAGGAACGCAAAGAAAGGTGTGTATTCTACGGCAAGAGAAGCAATTAACTCAAAGCCCTGGCTGATAGCATCTGAATAAAAAAGGCTCTGTTCTTTTTCCTTTGCACTTCCTTCTTCTACAATTGCTGATTTCTGGAAGGTTTTCTGAGAGCAGTCCATTCTGTAAAGTACAAATTTATTTTTTGCAGATTTTCTGAATGATGATGTTGAAAGGATGTTTTTTAAAAAGAACATGCTTCCGCCGCCTGCTTCGCCTTCTTCCTGAGTAATGATTGCAAGTACAGGAAGATTTTTCTTTGCTGCTTCCTGCTTGGCTTCTTCAAGACTTACAAAACAGCCGTATTCATCAATGTGATAATTATTGCAGGAGGTGAAAAACAGTGCAAGAAAAACTGATACTAAAACTAAATAGCCTTTTTTCATCTTTTATCCTTAATCGCTAAAATTATTTAAAGTATGCAACGCCGGCTGCAAAGAGGTTTTCGCAGGTTGTTTCATTCTGATTTGTCAAAGGATTTCCTCCAACATTCTTGAATAAATCAAAGCTTGCGCCGCCATTTTCCATGCCAACGCCACGTTCAGAGTGTCCCATCTTTCCGAGAACGTGTCCGTCCGGAGAAGTGATTCCTTCGATTGCATAAGCTGAACCGTTTGGATTATCAGGCTCTGCAATTGCTGGTTTTCCGAATTCGTTTACATACTGAGTGAATACCTGTCCGTTTTCAAAGAGCTTCTTTGCTGTTGCTTCATCACAAACAAAGCGTCCTTCTCCGTGAGAAACTGCAATAAGGTGATTTCTTTCATCAACTACAGATGGATGCTGAGCCCAAGGAGAAACAGCAGAAACAATTCTGGTACGAACAATGCGTGAAATATGACGGCCGATTCTGTTGTAAGTAAGGGTCGGCATATCGTCTTTCATGTCTACGATTTCGCCGTACATTGCAAGGCCTGTTTTTACAAGTGCCTGGAAGCCGTTACAGATTCCAAGAACAAGCCCGTTACGCTTTTTCAAAAGATTCATAACTTCGTCGCTGATGTTTCCGGCTCTTAATACGTTTGCAATGAATTTTGCAGAGCCGTCCGGTTCATCACCGGCAGAGAATCCGCCAGAGAGTGCAAGAATCTGTGTATCTTTAAGTTCTTTTTCAAGTTCCAAAAGTGATTCTGCAAGCATGTCAGGTGTTTTATTTCTTAAAACTACAATCTTTGTATTACCGCCTGCAAGGTTGAATGCACGAGCCATATCCATTTCGCAGTTTGTGCCCGGGAATACAGGAAGCAGTACTTTTGGATGAGATTTAGGCTGAACAAATGCAGGTGCCTTTCTTACATCGCTTAAAGATTTATGGATGTTTGTGGCCCATTCAGGAAGTTCAGGCTGGAGTTCTGCACCGCTTACACGAGGGAATACCTTGCTTAATTTTTCTTCCCATGTGTCTACACAATCATAAAGGCTGATTTCGATTTCTTTCTTTTCGATTCCGCCAATCTGTGCATTCTTAATGAGGATGCGAGGTTCGTTCAATGTAAGACCAAGCTTAACTAAAGTGCCTTTCTGGAATGGTGCTTTTTCAAAATCAGAAACATAAGCCGAAGGAACTTCTACGATGATGTTTCCGTAGGTCGGAATAAAGAGTGAGTTTACATCATCAAAAGCTTTGGCATCTATGCGGGCACCAATGAAATTACCCATGGCCATTTTTGTAAGTGCTTCTGCAACACCACCAGCCTGTACCGGGTACATTGCGGCAATCTTTCTTGCTTTATTTAAATCATAAAGAACGTCTGAGTTTTTAAGGAAGGTTTCGTAATCCGGTGCCAGGAGCTCTGAATAAGGAACCTTAATCATATAAATATTATTTCCCGAAGTTTTGAATGAACCGCTTATTACGTTTTCTGCTTCATCGTGTCCAACTGCAAAGCTTACGAGAGTGTGAGGTACGTTGATTTTTTCGAAGGTACCAGACATTGAGTCTTTACCGCCAATAGAAGCACAGCCTGATTCAATCTGAGCATCTACAGAGCCGAGTAATGCAGCTGCAGGATATCCCCATGTTTTTTCATCAACTGCACGACCAAAGAATTCCTGGAAGCTCAAGCGTGAATCACGAGACTTTCCACCAAGACATGTAATTTTAGCAAGCGAACTCAATACAGAAATTTTTGCTCCGTGCCATGGAGACCACTCGCCAACACGCGGATCAAAGCCGTAAGACATTAAAGAAACAGTTGAAGTTTCACGAGGGCTTACAACAGGAATCTTTGCAGACATTCCGGCTTCCGGTGTATTCTGATATTTTCCTCCGTACGGGAACAAAACAGTTGAAGCACCAATAGAACCATCAAAGCGTTCGCCAAGTCCACGCTGAGAACAGCATGCAAGGTCGTTCATATTTGTAAGCCATGCCTGTTTTACATTGCGTTCTACACAGTTTTCGCATTTAACTGGAGCAGCAAGTTTTTCTTTTACGCTGTCTAATGGATTTAAAAGAGGTGATTTTTCAGGAGCTTCCGGCTGAACAATAACAGCATTTGCTTCGTGATGAGCACCGGCAGCATCTAAGAATTCGCGTCCGATATTTACGATTGTTTTTCCGCGCCACTTCATTACAAGGCGGTTTGTATCTGTAACAACTGCAACAACAACAGCATTTAAGTTTTCTTTGTTTGCTGCAGCAATGAATTTATCTACATCCTTTTTTCTTACAACAACAGCCATACGTTCCTGGCTTTCGCTGATTGCAAGCTCTGTACCGTTTAAGCCTTCGTACTTTTTTGGAACCTTATCAAGATCGATTTCGAGGCCCGGAGCAAGTTCACCGATTGCAACAGAAACACCACCGGCACCAAAGTCGTTACAGCGGCGAATCATAAGGCTTACTTCTTTATTGCGGAAAAGACGCTGAATTTTTCTTTCTTCTACAGCGTTTCCTTTCTGAACTTCTGCGGCTGCTGTAGTAACAGATTTTTCTGTGTGTACTTTAGAAGAACCTGTAGCACCACCAATACCGTCGCGGCCAGTTCCACCACCAAGAAGGATGATTATATCGCCTGCTTCAGGGCGTTCGCGGATTACTGTATCAACTGGAGCAGCGGCAATAACAGCACCAAGCTCCATTCTTTTTGCAACATAGCCCGGATGATAAATTTCCTGAACCTGGCCTGTTGTAAGACCAATCTGGTTTCCGTAGCTCGAAAATCCCTGTGCTGCTTCGCGGCAGAGTTTAATCTGAGGAAGCTTTCCTTTTAATGTATCTTTTAAAGGAACTGTTGGATCTGCAGCTCCTGTAATACGCATAGACTGATATACCCATGAACGGCCCGAAAGAGGGTCACGGATTGCACCACCAAGACAGGTTGCTGCTCCACCAAATGGTTCAATTTCTGTCGGGTGATTGTGTGTTTCGTTTTTGAACATTAAAAGCCAGCGTTCTGTTGCACGCTTATCATCCTTTTTAAGAGGACGGCCTTTTTCGTCGGCTGTGTAATGTACGTCTATATAAACCGAGCAGGCATTGTTTTCTTCGGAAACTTCCATATCTTCAAGCTTTCCGTGCTTTTTAAGATACTTCATTCCGATTACAGCCATGTCCATAAGGCAGACCGGTTTATCTGTACGTCCGGCATAAAGGTCGGTACGCATGTTTGTATAATTTTCGAATGATTTTTTGAAGAGCGGTGCATAAGGTCCGTCTTCGATTTTGATGTCTTTTAATTCTGTTAAGAAGGTTGTGTGGCGGCAGTGATCAGACCAATAAGTGTCGAGTACACGAATTTCTGTTTCTACAGGCTCACGTCCTTCGCCCTTAAAATAATCCTGAAGGAATTTGATATCCGCAAAGTCCATCGCAAGACCCATTTTGTTGCGGT
>JAGCUI010000072.1 GCA_017962965.1 Treponema sp. | reverse complement strand
TTATAAAATCATGCTATAATGGAAGAACGAGGTAATATATGAATACGGGTGTAAATCAGCAGATGAAAGCGCCAAAGCCACCAAAGACAGGCAAAGGAAAGAAAAAGGCAATTATCATTTTAACAATTTTACTTGTTATAGCCTGTGGTTGTGCCGGCGGATTATTTTATTGCATGAAAAAAGGAATAACGCTTACTCAGTTACAGCAGAAAATAGAACAGGTTAAACCAAAAACAAGAAAGGTTAATTATACAGCCTATAACTGGGATTCCATCAGCTTACGAGATAAGCCAAGCGGAAAAGTAATCAAATCTGTAAACAAGGGTTCTATCTTAAACGTAGAAGAAGAACTTGCTTCGGGCTGGCTTAAGGTTAAAGTTGCAGATGTAGAAGGTTATGTTTATACAAAGTATACAAAAGATAAAAAAGGATACTATCGCGAATCCTATAAAACAAGAAATCTTACTAAACACTGTAAAGAATTGATCAATAAGTATTTTACTTCGGAAGAAAAAAAGATTCTGAAAAAATATGAATTCCGCTATGTTGCAGACTGGATTGCTGATTGCGGTGGTGGATCCGGATATCCGGAAAAAGGAATGCATTGCGCTGAGCCAAAGGTTATTTATCTGCGTGATTCAGATTTCCCAAGTCCTGATGCACATGATGATGTAATTCTTCATCAGCTGGTGCATGCAATTACTCCGGAAGTTTGGGGCGATAATTCTCCGTTTGCAAACAGACTTCGTGTTGCAGGATTTGATGCGGGACTCAAAAAAGTTCAGATTCATACAGGAAAGAATTCATTAAAGACTGTTAATACGGGAAGGACAAATTAGTCTAAATTAAAGCGTTCTTCGGAAACATTTACAGATCCTTTAAGGACTTTTAATACGAGATTTCTTGAAGGGCACTGAAAATCTATAAACTCGTGAATTTCTTCTATTGTTGTTTTCTGTCTTACTTCCAGAAAAACTTTTCCTTTTTTACCGACAATCCGGCTTGTTACTTCGGGCAGGCTGGAAAGGGAAAGATTTATATTTCCTTTGTTTAAAGACTGGATTATAAAATACTCACATTTAAGATTTTTGATGTTAAGATTTCCGTCTATGGTTTTTGCAGAAAAGAAATCAGTCTGGGAATAACCTACGTTCATTTCGCCTGTAGCTGTTTTAAGCATAACAATTTTTGAGTCCGGAAGATATTCATAATCAGATTTTCCATCCTGGTTCGAAAAATTGATTTCTTCTGGTTTAAAATTTACAGGAAAATAAATTGAAATATTAAGATAGTAGCCTTCGCGGGAAGAAAATTCTATTGCATTTATGGAAAGTGTTTTATCTTTAAGATTGATTTGTGGCATTAAGTCGCGGTTATTGCTGTAAACTTCGATTAAAAGAGAATCGCCGGAATATTTTTGCGTTTTTATGTCGAAGTTTACGACGTCTATGTTCATTATTTCTATATCTTTGTATTCGTAGTACTCGCTGAAAATCAGGTTTTTGTCCTGCGAATGGAGGGGAGAAAATAAAATACAAAAAAGCATAAAAACAAATAAACGCTTCATGATTTAAATATACTATAATCATTGTAAAATTGATATAATAAAAATATGAAAAACACAAAACGAAATGAACTGGCTGTATGCGGCTTTGCGGCTGTAAAAAAACTGGAGAAAAATCATCCGGAGAAAATTATACGTCTTTATTTTACCGAAGAAGTTGCTCCAAAATTCGGGGGACTTTGTAAAAAGCTTGCAAAAAATCATGGAATATATAATCAAAAGCCGGCGTCGGAACTGGAAAAATTGAGTGGAACGGTGCACCATCAGGGGGTTGTAGCCATGATTCAGTCACCAGAAGTTACTCCATTGGATAGTGAAATTACAGATTCATGGATTGAAAAATGCGAGAATGCCGTTTTACTCGACAGAATCGGAAATGCTGCAAATTTTGGTGCAATCGTTCGTTCTGCGGCTTTTTTTGGAATTAAAAATATAATCATACCGCTCGACGAAGCACAGACTTCCATTACAACTTCAAGTTACAGGGTTGCAGAAGGCGGAATGGAATATGTAAATATTTATTCTGTTAATTCTTCTGTACGCCTGCTCGAAGCACTTAAAGGAAAGATGATTTGTGTTGGAACAGATTTGAGTGCTAAAAAAACAGCGGCAGAATTAAAAAATCTTTCTTCTGGCGGAAAACCTGTTTTAATCATCCTTGGAAACGAAGAAAAAGGAATAAGCGATATGGTTCGTAAAAATTGCGATGAGTTAATAATTATTCCATGGGATGGCATGAAAAAAGGAAAAGAATGCGTTATAGACAGCCTTAATGTGGCACAGGCTTCGAGCATCCTTTTTTATGAACTGATGAAGTAATTCTTTGGTAAAAATCCGAGCAGCCGGATAATCACTATTTGATTAAATTATCAAAATACGCTATCTTAAGTTACACAAAAGACAGTTCGAAGTCCTTCCTGTCTATAAACAAAACCAGGTCAATTCTTTTTTTTGAGGTCATTTTTATGAATGAACTTTTTTTAATCCTTTCACTTTTAGAGGCTTTTGGTGGAACAATTCTTTTTTTAAAAGTCTTTGGTAAAGGCGGTCTTTACGCCTGGATTGGTATTTGTACAGTTCTTGCAAATATTGAAGTAACAATTCTGGTTCGTGCATTCGGCATGGATCAGACATTGGGAAACACTCTTTTTGCAGCAACCTTCCTTGCAACCGATATTTTAAGCGAATTATACGGTAAAAAGGATGCGGGAAAAGGTGTTTTAGCAGGTATTTTTACAAATTTAACCTTTATTCTTCTTTCATTTATGTGGGTTCACTACATTCCTGCAGAAGGAGACTGGTCTAACGAATTTGTAAAAGGCTTATTTTCAAACACACCAAGAATGCTCATTTCTAGCTTGATTGCTTATGTAATTTCAGAAGGAATTGATGTTTTCCTTTATCATGCATGGTGGAATTTAACAGAAAAGAAAACCGGCAGCCACACAAAAATGCTCTGGTTCAGAAACAATTTTTCTACATTGATTTCTCAGTTTGTAAACATCGTGATTTTTAACTTTGGTGCTTTCCTTGGTCTTTATACATTCAAGGAGCTTGTAGCAATTACACTTTCATGTTACGTAATTTATGTAGCAACAAGCCTTTTAGACACTCCATTTGTGTATATTGCGAGAAAGATTGTTTCAAAAGAAGTAAAAGAATAATTAAAAGCTTAGATGAAATTGGTCCAAAGGTGTTTTTCTTTTTCCGGAAGACCAATTTCTTTTTTTCCAAGATAGATGGACTTCATCAAAAAGGCCATATTTCTTGCAAGAACGCGTAAAATCTGCATTCCTTCTTCATCTTTAATTGCTTCTCCGGGAGCGCCACCGTGGATTATATTCCAGTACTGGCTTGGAGCAATTGGCATTCCGCTGATTGTAAAGAATTTATTTAAAACATCATAAGAGGCTGTTGTTCCGCCGCGTCTTGCACATACAAAAGCAGCTCCAACCTTCATTGTTTTGTCTGAATTGTTACTGTAGAAAAGTCGCTGTAAAAAAGCCTGCACGGTAGCATTTGGTGCACTGTAATAAACAGGGCTTCCAACTACCATTCCGTCTGCTTCTTCAAGCTTTTTGGCAAATTCGTTTACTGCGTCGTCGAAAACACAAGCCCTGAGCTTACGGCATTGTTCGCAGGCTATGCACCCGCGGATATCCTTAGTGCCGATGTTGAAAATTTCGGTCTGGATACCCTGCTCGGTAAAGATTTTTTCCATTTCTTTAAGACCTAAAAGAGTATTACTATTTGGTCTAGGACTTCCGTTTAATAATAAGACTTTCATAAATCCCTCCTTTAAGTCTTAAAGAATTATATTACTGTTCCTGAAGAACTTCCAGGTCTAATTCACCTGCTGCACAAGGAGTTGTAATTCCCCAGTTTTCCAAAACCTGTGGATGAACTTCTCCAAATACACCAGCCTGTTTTCCGTTTACCATTAAAGCGGCCTGACGTCCTGTAATAAAACGTGGGTCGTTGCTTTCTACAACAGTGTATTCGTGATCGAGGAAGTAAACCAAAGAAGAAACTTCGCTTGCGAGTGTATTAAAGTTTGCATCAGCTGCAGCAGTTAAGAATCCTAAGTGCTGGCGTGTGATTGTACCGGTATTTTCATCTTCTTTAAGATAAGCAACCTTACCGATTTCGAAAATTTTATGCGGGTACATTGCGTTTGCACTTCCGCTTTCTGCACGGCAGAGAGAAGAAAGGATTTCCGGACGGATGAACTGATAGTTTTCGCTCATCGGGTTAGCAATTTCAATTACTTTTGAACCGTCAATAAGCATGTTGTCGATGTAATCCTTTTTAGAACCAACGTAGTTGAAAATCATTTCCTGGTAGCCAAGACCAACCATTAATGTTTTTGCTTTACGGCTGAATTCTGTAAGAGGTAAAAGACGACCGATTGTAAAATCCTGAGGTGTGCGTGGTTCAAATGCGCTTACGTTGCAGCCAATCATTACGTCTTCGATGATATCTACTTCGTGGAGGAAGTCGTTTCTGTAAGGTGCTGGAGAAAGTGTGATTTCTTCGCCGTTTACCTGTACTGTACTTCCCATTCTTGTAAGGGCATCTACAACCTTGTCCATATTAAAATCGCTTCCAAGAAGCTTGTTTACTGCTTTTAAAGTAGTTTTTGTTGTTGGCTGGAAGTAGTAAGGAACCATGATGTCCTTTCCAAGACCAGTGTCGTATGGATGTTTTACAAGAATAGGTTTAATTTCGTATCCCTGATCTGCAAAGTCACATGCAACGATGTTTGCACTTAAGATGAGGTTTTCGATATTATCACCTGTGAGCTCTACCATAAGGTCTTTGTCGCCAACCTGTACAGCACCGAGTGTTGCAGAGTTGATGATTGGAGCCATAGAAAGAACTTCATCCTTAGCATCGCTTAAAAGAGGGAATTTTTTCATATCCTGTAAAATCCAGCCAAAATCCTTTCCTTTTGGATGTTCTGTTAAAATCTGGCGGCATGTCATAGGAGCTTCACACTGAAGTGGAACAAAAGAAGTTTTATCTGGATCTACTGAATGATAGCTTACAGGGAATTTAATCTGATCGATTCTGTAAATACCCATAGAAATTGATTTACGTTTGCGTCCAAAGTTCCAGCAGAGCTTTTCCTGTGTCTGGATAATATCTTTGAGCATGGCATCGTCAATTGCTTTTCCTGCAATCATAAATGCAACCATGTATGGGCGGATGTCTTTTAATTCAGGATCTACGGTTACAACTCTGTCGGCGTAATCGTTGTTTCCCTTGTTAGACATGATTTTCATATAATCAACGGTTTTTCCGCCTTCGTGAAGTTTAATCTGGCGTGCAACACCATTCAAAGACCAGAGGTCCGGTCTGTTTGTATCGTTTAATTCAATTTTAATAACGCGTTCGTCATCAGACTGAGTCATATCTGGCTTTTCGTCTAATTCAGCCTTTGCGCATGGAAATACGTCTTCCAGTTCTGAATATGAATATTTTTTTCCGATAGCATTAAAAAACAATTTTTCATTTACTTCGATTTTTGGCATTTTTTTCTCCAAAGTCCCGGGGAACCGTTTTTGTTCCCTCAAAAAAATTTGATTTCTTATTATAGAAGATTTTGGGTGATTTGGGAATAGTGGGGGGGAAGGGATATAAATTATTGAATGCCCATGGAATAATATTTGATTCTTGTAAAGGTTAAAAAAAATCAGCTGCCTTTTTTCCGGGCAGCTGAAAATGCATTTTATATTAATTATTAATAATTTTCTGCGCTGATTTCGAAATAAGCTTTTGGATGAGCGCAAACAGGGCAAACTTCCGGAGCTTTTGTTCCTACAACGATGTGGCCGCAGTTTCGGCATTCCCATACTTTTACTTCGCTCTTTTCGAAAACGGCTGCTGTTTCTACATTCTTAAGAAGGGCTCTGTAGCGTTCTTCGTGGCGTTTTTCGATCTGGCCAACGGCGCGGAATTTGGCAGCAAGGGCTGTGAATCCTTCTTTTTCTGCTGTTTTAGCAAAATCTTCGTACATATCTGTCCATTCAAAGTTTTCGCCGTCTGCAGCTGCCTTTAAGTTAGCGGCTGTATCACCGATTCCGTCGAGTTCCTTGAACCACATTTTTGCGTGTTCTTTTTCGTTGTTTGCAGTTGCTTCAAAAATAGCGGCAATCTGTTCAAATCCTTCTTTTTTTGCTTTTGATGCGAAATATGTATACTTATTTCTTGCCTGAGATTCACCTGCAAAAGCAGCCTGTAAGTTTTTTTCTGTCTGTGTTCCAGCGTATTTGTTCATTTTTTCCTCCTGTGAACTTTCTGCATTTGTTTCCTTATTTATAGAAGGCTGATTTCCATTTGTTACAGGAGAAGCAGCTTCTTCGTAAATCGGTTCAAAATCTTCTGCCGGATGGCCGCAAAGAGGGCAGATAAAATCAGACGGGAGTTCGGGATTATTGTGAACATATCCGCAGATTTTACATCTCCAGCCGACAATTTTTTTAGAAGTAGAAACTGTTGTTTTTGGTTTGATGTTACTCTGATAGTATGAATAAGTTAATGGCTCTCCGCTTCCGACAATTTTTGCATCCTGGATTTCTGCAATAAAAAGTGTGTGTGTACCTAAATCGCGGGATTCGGTTACTTTTGCAGAAATAAGGGAGCATACGTGATGATTAAGATAAGGATTATCGTTCATGTCCAGAGAATAATCCTGACCATCGAATTTTTCTGTGTTTCTTCCGCTCTGGTATCCGAAATTTTTTATGATGTCAAAGCCGGTTGATTTATCTAGGATGGAAAGTGCAAAAGAGCCAGAATCTTTAATCATCTTACAGGTAAGATTATTGTTGATTACAGAAATTGCGATTCTTACGGGATCGTTTGCTACCTGCATGCATGTATTTGTTATGCAGGCATTAACCTTTCCGTCGCACTTTACGCCCAGGAGAAAAATTCCATAAGATATATTGAATAATGCTTTTGGATCCATCATCACTCCAACATTTTAAACGATTATCTTCCCCAGGTGAGGATTAAATCGTAATTATCTTCGCGAACTTCAAAATACTGATTATATTCGCCGCATGTCGGACAGTAATCAGGAGCAGAAGGACCTGTAACAATGTGTCCGCATTTTAAACATTCCCAGATTTTTACTGTAGAAGCTTTGAGCTGTTCTTTTGAATCTTCGTCTTTGAGTAAAGAGCGGTAGCGGTCTTCGTGACGTTTTTCGATTTCTGCTACAGCGCGGAATTTTGCAGCGAGTTCTTTAAATCCTTCTTCTTCTGCATCCTTTGCAAACTGAACGTACATATCTGTCCATTCGTAGTTTTCGCCGTCTGCAGCAGCTTTAAGGTTTTCTTTTGTTTCGTTTAATCCGCCAAGTTCACTGAACCACATTTTTGCATGGTTTTCTTCGTTGTTGGCAGTTTTAGCAAAGATTTCTGCGATTTTATCTAATCCGTCTTTTTTAGCGATTGTAGAAAAATAAGTGTATTTATTTCTTGCCTGTGATTCACCTGCAAATGCTGCGAGCAGGTTTTTTTCTGTTTTAGTTCCAGCGTATTTGTTCATTTTTAACCTCTATTTATTATTTTGAAGACCAGAGTCCGTGTAAATTACAGTAAGCATAGGCTTTAATAATATCATCACCGTCAAGGATTGAGAAAACAGCCTGAGGATTATCTTCCGGTTTTAAAACCTTTCTCTGATTTCCCTGCTTTGTCTGGATGGCAATCCACTGAATATAGTGTTCTGCAGACATAGGATGTTCAACAGAACCGATAGAAACTGTAATAGTGTTTCCGTTTTTTGTGATAACAGGAACATGTTTTTCTACAGCAGCGTCTGTTGTATTAGGAACGATGAGCTCCATTTCCTCTCCACAGCAGATTGTTGGTGTGTTTTTTTCTTCTACCATGGCAATAATTTTTCCACAGATTTTACATTTATAAAATTTCATTTCCATAAGAAAATCTCCTATAAAATTCTTATATATATGATACTCGCAAAAATGGAAATATTATACATAAAAAAACTTATTTATGAAAAATTTCGCATATTTTTTATAAAATAAACAAAATTTCACAAAAATTGATTATTCAAGCGGAAAAAGCGGAACAAAAAAATCTGAATCTTCCTTGATAATCTGCGGGTTTTTCTGAACATAATCAATTACTTTTTGCTTTAGCCCTGTTTTTGCAAAATTTGTTACAGCTTCAAAAGGGATTTTATTAATGGCGCTGCAGGTTGGAGTAAGGCAGAGCCAGAGTTTATCTTTTTTTACTATGCGGAAAGGCCAGATACTGCAGTCAAAAGGCTTTAATTCTGATGGAAGAATGCAGCCTGAGTTATCTTTTAAAAACGGACACAAGGCTTCTTCATCAGGATTATCTGTTTTATAGCTTGAGTATAAATCTATTGTGTAAGAATTACCGGTCTGGCGGAATTTTATATCAGGATATTTTTTTAAGATTATTTCCTTGTCTTCTTTATTAAAAACAGGAGTTTCCCAGAGGCTCTGGCGGCGGAAGGAACAGCAGAATTTACATGCGGCACAGTCTGATTTTGAAAGAATTTTTGCTAGCATTTGATTACCTTTCCGTAAAATTTTTCCAAAAGGATTTCGGGCTTATACGAAAGTTTTGCTTTTCTTAATCCTTCTACGCCCATGTCTTCTTCGCGGTTTATGTATTTATATTCAGAAAGAGTTTTTAC
>JAGCUI010000008.1 GCA_017962965.1 Treponema sp. | reverse complement strand
TGCTGCATCATAAAAATGCCGTAGCCTTTGCGGAAATGTTCAGGCGAAACAAAAATTCTGCCGACATTCATTTCATTACCTTTTATAAAAAGAACAGCACCGCCAACAGTAATCCCATCATCATCAATCAGCTTATAAAGACAATTCATTCTTGCCATCTTTGTATAAAATTGAAGCGACTTATATCCCGGAGGTCCGCATAAATCAGAAGCACCAACTTCAACATCACTCTCAAAGGCATGCTTGGAAATACCAACTAGCATTAAAGCATCTGCAGTATTTGCTTTTAATAATTGTAAACTCATTATTCCTCCGATTGATTAAATAATTCCTCGGCCTTTACAGCTGTCTGGCGGCGTTTCTCAAGAGTTCTTTCAAAGAGTTGTCCGGCAATTTCCGGGAATTTTTCATACACGACTTTTGTGCCTTCTTCTGTAATACCACCCTTTGTGGCAACTCGTGTTACCACCTCTTCGAAGTTCATATTTTTAGAAAGCATCAATTTGCTGGTGGCACACAAAGTATTGAGAACCATCGAAACTATCTGTTCATCAGGAAGAGAAGTATGCTCTCGTGCAGCCGAACACAGTACATCAAAAATTGAAGCAATAAATCCCGGCATGCAGGAAACAAGCTCCGAGCCCATTCCCATTTCATTTTCCGGAAGAAGAATTACATCGCCCATGCATTTAAAAAGCGACATGAGATTTGTTTTATCGTCATCACAGGCCTTTTCATTAAAACAAAACAGAGTCTGTGATTTTTCAATTTCAGCAGTAAGGCTTGGAATCAGCTTTGCCATTTTATGATTTACAATTTTCTGCATTGAAGCAAAAGACACACTGCCGTTCAATGAAACAATCAGCGTCTCTTCGCGCGCTGAATCAGCAATTTCTTCAAGCACCTGTTTGATATCAAACGGGCGAACACACATAATAACAATATCAACCTTAGCCGCTAAATCAGCATTGCTGGAACAAATAGTGATTTCCGATGCCAGCCCATTCAATTTTTCTCTAGTCTTGTTATAAACAAAAAGCTCTGTATCCTTATTCTTTGATAACTTTTCAACAAGCATGCGGCCCATACTTCCATAGCCTATAATTCCAACTTTCATTTTATACTCCAAGCTTATCTTTCCAGTATTTTTCTTCCATCATTTCAACACCAAGAAAATTACTGAATCTAACAAAAGCGTCTTCAATAGCGGCAATCATCTCATCGGTGATTTTGACATCCGGTTCCCACCACCAGGTTTTTATTTGAAGTGGAGCAGTGCCACGACAAGGCTCAGGTTCAAAGCGCGCCACAAACTGATTTTTATAAAGGACAGGAAGAACATAATAACCGAACTTCCTTTTTGCAGCAGGCGTGTACACTTCCCAGGTGTATTCAAAATCAAAAAGCTCCTGAATCATACCACGATCCCAGATTAAATTATCAAGCGGAGCAATAAACTGCGCAACATTATTTCTGACTGGTTTACCAATAAGGCCGGCATCTTCTTTTCTGATATAAAAAATTTCTTTTGAACCTTCAATCTGATATTCAATAAGCTCGCCTTCATCCACAAGTTCACGAATCAACTGCGAACGGAATTTTGAATCTGAAACATAAAATCCAAGCCAGGTTCCGCCATTTTTATTCCAAACCAGACCTACAGCCCCGATCCTACGCTTGAGATACCATTTTGCAAAATCATGTTCGTTCTTGAATGGGTCAGGTGCGTTCAGTATCTCCCCCGGAAAAAGTCTTTCACTTAAATCATAAACCTTATGTGTTTTGTTTTTTGAACTGATTCCAAGCACACCTGAATGATAAAGATAATCAAGTGCCGCACTCGAAAGCTTTTTATGTCCCCATTTACCCGAATCAACATTTTCGCCTATGTTGATTTTTGTTGCAGGAAGAGGGCCATTCTCACGGATAAAGTCTGTAATTTCATCAAGCAAATCAAGTGCTGCAAGAGATTTTCTCCAGGTGAGAATACCATGTAACTGCTCAACAGTTTTCTGCCTGATGCGGGCCATTGCAGGATAATCAGCAGTCGGAATAATTCCAATCATTTTATCTGCGGCATCATAAAGTGAACGCTCTTTATAAAGCAAATCAAATAAAACTTCAGACGTAAAGTTTTTTACACGTGATTGCAGCACAAGATCCGCATTCCGTCCTACAACATTGAGCGGGTCATACTGAATACAGCGAACCCTGTTCATATATTCAGTTACACCGGCGCTTCCTTTCAGATTTCCATTACCATTCAGGTTTTGATAATTTACGAGAAAATTTCTTGCGGTCTGATTTGAAATTGTAATCATCTTTCTATTCTTTTTCTAAAAACGGTGCGTTCAAATCATAATCTGAAATATCAGTAACCGGAATCGGAAGCTTTAAACCAATCTTTTTTTCTGTATAATTCAGTTGCTTTGAATGGCCATCCTTGCCGGTCTTGTCGATTGCAAAAAACTGCATTGTGTTATCTTCCATGGCCAGAAATCCATGACCGATTCCAGCCGGAACCAAAACTGCAAGCGCATTTTTTTCTGATAATTCTATCTCTTCCCACTTTAGATAAGAGGCCGAATCCCTACGCAAATCGATAACATAATCCAGTCCACGCCCCTTTACCACCGAAACAAACTTTGTCATCGGATCTGATTCATCACGATAATGAATTCCAAAGAAGGCGCCTTTTCTGGACATCGTATAAAGACGAGTCTCCTTTGCTTCAAAGCCTTCAATGCCATCTTCATAAACATAAGTCATCGAACCACGATTATCCGAACGGGAATTAAGTTTGTAAATTTTTACACAGTCAAAAATTGTTTTTATCAGTTCCATTATACAATCAGTTTACAGATGCTTTGCAAAAGCTGCAATCCTGTCTGCAGTTTCTTCCTGGCTCAGTATGCCGGTATCCAGCTGCAGCGGAAACTTGCCACGGTTACGGCGGAACCAGCGGTTGTATTCAATGTGAGGCGGTATGTTGCCTTCATTAAATCCGCGTTCTTCCGGGCGGGCAAGCAGGCGCTCACGAATCACTTCATCATCTGCAACCAGGGTTACAAAGTAAGTTGCTTCAACCTCGTCTGGAATTATATTTTTGGTGATATAATCCATCGGATTTGTACAGCCGAAAAGCACGAGTGTGCGGCCGACAGCACGACGAACAGCCTCGGCAAGATAAGCGTTCGCGTATCCTTCCGGATGATCTGTGTTCGCATAGTCATGCCAGTTGATTCCGCATTCATCAGTATCGATGCAGGCAAAAAGTTTTTCGTCAAGGCGCTCGCCAACAAAGTCGCGCATCGTAGATTTTCCGACACCGCAGGCGCCGGTTACACATATAATTTTCATAATTGAATCTCCATCAAATGGTGGTTTCGACAGGCTCAACCACCGCACATTTACTTTCTGATTACAACGCAGTCTTTTACCCAATCGCCGTACTTTTTCATAAAGTCCTGATATTCCTCTTCCTCTGTAATCCAGAAAAGTACCCAGGCTTTTTCAATACCAAGATCTTTGTAAGCCTGAAGGCGATGATTACCATCATTCAGAACAAACTCGCCGCCTGTGTATTCAACAAACATCGGAGCGCATTTGCTCACAAAATCCGGAGTTGCTTCGATTGTCTTTTTCAATTCACCAAGCTTATGCTCCCACCAGAGCGCATCAACACGATACTTCATTTCTGGTTCCGGACCAGAGCATCTTTTAAAAAACTTAAGAGGCACAAGAGCCGGGCTGAAATAATATCTGTCGAATCTTTTCAAGCCATCAGAAAAAGGAATATTGCGTCCTTCCTCGTTCAAGTATAAATGAATCCAGGCATCAAGCTTTTCTGCTTCTGCATACGCTTTTGCCGATTCCAAAGTTGCACTGTACTTTAACATAGAAACCTCCTTCTTGCTGTAAACGATTCTTTTAATCGAATCATAAGAAAGACAGTATTTTTCCATAAGATCATCAATTGTTTTGCCCGCTTCAAAGTCCGCTTTTATTGCTGCGTTCCTCTCACGGATAAACTGCTGATAACCCGAAGTTTCGCCCCAGGATCTTTTTCCGTTTCCGGCCGGAATATAAATTGTCTCTCCAGAAACATATCGCTGAATCTGTTTCAAGAGAGCTTGGGGAAAAATGTCCTGTGCGTTTCTGTACTTCATTCTGTCACCTTACAAAAGAGATTCTATCTCAAGTCCTCCGTCATTTATATATCGAATTTAATTATAGAAGTTTTTTACACAAATCTATTTTATGTGTTTTTTCATCTGCCAGCCGACCAGTTCTCTCTCTGTCATGGCAAGAACTTCGGCCGCAGTTACCCACTTAAAATCGCAAGTTTCACCTTCCTGAAGTTTAATTGAATTTTTATTACAGTCTGTCACACACAAAAATCTTACGTGCCAGCAATGTCCACCAATGCTTTTATCAAGGAACTCAAGCTTGTCTGCAATAATACCGGTTTCTTCGCGAAGCTCACGGAGCGCACCAACTTCAGCAGTTTCTCCCTGCAATGCCGAACCCCCGGCAGTTGCTTCCCACATATTCGGATAAAGAGGCTTTGTCGGATCACGCTTCATCAAAAGATAGGTTCCATCAACATGGCGAACAAGTATTTCGCATACAAGGTGATATGCGCCTTCCGGGAAATTAGCTTCATCATCACGAATCAAAGTGAGCCCTTCTATCTTCTGATAATTTGAATCATATGCATCCCAAAGTTCTGGTTTCTTACTCATCATTTTTCTCCTTTATTAAATAAAAGTTCCATTACAGCTTACGCTTAAAAATATAAGTTTTATAATCTTCGTGTTCATCGCTGAACGGCTCATACACATCTTCCTGAACAAGCGTAAAACCATGTTTAATATACCACTGCCAGTTGCAGTCGCAGTCTGTCCAAAGGTAAAGATTTTTCCAGCCCTCAGGACGAAGCTTTTCTAGAGCCTTATCAAGAATGACCGAACCGGCACCAGGCTTTCTGCTCGCAAAAAATGAAAGCTTAATATCGTCATCATTCATGAGAGCAAGTGTGCGTTCATCCATCAAGGTCAGATAAGTTTTACTCATTCCAGAGGCAGCCCTCCACTCTTCAGGGAATCGCTGAGATTCACGCGCGAACCATTCTTCAACAATGCTAGAATCACCCTTTCGTGCAAAAAAAGCAGCAGCAAGAATTTCGTTTTGTGCATTCTCATCTACAAGCTGAAAGCGATAATCATTTTCGCAGATATTATTTCTTACTATATATTCAACATTAAAGCGCTTAAACTCTTTATTACCAACAGGGGGAAACCAAAGAGGTTCAACAACATCAACAATAAGAGGAAGATTTTCAAAATTAAAAGATTCAAGACAAGCCTTGTACAATTGCATACCCCTTTGTATAAAACTAATTATACGATTCAACAAAAACTTGTGCTATACTATTAATATGAATGAAGTAAATAAAACCCTCTTTATTCCATTGTATGGAAAGTCAAAAGTCAGCAAAGAAAAAATTATTTTAGATGATCCGATGGCAGAAAAAATCTGGACTCAAGAAGGCTTTGAACTTTCCGGCAAATCAAAAACAAAATGGCTTGCCTATAACATGTCGATGAGAGCCCGCATTTTTGATGACTGGACAGACTCCATGCTTCAGAAAGACAGCGATGCCCTTGTCCTTCACATTGGCTGCGGCCTCGACAGCAGATGCAAGAGAGTTAAACAGGCCTATAAAAAATGGGTAGATTGTGATTTTCCTGATGTTATTGAAGCCCGAAAAAAATATTATCCAGAAAATGAAAACTACAAAATGCAGACTCTCGATGCTTCTGATGTTTTGCAGGTAAAAAATCTTCCAGACGCAAAATCTGCAATAATTGTGTTTGAAGGAATCAGCATGTATCTGAGTCATGAACAGCTGCATAACTTTTTCGGCGCCCTTGAGGAAAAATATTCCAGCCTTCATATTCTTATGGATGTTTATACAGAGTTTGGCGTACGTGCCTCAAAATATAAAAATCCTGTGAACGATGTCGGAGTTACAAAGCTTTATGGAATTGATGATATTGATGCAGTCTTTGCTGATCTTAAGATTCACAGTGTTGTAGAACATTCTCTGACTCCGCCAGAGCTCATCGCTCAGCTGAAAGGCACAGACAGATTTATCTTCAAGCTGCTTTTTACAGGCCGGCTCTATCATAAGATTTACCGACTCTTTGAGCTTGAAAAATAAACTGATTATTTTTTCTGTAAAACTGTGATTGCGCCGTAGTGCAGAATATCAAACTTTTCCGGTGCAATTTCGTCGAGGAGGGCACGGTGTTCTGCATCCCAGCGGGCGAGTTCTTCCGGATTAAGCGATGCACCGATTCCACGGCTTGCCCTTACACGGCCATGCCAGCTTTCTTTTGTAAACGGAACCATCAGATCGTATTCTTCGTGGTCAATTTTATCAAAATATTTATAGGCAACATCAGGTACCCAGATTTCGTGACGGACTTCTCCGCAGCCAGACCATTTAGGGCTGTACTTTAAAATCATTTTTTCACTGGCACCTGCAATTTTGTCTTCATCCGGAAGCCATGCCATATATAGGATTACAAGCTTTCCGTTTGGCTTAAGGAAATCAGCAAGAACGGGCATTACCTTTTCGTGATCAAAATACCAGAAGCACTGGCAGGCTGTAATTACATCAAAGCTTTCCTTTGGAAAATCAAGCTGCTCTGTTGCGCTGGCAATAAAATCAATTTTCATGTTGCCTTCAGTCGCGAGCAATTTTGCCTGTTCAATCTGTTCAGGAGAAATATCTGTACCGGTCCATTGTGCGCCATATTTATACATGTTACGGGGAACAACGCCGGTACCGGTTCCAATATCCAGAACCTTCTGTCCGTTTACACAAAGTCCGCGGTCAACGACTTTCTTGTAAAACTCTTCAGGATAAATATCGCGGAACTTTGCATATTCTTTGGAGGTCTTTCCCCAGTCAAAGGCTTTTCCTTCATCAATTCTTTTATCTTTGATTTCCATGCCGGTATCTTCCTTCTTTCTTAAAAAATATGTTTGCTTATGATTGTCCGAAGCTCGCTGACGAATCAATTCTCACTTCAAATTCTCATCCATCTTAATAATTGTTTTGATTGTTGTCTGGATTTGGGCCGGCTTAATTCCATGAAACATTTTCTGCATGATTTGAACGCTGTTCTGATTGCCGTCCTGGCAGAACTTCATGCATTTTTGGGTGAGGACGATTCGCTGCTTTCGTTTGTCGGCTTTATCTTCCTGGAATTTTATAAAGTCTTTTTTTTCAAGCTTTAAAAGAATCTGTTTTACATTCTGATGGGAGCTTCCAAGAATTTCTGAAAGTTCGTTTATTGTTGGAGGCTCCTTACACATGTTTATACAGATGATTGCAAAAAACTGCTTCCAGCTGATTTCCTTCATCACATTGTCGGCCATGGTCTGAAAGCGGTTTTCGAATGCACTCATAAGTCCAAGTAAAAAATACTCCGGAGGAATTCCCGAAAAATCAATTTTTTCACTTTTTACAACTTCTTCAATTTTCATGTTTACACTCAGGCTCCAAGAAATTTAATAATCGGGTCTATGAATTTTATATCAGACACATCGTATGAATGATCTATCAACTCGCCCATTTCTCTCTGCTTTGCTTCCTTTGATTTTTTTAAGGCATTTGCAAACATTTTCATTCCAAGCTTAGAAGGCAAATTCATTTTGTCGTAATTAATCCCACCCTGGCAGTAAAAGCTTTTTATATATTCTCTTTGTTCATCTGTTAAAAGCTTTTTCATTGCAATATCTACTTCAGGGTTTTCATTCGGACTTGCACCAACTGCAACTATTGCAAGTTTTTTTCCTTTTAAACTCAAAGCCTTTTGAAAAAACCAGTTTGATTTTACAACCTTACCTGCCATACACCAGCCGGCATAGATAACTGCATCATAAGAACTAAAATAATCTTCTGCCTTTTTCTGTGCTTCCTTTAAGTCAAAAATATCTGCCTTTGCTTTTTCTGTAATCCATTCTGCGTATCTTTTTGTAAAACCTGTCTGTGAAGTATAAATAACTGCTATTTTCATATTGCCCTTCCTTTAAATTGTGTAATATATTACCTGTTAAAAATGTAACATATTACACAATTTAAAGCAAGTTTTTTTTAATTTTTTACTCTAAGTGATTTTAGATATTCTTTTCTTTCTTCCGGCACCCTAAAGCTTTCGCATGCTTTTTGAATTGTTTTGTTATGAGTCCAGAAATCAAGACGGTGGGTTTCTATAAATTTAACCGCGCTGTCCCACTGCTTTGTAAGTGCTTCTGCAAAAAGCCAGGCTGTCATCATATTCACATAATATTCATTCGAACGTAAATCTGCAGGAAGGTCCAGGTATTCTGCTTTAAAATCTTCATCAAGATAATTTGCCATCAGGATTTTCATACCGCAACGTCGGGTGTAAGTTGCCTCAGACGAAATCCAACCCTGCACTTTACCAATCAGCTCTGCCCTATGCTTTTTAAAACACAAAGGATTTACACCGTCATTCACGGCCCAGTTATCAATATAAGGCATAAACTTTTCAAGCTCACAAACACATTCATCAAAATCCTTGATTCTATTTATAAGCTGAACATGAAGGCAGTTTTCCTCGTGATATTTATGCGGCAAAGTTTTAAGAAATTCAGGGATTACCGGATCGTCTTTAATTCGTTTTAAAATATTTTTATATTCTGGGGAACGGATTCCAATAAATTTTTCCCGCGGCAAGGTTGGAATGAGCTTTGCTCCAAAGTCGGCATATTTTTTATCTTCATACTCAAACAAAAGGCTCTGAAGTTCTTTTATTGTCATAAAAATAATTATACAATACAATCATTAAAAAGGTAGTAAAAATGAGCGAAGAAAAAACTTTTCACGAAAATCCTATTATTAAGGATATCTATACGGCAGATCCAGCGCCAATGGTTTACAAGGACACACTTTATCTTTATGTAACACATGATGAAGACAAGCTTATAAATGATTTTTACACTATGTTCGACTGGAGATGTTATTCTACAAAAGACATGGTGAACTGGACAGACCACGGAAAGATTTTCTCTCTTGATGATATTGAATGGGCAAACGACAGAGCATGGGCTCCACAGTGTATAGAAAGAAACGGAAAATTCTATCTTTACTGCCCTGTACACAAAAAAGACGGTGGAATGGCTATTGGAGTTGGAGTTTCTGACAATCCTGCAGGACCTTTTAAAGATATAGGGCACCCTCTTGTAGACGAAGGAGACTGGAACGACATTGACCCGACTGTATTTATCGACGACGACAGCCAGGCTTATCTTTATTTTGGAAACCCTGAATTACGCTATGTTCTTTTAAACGAAGATATGGTTTCTTATGATACAAAAACAGGCGTTGTAAAAATTCCTATGACAGAGGAGTCATTTGCAAAGGGAAGCCACAACACAGGAACATCTTACGGCGAAGGTCCATGGTTTTATAAGAGAAACGGACTTTACTACATGGTTTATGCCGCATTTGCTCCGGGCGAAAAACGCAACGAACATTTTGCCTATTCAACTTCAAAATCTCCAACAGGACCATGGATTTACGGCGGAGTTTTGATGGAAGAAGGCCCTTGCTTTACAAATCATCCGGGAATTGCAGATTTTAAAGGTCACTCATATCTTTTCTATCATACAGACGAGCTTCCTGGAGGCAGCCTTTTCCACAGAAGCGTTTGTGTTGCAGAATTTAAATACAATGCAGACGGCTCAATAAACACAATTGCAAAATGCCGTGGAGTAAACGCAATAAAATAAAAACATCTTAGAGGTACAAAATGGAAACAGAAAAAATGATTCACGAAAAAGACAGAAGAATTACATCGGCTTTTATTGATTCTGCCGTAAAGCTTGGAGTTGCACAGACAGTTCTTTTAATTCAGGACAATCTTACCGAATGCTTTAATGCAATGGACTGCGACGGCGTTATTTTCCAGAAAAAATTTAATGCGTTCTGGGTTTTTACTAAAATGAAGGTTCGTTTTACAGACCGCCCGGACTGGAATGATAAAATTGCAATTAAAACTTACCCGATTGATAATGCAGGACTTCGTACCCACGTTAATTCAGAAATTCGTGATAAAGAAGGAAAAACTCTTGTTGTTTCTAACCAGGAATTATGTGTTTTGAGTACACAGACTCACAGGCCTATGAAGCTTTTTGATCTTCCTTTCCCAAAAGAAGGCTTTCCTCCTGCAGTTTTTAATGAACCTTTTGAACGTTTCCCTGGTGAATTTAACGACGATGATTTTATTTACGAGCACACAATCCGTTCGTACCAGATAGATTTGTCTCATCATTTAAATAACATTGAATATATCAAGCTTGCTCTTGGTGTTTTTGATGAAGCCTTCCTCCTTTCCCACAAAATTAAGGAACTCGAAGTTCACTATACAGGTGAAAGTAAAGAAGGCCAGCTTTTAAAGATTTACAAACACACTCAGGACAAAAAAATTTACATCTACATCAAAGAATCCTTGAGAACAGTGTTTGAATGCTGCATGGAATTTGATGATTAATCTTTAAAAATCCTTAGTTTTCTGCTTTTTTCTGCTTAAGTGTTTTTGCGTTATTATACATAAGAAGAAGGGCTACAAGAACAATCAAAACATACAATGCAATGCGTCCGCGGTTACTCTTCTGCACCTGAACATCAAGCTCGGTTGTAAGTTTTTCCATAGAATCAATCTTTCCGTTAAAAACTCTGTAAACGTCTTCTTTATCAAGAGTATATGGAACAAAGGTATTTCCGCTCTGCTTTGCAAGAATTGTAAGATATTCATTTTTCTGACAGTCAAAATAATCGTATGTAATGCTTACATCACCTGGTTCTGCATCATCGCGGCCCATGTTTGTATATTCCATACCGTTCCATTTTAATCCTGCAATAAGATTATCTGTTTCGTAATAAGAAGAAGCATTTACAAGCTCAAGACCCTTTGAATCAAGAGTAAATTCTCCAATTGTAGGAGTGATTGTTTTTTGAGTTGAATAAACCTGGTCCAAAAGAGCACCCCAAGTTGATTTAGCCTGTGTTCTTTCCTGCCAGTCGTAATGTTTTTCTCCGTCTTTTTCGTATTCAACAAAATCCTTTACGGTTCTGATTACTTTAAATGATTTAATTGGTTTATCAAGTTCTTCAAACTGAATGTCACCTTCAAAATTAATTTTTCCTGCTGCAAGAACAAGCTTTCCGTTATTTCCAGACTGAACTTTTCCATCCGCTACAAGAGTTACTTCCTTAAGGATTTTTTCATTCAGTGATTTTTCCTTTTTTGAATTTTTAATGCCCATTGCTACAAGCACTGCGAGCACAACAATAAGTACAATAGTTCCTTTTGAAATTTTCATGTTAACCTCACAAAATATGTTAGTTAATTATATTTCTTTTCCCTACAAGTGTATAGCATTTTTTTATAATAGAATGTATATTTACTTCTACGTCAATTTTGGATTTCACCGAGTGAGGATTATATGTTATTTAAAAGCGAATACAAAAATAAGCTTGTAAAAATCTTTGTCCCTATTATGCTCAGTAACCTTATTTCTCAGGTTCAGATGATTATAGATAGAAGCTTTTTGGGACGCCTTGATATTATTTATATGAGTGCACTTGGAAACGCAACAGCTCCAATGTGGACAACAATGTCTTTTATTTATTCTCTTTCTGTTGGTGCTTCAATTTTAATCAGCCAGGCAGTTGGAGAAAAGGATCTTGAAAAGGCAAAAAACTATGCAGCCTCAATGGTAAAATATCACAACATCCTTCCTGTAATAATGTTCTTATTCTGGACTTTCTGCGGTTCTACAGTATTTAAAATGATGGGAGTTACTCCAAATGTAATGAAGCTTTGTGTTACATATACAAGAATCTATGCTCCTGTTTTCCTTATTATTGGACTTGGTGCTTCATACGGTGTAGTTTTCCAGACTTCAAATTATACAAAGCCGCTCGTTACTTACGGAATCATACGTTCTGTTTTAAACATCATCTTAGACTGGCTTTTGATTTTTGGTAATCTTGGTTTCCCTAGAATGGAAATTATTGGTGCGGCTCTTGGAACAACAATTGCAGAATTCATTGGTGCCTTCTATCTTATGTACGTAACAATCAGAAAAAAGGACAAGTTCTTTACAAGCCCTGGATTAAAGAGAATTATTGCTTCAAAAATCAGTCCTTACATTAAGTCTTTAAGGCTTGGTGTAAATTCTGCACTGGAAGATTTACTGTGGAACATCGGAAACCTCTGCATCATCAGAATTTTAAACACAATCAACGAAATGGCAGCCGGAATTTATTCAATGGTATTCACTGTAGAAATCATTATTGTTGTAATAATTGCTGCTCTTGGAAGCGGAACTTTGACAATTACAGGAGAAGCAACGGGAGCAAAGGATCACAAACTTTACCGCGATGTTGTAAAAACTGCAATCAGATGGTCGTTCTGTGTTGCAGCCATTACACTCATTTTTATTTCGATTTTCCCAAAGCTTCCTCTCAGACTCTTTACAACAGATGAAGAAGTTTTAAGGATTTCCGTTGTTTACATCATCTTGATGGCAGTAAATCTTTTTGGAAAGTCGGGCAACATTATTCTTGGAAGCGGAATCCGTGGTTATGGAGACACAAGATGGATGCTCATAACTCAGAGTATAGGAACTGCCGGTGTTGTTAGTATTGCAGCACTCTGTGTATTTATTTTCAAGCTCGGAATACTCGGAGTTTTCATCGCAGTTTTACTGGACGAAGCATTGCGTGCCCTTATCAACCTTATAAGATTTTTAAAAATTAAGTTTTAGTATTTTTTAAGCGAAATCTGAATAATCCATTCGCATAAATCTGCAAAGGATTTTCCAAGTACGGCGGCTTCCTGCGGAATGAGGGAGGTTGGTGTCATGCCTGGGAGTGTATTTGCTTCCAGACAGAAAATGTTTTCGTTTTCATCAACCATAAAGTCCACGCGTGCATAGGTTTTAATTCCAAGTGTATTAAAAACTTTAACTGCTGTACTCTGGATTTTTTCTTCAAGGCTCTTTGTGATTTTTGCAGGACAAGTTTCGATTGTGCTTCCGGCCTGGTACTTGTTTTTATAATCATAAAAACCCTGTTTTGGTTCAATCTGAACAATTGGAAGAGGAACACCTTCTATAACACCGTCTGTAAATTCGCGTCCCTTAATATAATCTTCTATAAGAACCTTGTTTTCGTATTTAAAAGCCTGGTCTATTGCAGAATCAAATTCTTCTTTTGTCTTTGCAATATAAACTCCAACGCTCGAACCACCGCTGCAAATCTTTACAACACATGGAAGCTTTGGTTCAGGAACATCTTCTTTTTTTGTAAGAAGGATGCTTTCTGGAGTATTAATTCCGTTTGCCCTGAAAAGCTGTTTTGAAATTGATTTATCCATTGCAATTGCAGAGCTCAAGGCATCTGTACCGGTATATTTAATTCCAAATAAATCGAATGCTGCCTGAACCTTTCCATTTTCTCCGCTGTCTCCGTGGAGTGCCATAAAAACAATATCAGCCTGTTTACAAAGCTCCAGAACATTCGGACCGAATAAAGATTTTGAATCATCATTTCTTAATTTTTTAAGCTGTTCAATATCAGGGGCTGTTTCTTTTACAGGAGCAATATCAGCTGCCCAGTCACGGTCACTTTGGAACGCTGTATTTACATCCCCGTTAAAGCCTAAAAATATATCCAGGAGAATTACTGAATGGCCTCTTGGTTTTAATGCCTTATAAATCTGACATCCCGAAGAAAGGGATACATCGCGTTCTGTACTTGTTCCGCCTGCTAAAATAACAATTTTCATTTTTTAATTCTCCTTTTTTTTAATTCAAACAGTTACCCGATTTTCTGTCAAGCCATGTATGTGATATAATCAACTTAGAAATTAAAGTCGGAGGATTTAAAAATGATTAAGGCAGTTGTTTTTGACATGTTTGAAACACTGGTAACACTTTTTGTTGGAAGAACCTATTTCAGCGAGCACATTGCAAAGGATGTAGGGCTTGATGATTTAGAAAATTTTAGAAGAGAATGGCACATAATCGAAAACGACAGAAGTACCGGTAAATATACGATAGAAGAAGGGCTTACACTGGTATTCAAAAAAATCGGTATTTATACACCGGAAAAAGTGCAAACAATTGTGAATAACCGCCTTGCTGCCTTAAAAGACACCTTTGATGCAATCCCTAATGAAACCTTTGAACTTTTAGACGCATTAAAAGCACGCGGAATTAAAATCGGGCTTATTACAAATACCTTTTCCGACGAACGTGATTTAATCCGCAAAAGTAAGCTTTTTCCTTATTTTGATGTTCCTCTTATTTCTTTTGAACAGGGAATTATGAAACCCGCTCCACAGATGTACCAGAAAATGATTGAACAGCTTGGAGTAAAACCAGAAGAATGTCTTTATGTTGGAGACGGTGGTTCAAAAGAATTATATGGTGCCCGTGACGCCGGAATGCATCCTCTTCAGTGTACATGGTTTTCGTCTTTAGCCTATGAGCCTCATATTCCGTGCCCCATTCTGGACGAATTTGAACATGCCCAAAAGCAGATGGATGTTTTAAAGGTTATAGAGAAATACCAATTTTAAACTTTACGCCATCATCATAAGTGCTGTTATAATATTGAACAAGATTATCTGGATTGCGAGGTCTTTCATACACTGCTTTTATCTCAAGTATAAATAATCTGCAAGAAGTTTCAATAAAAAAAGTATGAAGTGTATCATCATTTTTTGGCATTAATCCAACGCCTAAACCAACTCTTACATCTAATAATCCCATAAATCCGTATGCCACTCCAGTAGAAAATCTGTGAAAACTATCGTTCTTTGATTTACCATAACTGTAACAGAAATATAATCCTGCACGATCTTCATATCCAACAGGAATAAAAAGAGTTTCAATTCCAATATCAAAAGAAAATAGTTCAGGATATCCAGTCTCCAGCGACAAAATCGGCCATGGCCAGATAGCTTCCATAACATCATCGAATGAAACAGGCTTTTTTTCGGGTGAATTGTCTGCTTGCTGTGCAAAAAGACTGCCTGTAAAAATAAAAAGGATGATTAAAACAGCTGATAAAAATTTCTCTTTCTTCATGGTTTAAGATTAACATTGCTTTGACCATATTTCAACTAAGAGATTTCTTATCTACGACACGTAGGTTGTAAAGCACTGGTACAGGTGATAATCTATGCATAAATAAAACAACGCGTAGTTTTAAAACAGGCACAAATGCCTTTAAGGAGATTTTTATGGACAATTATATTACCGGCGCAACAATAAAAAGACTGCGCGAAGAAAAAGCTCTTACTCAGGACGAGCTTAGTCAGAAAATATTTGTGAGTAATAAAACTGTGAGTAAATGGGAAAACGGACACGGGCTTCCAGATATTTCACTTTTAGAACCACTTGCAAAGGCCTTGGATATTTCTGTGATTGAATTATTTTCCGGAAACGAGGTGCGTAATCAAAACAGGTCTTTTAATATGAAAAAAGTTTTGTTTTATACCTGCCCTGTTTGCGGCAATGTAATTCAAACAACAGGACAAGCCGTTATAAGCTGTTGCGGAATCACACTTCCTCCTTTGGAAGCAGAAGAAAATGATGATGAGCACGCTTTTACAATCCAGACGGTAGAAGATGAATACTTTGTAAGCCTTGATCACCCGATGACAAAGGACCACTACATTTCATTTATTGCCGCAGTTTATGATAATGGTGTGGAATTTATAAAACTTTATCCCGAAAGCGCCGCCCAGGCACGATTCAAAATAAGCAGGGCAAAGTTTTTTGTGGCTTACTGCAACCACCACGGGCTTTTTAAAGTAGATACTAAGAAAAAGTGATTATATTTTCTTATTCATGCTATAATATAGAAAACAAAGAATTGGAGTTTGCAAAAAATGGCGGAAATTAAGGGGTTTTTGGAAGAAGTTTTTCTGGCGGGGGCTTGTTTGAGTTCGTTTGCGGCGGGCGTGATTTCGCTTTTCTTTTTCTTCCGCTTTAAGAAGGCTTTTTTTATGCATGTGCTTTTGATTCTTCTGGCCTTTTTCCTTATAAGCACAAACTCTTTCTATGTTTTAATTCATGGAGCCATTACAAACAGAATTTTTATCTGCATTTTCGGCGGGCTTCTTTCCCTCATCTTTTCTTACGGAATCACAAGCTTTTCTCTGGATTTTATTAAAATAAGCCAGGCTTCTCCTTTAAGAAAGGTTTTTGCTTTTTATGCTTTCTGTGCACTTTTGTTTTCTATAATTTCTATTTTTATTCCATCCATCGAGCATCCTTACAAAATTCTAAACATCCTTGGCATATGGATTCCGGCCGCAGTGGCAGTTTTTATCGGAATAATTTTTTGCAAACGAATCGATAAGGGTGCTTTTAGAAAAGAACGCTGGTGCATCACTGTTTTGGCTGCCTTAAATCTCATCCTTTCATTTTTTGTTCAAAGTGCGCCGTTTATTTTTATCATCTCTGTTTCAATTTTGATTTATCACATTTTTTACCGCTTTTATTTTTCTTCTCCCATTACAAAAACAGAAAAAACTCTGGATCCGGCCTTTATAAAGGATTTTTCCATTACAAAACGCGAGCAGGAAATCATCACTTCTTTGCTGGACGGAAAATCTAACAAGGAACTGGCAGAAACTCTCTTTGTAAGTGAAAAAACAATTGAAGCACACCTTGCAAACATCTACAAAAAAATCGGTGTAAAAAACCGCCTGGAGCTTTTTTCGCGCCTGCAGAATAAATTTTAATTTTTCAAGGTTTTTCCCGCGCCCCTCATCCTTTTTTCTCCTCATTTTTTTCTAAGGGTTTCCCCTAAATTTTTCTATTTTAAAAAAAATGGTACTTTCCCTAATTTTTTTATTACCTTTTGCCGTGTATCATGGGCTTACAAAACTAAATCAACTTTGCAGTTATTGCACGCGGAGGTTTTAAATGAAAAAATTTTATTTATCTGTTGTGATGGCCGTGTTTTTGTTTAGCGGTGCATCTTTATTTTCGGAGGAAAAAACATCGGTAGAGCTTACAGCATCCATCAACTGGACATTCGGCTCATACAAAGAATCTTCTTTTTCCAATATTTCTCAAGGATTTTTTACACCACGCATCCAGCTGGAAACAAAAATCACCAAGGGAAACTTTATGCACAAAATTATTGCCGATTACTTTTTTACAAAGCCAAATTCTTCCATGACCGACACAGCCGTTGTTTATAAAACATACGATCCTGTAACCGGAGAAGAATTCTATCAGGCAAGTGTGAGTAGCCTTTCTTTCCACAGAATAAAGCTCCAGTATGATTTGAGCTACGGTGTTTTTGAAAACCAAAAATTCCAGGTTTATGCGGGAGGAACTTTTGCCTGCAACGCTTATCTTCAGTTTGAAAATTATCCTTCAATTACCGGGCTTTTTTCTCTTGGACCAGTTTGTACAGCAAATTACATAATTGATGAGCGTAATTCACTTAGTCTTACAGGCGGCATTCCTTTGATTGGCTTTGGAGTTCGTCCACCTTTTGCAGGCTGCAGTGCCGAGCTTATGAAATATGCCGAAGAAAACTTTTTAAAGATTTTCACTCTTGGAAACTTTTTAAGCATTCATAACTATCAGTCAATTTTCCTTGATTTTACCTACAATCTTAAAGCTACAGAACATTTTTCAACCGGTATGGGATTAAATCTTGAATATTCACGAATTGCCCAGCCTTCTGAACGCCCGCTTTATTATGTAGATTCAAACTTCAAGGTTTTTGCAAACTGGAGATTTTAATCCTGAATAACAATTATAAAATTCATCAACGGAGGAACTAAGATGAAAAGATTTATTAAACTGTTTTTTATTTTGAATGTAATTTTTGCCTTTACTTCATGCACATTTTTTTACGGAAAGGATGCAGATCTTTCTTACCAGAGCATGTTCGATTTGTTGTGGGAAGATTACAACGAAACTTACGCCCTTTTTGAAGTTCGCAATGTAGACTGGAATGCCCAGTATAACCTTTGTAAACCGATGGTAAGGGAAGATATGACAGATGCAGAATTCTTTGAAGTATTAAAAACCCTTTTATATCCTTTGAACGACGCTCATGTCTATGTAAAAACTCCTTTTGCAAGCCTTAATTCAGGAGAAGACCAGACTCCAATTGATAAATTTTCTCTTACAGAGGTTTGCAGCCAGTACATCCAGAATCCAAAAAAATGCGGAAACAACGTGATTACCTACGGAACATTAAAAACTGATAATACTGTGGGCTACATTCACATTGCTGCTTTTTCAAGCGGCCAGACAGGAATAAACCAGAAGCAGGATTGGGCCAGCGACATTGATATTGCACTTGAAGCATTAAAAAATACACGCTGTTTAATTCTTGATGTTCGCGGAAACAGAGGCGGACTTACTGGAAACGTTTCCAGAATTTCTGGAAGATTCTGTGCTCAGGATAAAACTTATGCAATTTCCAGAACAAAGGACGGGAAAGGAAAGAATGAATTTGATAAGGGTGTTAATCTTGAAATTAAAAAGAACGGAAGCTGGCAGTATACAAAGCCTGTAGTACTCTTAACAAACGCACAGACAATGAGTGCCGGAGAAGAATTTACAATGGCTATGTGTTCGCAGCCTCATGTTACCCAGGTTGGAAATCATACCTGCGGAGTATTTTCACTTTCTCTGCAGCGATGCCTTACAAACGGATGGCGCTATTCAATTTCCGTTCAAAAGGTAACAGCCCCGGACGGAACAACACCGGAAGGAAAAGGAATAATCCCTGCTTCCGGCAATCTTATTGTAAATGTTACCGCCCAGGATGATTTACAGATGAAAAAAGCAATTCAGCTTTGTTCAAACTAATCTGATTGAGGATGAAAAACTCATCGGCTCATTTTGTAGATTTCGAGCATGTCTTCTTCTTTTAAGAATCTTGCAGAGCCCTTGCCGCCGTTTACTCCAACAGCGCATTTATGAGCCATGAGTTTTAAATCTTCATCTGTAGCATTTACACCAAGCTCACGAAGATTTATTGGCATATTAATTTCGTGATAGAAAGCTTCCATTGCTTCAATTCCTTTAAGAGCAATTTCTTCGTCAGAACCAACAGCCGGAACTCCCATTACATTGATTGCATATCTTTTAAAACGTGGAAGACAGTTTTTATAAACATAACGTGCCCAGCTTCCCCACAAAGCCGCAAGTCCTGCACCGTGAGCAACATCATAAAGACCACCGAGCTCGTGTTCAAGCTTGTGAGTCATCCAGTCGCCACCGTCGTTTCCGCAGCCTGTAAGACCATTATGAGAAAGACTTCCTGCCCACATTACTTCGGCTCTTGCATCATAATTTTTTGGATCCTTTACCAGGATTTTTGCATTTTCTTTAACAGTGCGTAAAAGTGCTTCTGCCATAGAATCAGTAAGCTCCATGTTTCCGCCGTTTGTAAAATAGCGTTCCATTGTGTGCATCATAATATCTGTACAACCACATGCAGTCTGATAGTCCGGCAATGTCATTGTAAGTTCAGGATTCAAAATTGAAAAACGAGGGCGGCAGAAATCACTTGAATATCCGCGTTTAACAAGCCCTTCTTCCTTTGTAATTACAGATGAATCACTCATTTCACTACCGGTTGCAGCAAGTGTAAGAATAACACCGAGTGGAAGACAATCAACAGCCTGGCGTTTATAATCATAAAAATCCCATACATCGCCGCTGTTTTTTACTCCATAACCGATTGCCTTTGCAGAGTCGATTGCACTTCCTCCGCCTACAGCAAGAATAAAATCAATTCCTTCTTTTTTACAAAGCTCAATTCCTTCATAAACAAGACCAAGACGAGGATTTGGAACAGCACCTCCAAGCATTACATAAGGAATACCGGCTTGTTCAAGTTTGTCTGTTACTTTTTTCATAAGTCCCGAACGGATAACGCTACCACCACCGTAATGAATCAAAACCTTTTTTCCGCCAAACTCTTTTACAAGTTCTCCAACCTTTTCTTCTGTATTCTTTCCAAATAAAACCTTTGTTGGTGTAAAGTACTTAAAATCAAACATATTTTCTCCTGTTTAAGCCCGTTCAAGGCCAATTTTAATTTTATATAAATGATTATAAACCCGTGAGGCTCAAAATGTTGAAGTTTTATCTACAAGAATAGTAAAAAAACCGGGGAGAAGGCCCGGTAAATTGCGTATAAAGTTGAAAATGTTATAATAACTGTATATTCTAAAATCACTAAGATTTTTTAGTTAAATATAAGGAAGCAAAATGACATTTGACGGAACACAAAAATTAATAGGTCGTGGTGCACAGGCAGAAGTTTTTTTATATCAGGGCTTTGCGTATAAGGTTTATAAAAGTGAATATCCTACAGAATGGATTGAATTTGAAAAGCAGCAGCAAAAAGAAGTAAATAAGGCTGGAATCTGCAGTGTAAAATATTACGATACCGACGATTCTCATATTATAAAAATGGATTATGTTCAGGGCCAGATGCTTGAAACAAGGATTAACCAGATTATAGAAAAAAATCTTAAAGGAAAAACCCTTGCAGAAAAGCTTCCTACACCCCAGGATTTAGAAGAAATTGTTCAGGCATATAAGCTCTTTGGCCGTGCTTTTGAGTTTGTACATTCAGCAAACTTACAAGGCTTAAATATTCCGCATTTAAAAGATACTGCAGCACTGGGGATGAATAAAGAAGATTCAGAAAAGATTCTTCCTGTTATAGAACGCCTTTCTTCTGGCATGAAAAACGTAATCTGCCATCTTGATATGCACTTTTTAAATATCATGCTTCCTATGACAAACGAACCGTTTAGTAGAACCTCTTATACAATTATAGACTGGATGAATGCACGAATTGCGCCGGCTGTTTTTGATTATGCCAGGACCTATGTTGTTTTAGATGAAGCTTCTAAAGAGGCACTGGAGTTATTTAAACAGATAATTTTACCGGACCTTTTTGCCACTGGTGTTACAGAAGCAGATTTTAATGATGCTGTTCAAGTTTGTTCAATAATTCGGGAACAGGAAAAGAAGAACTAGACGTATAGACCAGCGTTTTTTTAGTACTCTCTTTTTATAATGTCGATTATTTCTTCGAGTTTGAGGCCCATATCGCGGCACGCCTTTACATCCCTGCGCAAAAGCTCCTCCGCCGCCGCGTGCCGCTTACCCGATATTTCATGATGCTCAAGCGCGTTTACACAAGTCCCTCTTCCGGCTGCAGTTGAAATAAAACCTTCCCTCTCCAGCTGCTCCCACGCCTGCTTTACGGGAATCACGCTTATGCGCAGGTTCAGGGCAACCGTTCTGATTGGAGGAAGTCTTTCTCCGGGAACAAGAACTCCGTTCATTATCTGACTGGAAATCTGTTCGTAAATCTGTGTGTAAATCGGCTTATCATTTTTTTGAGATAACACAATATCCATTAATAATCCATTTTTTTACATATCATATTTTTTGAATTGCTTAGCAGCAAAACAATAAGATATATACCATAATCCTGCAAAAATTAAAATGCCACCCAAAAGAATAATGCAATGATTTTTCATAAAGGCACCGGTTGTGTCTGTGAGCATCTGTCCAATCTGTGCAAGCTTTGATAATTCAGTAATTTTTCCCTCTGTAAAATCTTTTTTTAATCCGTAAAACATCCAGACCGGAAGTTCAAAAAGAGCATAGATTACAAAGTAGAAAACAGCTCCAACAAAATATCTAACGCCCGGCTTAAGCGGATTTTTATAAACATTTCCAAGGAAAATCAAATTAAAGATTCCATACAAAACAAGCTGTAAACCAAAATATGCAACTGTAAGATTAATCCCTGCATTATTTTCCGGGAATGCAACAGCCTTTTTTAAGAAGTACGGAATTAAAGCCAGAACTAAAGAAAGAATTTCGATTAATCCGCAGTATAAAAAGCGTGCCTTTACAGTATCAGTTTTACGAACCGGAAGCAGAACAGTGTATAAAATATCGTGCGAAGACTGATTTAATGCAAAGGTCATCATGATACAAAGAGTGATGTAAAATGGTCCGATGTAGGTTGGATAGCTTGGAATAAAATACATTCCGAAACAACAGGTCATCCAGATAATTGTCTGTATTGTATTTCCAAGAATCAATTCTTTTTTCAAAAGGTTCAATGTCTGTGATTTCATTTTCGTTTCCTCCTGTTGTCCCTAGCGTCTTTCAATATGAATCATAATATCTTCAAGAGTTGGTTCTGCCATCTCAAAGCCTTTAGACTGGGCAAGCTTTTTATCTTCTGATTTCATAATTCCTTCAAATCCAAGCTGGTGCTTATGAAGTCCGATGATTTTTCCTTCAACCTCTGGAGTAAGCTGTTCTTTTTTTCCTGCCACACTGATGTACGACTGCCTGAAGCTATCTTTGTCTGTAGAAGCAAGAATTTTTCCTTCTTTTATATAAGTGATGTAGTCTGCACATTTTTCAAGATCGGAAGTAATGTGTGTTGAAAATAAAATTGAATGCTTTCCATCTTCAATAAATTCCTGGAACAAAAGAACTAAGTCGTCTCTGGCAGCAGGGTCAAGTCCGCTTGTAGGTTCATCAAGAATCAAAAGCTTTGGATTATGGCTCATTGCAACGGCTAAAGAATATTTTACCTTCATGCCGGCAGAAAGATGCTTGAATCTTTTATTCTGATCAATTTCAAAACGGTCGCAAAGCTCTTTATAAAGCTCTTCATTCCATTCACGGTAAAATGATTTTGTTACGTTTGTAATGTGCCCGATTTTAGCTTCCGGATAAAAATCAACTCCGCCAAATACATAACCAACCTGATTTTTAATTTCAAGTTCGTCCTGTGGCATGGAAAATCCGCAGAGTTTTACAGTACCTCCGTCGTTATTCATCAGATTTAAACTTGTTTTAAGAGTAGTTGATTTACCGGCCCCGTTACGACCAATAAATCCCATAATAAATCCTTCTTCAAGAGTGATGTCTACATTCTGGAGCTTAAACTTATCAAAGTTTTTGCAAAGTCCCTTAATTTCAATAAGATTCATAATCATACCTCGAAACTTGTGTATCTTGTATATACACAATATAACAAACATATACCGTTGTCAAGAAAATTCCGTAATAAATTTCAAAAATCAGAATTTAAAGATATACTTTATTTACCCGTGAATAGAAGTTTTGTTATTATCAGCTAAATTAAATTTTTACTTTCCAGGAGGAAAAATATGATAACTAAAAACGAATACCCGGTTTTGGAATTTGACACAGACAAAGATGCAGTTGTAAATCCATTTAAATGGAATCTTGAACAATTCAACACAAACAAGCTCATTATTACTTTCTTCCCGGATGTAATGGAAAGCCTTAAAAAAGATAATCTCATTGAAAAAGCTTATTATTTCAGCGGAGAAAATCCTGTAGATATTTATCGTTTTACAGACGAGCCAGAAATCCTCATCACTTTGGGTTATGTTGGATGTCCAGCGTGTGCCGGAAACCTCGAAGTTTTTGCTGCAAGCGGAGTAAACAAAGTTATGTTCTGCGGTGGCGGCGGTGTTCTTGATAAAAATATAAAGGTTGGTGAGCTTTTGGTTGTAGAAGGAGCAATCCGTGACGAAGGATTTTCTTACCGCTACATAGAGCCTTCACGCTATATTTATACAGACAAAAAAGTCACACAGAAAATCACTGAATATCTTGAGAAACATAAAATTTCATACCTCACAGGACTTACCTGGACAACAGATGCACTCTTCCGCGAAACAAAAGCCCTTGTTGAAAAACGAAAAGAAGAGGGTGCAAAGATTGTAGAGATGGAACAGGCCGGCTGTATTGCAATTGCCCAGTTTAGAAACTTTGATTACGGTGCAATTATCTACGGCGGCGACGATGTTTCTCAGGACGAATGGGACTCAAGATCATGGGATAAACGAAAAGGAATCCGCTACAATCTTGTAATGCTCTGCCGTGAACTTGTTAAAACCTTCTAATTATAATGCATTATGATTCAGTCATGAGGTTATTTATGAAAAGATTTCTTTTATTTTTTGTACTTACATTAAACACATTTGCTTTTGCAAACACACCGCTTTCAAACGAGAGCCTTAAAAGATTTGATGATTATCTTACAGAGATAACGGGTGCTTACCACATTCCCGGAATGGCTTTTTTCATCACAGATAAAGACCATATTCTTATGGAAAAATCCTTTGGCCAGTGTACAAGCCTGGATCAAAACTTTTTCATCGGCTCTATGAGTAAATCCTACACAGCCCTCTGCATCATGCAGCTTGTAGAAAAAGGACTTATCAATCTTGATGAGGATATTTCTGCTTATCTTCCTGAATATAAGTTTAAGAAAAAAGTAACCGTTCTTTCTCTTTTGAACCAGACAAGCGGCTTTAATACACATGCAAAACTTTATAACGTAAAAGTTACAAAGAGCTACGGAAAACATGAATACGCAAACGTAAATTACGACCTTTTGGGAAAAATAATTGAAAAAGTGAGTGGCATGAGCTATGAAGATTATATCCGCCTGAATGTTTTTGAGCCTCTCAAAATGAATAACTCCATTGCCAATGCCCAAAAGATGAAGGAAAACCAGAATCTTTTACAGGGAAACAGAAATTACTTTGGCTTTTTTAAGCAGGGCAAGGCTGATTTTCCAACAGAAAAATCGTGGTTTCACGAACCTGCCGGCTACATCTGCACAACACCGCACGACCATGCAAAATATTTACAGATGTATTTAAGCGGTGGACTTAGTTCAGACGGGACAAAAATCATAACAGCCCAGGGCATTAATTCCATGTGGTATAAAAATGTTTCGATTGGTCAGGATGATTATGATGTTTACTACGGAATGGGCTTTAATTACATGAAATACTACGGCTTTGATATGATTTTCCATGGTGGCCTTGTAGAAAACACAATGACTTATATGTTCATTCTGCCGGAAGAAGGGCTTGCTGCCTGCTTTATGGTAAACGCAAACGACTACATGGTTTTAAATAATCTTATGGATAACGCAGTGTGGAATTCTTTTGCAATCATCGAGGGAGAAGAAATTGATAAGGTTAATCATTCAGAGTACAAAAAGCAGCATCTTCTTTACGACGCAATTTACTTTTTAATGTTTGCCGTTTCTGTTTGTATTTTTATTTCGGGCTTTAAGGTAAAAAAAGCAAAGAACAAAATAATCGCAATTATAAAGTTTATTGCAGCCTATATTTTGTGGCCTCTTTTACTTCTTACCTTCAGCTTGATTTTTATAAGCACACCACTTTGGGTTATAAAACTCTATGTGCCGGACCTGTTTTTAGTGATTATAATTTCAAGCGTTCTTGCGTTCTGTGGAGGAATTATAAAGCTTGTAAAATCAAAACTGCAATAAAACAAACAGCATTATATTTCACAAAGGGCTTTTTTTAAAAGGATTAATTATCTTTACGCCATTTACAAGCTGATTATGGCTCATATCTTCGGAATAAACAATTACACAACCAGAAGAATGTGCTGCAGAAACAATAAGAGAATCCCAAAAAGAAAACTGAGTTTGAATGCTAATATCAATTGCTTTTAAAATATGTTGTACAGAAATTTGAGTAATTGGAAGTGTGTTTCTGAATTTTTCGATGATGATTTTTGCTTCTTCTTTTGCGCAAAGAGATTTTTTTGTAACTACTGAGTAAAATTCCTGCAGACTTTGAGTAGATAAGACACCATTTTTCATTCTAACAGATTTTGCTATTAAATCTTGGGCTATTTTTTGCTTTTTAGGATCCTGTCCATCTACAAAATAAACAAGAATATTTGAATCAAGAAAAACTTTTCCTTCTTGTACCTGACTTTCATCTTTCATAAATTTCCTCCCGCGTCATTTTTTTACCATCTGATTTTATATTTAAACTCTTTGTATATGATAATAATTCTTCGTAAGCCTGCATTTTCTTATCCGGCATTATTTTTTCCGCAGTCGAATTTCTTACCATTTCAGCAATCATTTCCAAAACCATAAGCTGCTCACTATAAATAAGTTTTGGCAACATTTCGATGATTGATTTTAAATACATGGATTGTGGTTGTATTTTTCGAGTAGGAATATCATAGGTCAAAGTATTTCCAGTTCTTTTTCCAGATGAATATTGTGGTGCAGAATCGTGAACTTCAAGGGTTTGTTCTTCTGGGATTTCATAGAGTACTTTTTCTTTTCCAAAGGAATCATCAATAATTGTGTCATAAGTTACATGATAAAAATGCGCCAACTCCGAAACAATTTTTACCGGCGGCTCCACAAGTCCGTTTTCGTATTTAATATACATCTGCCGAGAAATGCCCAGAAATTGAGCAACCGCCGCTTGAGAATAATTATTCTGCTCACGAAGAGCCTTAATTGTGTTGTTCATTGCCATGAGGATAGTATAACATGGTTTATGGTTAAGTCAACAAAGATTGACAATTATAGTAAACAAACGTATCATGTGTAAAAGAATGGATAATGAAGAATTACATCAATTAAAAAGAGATTTGTATCATTGGGCAAAAGAAACTCTTCGCGGAATCAGTGTTATTAACACCGAGTCAGGAAACATTATTGAAATAACTTCAAATATTAAAAGCAGCACGATACACACATTCTTCTGAAAATATTCATTAAATTATTCTCCCACAGCAAATTTTGTTCTTGTTTTCATGCTATAATTAACACATGCAGATAGATCAACTGTTCGAATTTGTTTACGTATTAATAGACAAAAAACAAGTTACCGCAAAAGAAATGGCCGCGCGCTTTGGGGTTTCTACGCGTACAATTTACCGCTGGGTAGATGCGCTTTCTGTTTCCGGAGTTCCTGTTTATTCTCAAAAAGGACGAAACGGCGGCATTGCAATTTCTGAACAGTATGCTCTTGATACAAAGGTTCTTTCGGAAGAAGAGCGGCTTGCGATTGTTTCGAGTGTGAAGGCTTTAAATAGTTTGAGTGGGAATCCTGCTTCTGTTATAAATGCAAATATTAAAGCAGTTGAAAAGATTTCTGGATTAACACCCCAAAACACAGACTGGCTTGAAGTTGATTTTGCTCCCTGGAGTCCTGAAGGCAGTAATGTTCGGCAGATGTTCGGGATGCTTCGAGAAGCAATCCTGCAAAAAAAACAGGTTATTTTTGATTATCATTCCGGAGATGGAAGAATTGAAAGAAGAACCGTTCATCCATGGAAATTAATTTATAAAGGGCAAGCCTGGTATTTACAGGGATGGTGCACAAGCAGAAAGGCAGAACGATTCTTTAAACTTACCAGAATGCAGAATTTTAATATGACAGGACGAGATGCGAATGTCACAAAATCTGAAACTACAACTTTCTCAAAAAACGAGGTTCAGTTAAAAGAACAAGAACTACCAGTTGTTCAAATAAAAGCAAAGATTCGTCCTTCAAAAATTGCATATCTTTTTGATACGTTTATTTGCTCGCAGATCAAACAGAATAAAGACAATTCAATCACTGCAACCTTTTCTGCTCCGGATACAGACTGGCTTATCGGAATGCTTATGGGCTTTGAAGCAGATATAAAAATCCTGTCTCCAAAAAACATTGCACAGAAAGTTCAGAAAAAAGCTGCAGAAATTTTGAAGTTATATAAATGAGCGAGATTTCTTATAGCAAACAAAATATGACATTTAGTTGTCATATTTAAAGTGTATAATAAAAGCATGAAAAGCGAAAACGAATTACTGAAAAATCTCTCTCTTCTCCACTCTACTCCCATGGGAGTACAGCGCATAATGAAAAATCTTGGACTTACGGAAGATGCGGGTGATGTTGTGGAGTTTTGTAGGAAAGCAATTTTGCGGGATGCTTGCCAGATAACCCGCCAGGGCAAGAACTGGTATTGCAAAATTGATGGAATGATTATAACAGTAAATGCTTATAGTTATACTATTATTACTGCGCATCGCCATTACGAGCAAAACCCTCGTAATAGAAAGACAAGCGACCGTCATTGCGAGGGACGTAGTCCCGTGGCAATCTACGATGTTCATTATGGATTGCCGCACTTTGCTCGCAATGACGATAAACGCCCCGCCTTTGATGACATAAAATCCTACAAAGAATTTTCAAAATATTACTGGTATCGCGAAGAGCTGCAGCAAATCTGTAAGTCTCATGGAATTGACGCAAGCGGAATGAAAGCTGAATTGAATTACAATATCGAACAGTTTTTTAAGGGAAATATAATTAAACCAAAAATCCCGCAGAAAAAAGTGGCTGCCAAAAAAACACCAATACCGCTCACTTTGAAAACTGGTTTGATAGAATGCGGCTTTACTTTTGGCCCGCGTTTTCGTGAGTTTTTTGCAGAACAAACTGGAATCACAAATTTTAAGTTCAACGTAGACATGGTAGCAACAGCCAGAAAAGTCAAAGAGACTCATGATACAAATTTTACACTCGGTGATTTGCTGGCTATTTACTACGGCAAAAAATCTTATGCAAAATACGACAAGGTTTCCCTTCAGTGGAACAAATTTGTACACGACTTTTGCGCTGATCCTGCAACAGCAAACATACCGGACAAACTAAAAACTGCGGCAGCCCTATGGAAGCAAGTTCGTGAATCGACAAGAGAAAAAGTTTACACATCAGAACTGTTATCGTCATTGCGAGCGAAGCGTGGCAATCCACACAAAAGAATGGATTGCCACGTCGCTGACGCTCCTCGCAATGACGGGAGCTGCGCAATGCACCTTGCAATGACGGGTGCGCCGCAATAACAGGAGATTTTACCATGCACTTTGTGAACGCAAAAACAATTCTTACGCCTCGCAGTATGAACATCTATCGCGGATGTATGCACGGGTGTATATACTGCGATTCGCGGAGTAAGTGCTATCAGTTTACGCATGACTTTGAAGATATCGAAGTAAAGCAGAATGCGCCCGAGCTCCTTGAACAGGCCCTGCAGAAAAAACGCAAACGCTGCATGATCGGAACAGGCAGCATGGGTGATCCTTACATCCCGATTGAAAAAGAGCTTGGGCTCATGCGCCGCTGTCTTGAAATAATTGAACGCTATAATTTTGGGGCAACCCTTATTACAAAATCTGATCTTGTGCTGCGAGACCTGGACATTCTGACCCGCATAAACAATAAGACAAAGGCCGTTGTTCAGATGACGCTCACCACTGCAAACGACGAGCTTTGCCGTAAAATAGAACCGGGTGTGTGCCCCACAAGCCGACGCTTTGAAGTTCTGTCTGCCTGCCGCGATGCGGGAATTCCAACAGTCGTGTGGTTCAGTCCGCTTTTACCTTTTATAAACGACACAAAAGAAAATGTCGAAGGAATTGTTGATTACTGTATTCATGCAGGCGTTCATGCAATTCTTTGCTTTGGAATAGGACTCACCTTACGCGAAGGAAACAGGGAATACTTTTATGCAGCCCTTGATAAAAACTTTCCGGCCGAACCTGTTAAACCTTCTTTAAAAGAGCGCTACATAAAAACTTACGGCTACAGATACATGGCAACAAGTTCACACCACAAAAGCCTTATGATTTACCTTGCAGAACTATGCCACAAAAACAACATCAAACTTGGTACATCCTCCATCTTTAAATGGATAGAAGAATTCCCGGAAGCCTTGCCCGAACAGCCGGGACTCTTTGATTAATTTCCCCCTCTACAATTAATTCTTTTTTTTCAATAGAATTATTAACATTTTGTTCTTTTATTACTATACTCCACTAATAGGATTTTACGGTACCTTTATGAAATTTAGTTTTAAGCAATTTATTGTCCCGAATTTTGGAAGAAAACTGGCTTTTATGCTTCCTTCAGTGGTTTTAATGGGTGTTTTTGTTTCCATTTTGATTTTAGTTGGATGGGGAACAGACCCTGCAAGCTTTCTTAACCTGAATGTGTCTCATGCATTAAACTGGGGCCTTGGAAATACACAGGTTTTTGTTTACGGAATTATGTTCATCTTTACTTTTGCCTTTGGACCTCAGATGATTGGTTTTGGAACTTTAGCAAATATGTTTTTAATCGGTTATGTAATTGATTTATGCCATATTATCTGGAAGCACATTGGTTTTGCACAGTTTATAATCGACTCTGAATTTCCAATCCGCCTTTTGATTTTTATTATCACACTTATTTTATTTGTTATAGTTGCTTCTATATATATGAATGCTCAGATGGGAGTTGCCCCTTATGATGCTATCCCAAGTATTATTAGCGGCTGGACAACTAAAGTTCCATTTTTTGTAATAAGAATTCTTTTTGATTTATCTGCAGTGGGTCTTGGATGTATTGCAGGTGTTTTAAGCGGAGGAATACAGGGTTCTATTACCGGTTCAATTGCAATGTCTTTACTTTTGGGCCCGGTTATTTCTCTTGTTGGAAAACCTCTTAAAAAGATTCTTTCTCCAAAACCTGAGACAGAAAAAGCAGCTGAATAAATTATTCCTCGTTTGAATAATATGCTTCCAGACGAGGACGAGCTTTTACATAATATTTTTCAAGCTGTTTATCAAAATGTTTTCCAAAGCTTTCCATCATGATTGAGTTTGCCTTTTCAAAACTCATGGCTTCTTTATAAACTCTCTTACTTACAAGAGCGTCGTAAACATCTGCCACAGCCATAATTCTTGCTTCAAGAGGAATTTCTTCTCCCTTTAATCCTTTTGGATATCCCGAGCCGTCCCAGCGTTCATGATGATAATGAGCTACGTTTTCTGCAAGAAGGTGGAACTCAAAATCATCTGTTTCTTTAAGAATTTCATGAACGATTTTTGCACCTTCTTCTGCATGAGTTTTCATTTTTGCAAATTCTTCGTCCGTAAATTTTCCAGGCTTTCTTAATATTGCATCATCTACGGAGATTTTTCCAAGATCGTGCATAGGAGCAGCCTTTATAAGATTATGACAGAATTCCGCACTAAGCTTAAGAGCGTCCGGACTGTTATCATTGTTTATTTCTTCCACCAGAATACTTACAACTTCGCTTGTTCTTCTAATGTGACCGCCTGTAGAGTTGTCGCGGCTTTCTACCATGGTTGCCATTCCAAGAATAAGGTTATCGTGCATTTTTACAATGTGTTCAGTCTTATTTGCAACCTCTTCCTTAAGCTTGTCGTTGAATTTATTTAAAAGCGAAATATATTTCTGGTCTTTTGTATCATCCTGAATGTAGAGAATGTAGCCTGTTTTTCTTTTTTTATCATACATGCTTCTGATATCAATCTGATAAATTTTATCCGTATATTTTTCAAAAAAGCTGTTTTTACTTTCGTCATTTATAAAAAGCCTGATTTTAGAAATGATTTCCTTATCGATTGCAGGGTTGTCTGTGGCGGATTTATCAATCTGAAGCTGTTTCAACTCAGGGAAAATCTTTCGTGCAATATGATTACTTCCAAGATATTCAAAGTCGCAGTTAAAGGATACAAAGCCTGTTTCACCGTTCATTGCAAGGGCATCAATTACAGTTCCGCTTACATCGCACAAAGAAATTCTTCGGATTACAAAGAACAAAAGGAAGAGGCTTACGACATATCCCATAGGAATTAAATCAACTTTAAAATTGAAAATCTGTTTTCCAAAGAAGAACCATACAAGACAAATTTCGATAATCAAAAAGAGCTTAATGATTTTATGCGAAACCTTTACCCTGTTCTTCATACTGTAGATATTTACACCAACGCAGATAAGAAGATAGCAAATAAGAAGCATATAATAAACCGTATGAAAAGGTCCGTATTCCTTTGTAAGAATAAAATTGCCGTCTATAATCTGGCCCGAAAGTGATTTATAAAAATATGGTGATTTTCCTATTGTGTAAACCGAAAGAAGGAGGCCTGTTGATAATAAAAAAAGCAAAATTCTTATAAATTTCTTTATTTTTATGGCAGAAAGCTCAAAAACTGTATAAACAGTGAATAAATTTAAATAACAACCGCCGATATAAGTCAAAATTATACCGATTCTTGCTTCCTGGATGTTTACAGACTGATTTATTAAAAGATAACCTAAATTAGCTATAGGTACGAATGAAAAAATAAGGGTAATAAAAACATTGAAACGTTTTCTATATACACTTACGTAAATCAACGCAAATAATATGGATAAAGCAAACAGAATTATGTAGTACCATTTCATAAAAAATATTTTAACACCATTCCGGTTTAAATTCATCAAAAAATCTACTATATTTTTCTAAGAGGTTTCTTATGGCAGGAACGATTGTTACAGGCACAATTTTAGGAATTCTTGTGATTTTAGTGATTTTTAAGCTGGTAAAAGATAAAAAAAGGGGGAAATCAAACTGCGGAGCCTCGTGCACCATGTGTCCTATGGCAAAAAACTGTTCTAAACCCCAGAAAACCGAATAAAATACTCAATTTTATGAAAGAATTTGTAAAATTGAGTCTAAAACCTTGTTTACAACGTATTTTTTCATGGAATTTCTGTCTTGTAAGGCTGAATCAAGCTCGATTTTTTGTGAAATAAGCTTTTCGTTGTATTTTACGGCATAAAAAACCTGGCCCGAAACACTGTCGCTGTTATTTGGATCTTTTCTTCCCAAAGAACCGGTAATTCCAACTCCAATCATGGTTTTATAATATTCCGAAGAGGCTTTTGCCATTTCCTGGGCCGTCTCAAGGGAATAAACGCCATATTTTTCTATTATATGGCAAGAAACACCAGTCTTTTCTTTAGAAGCGTTGCTGTATGTTACAAAACTTCCCGGAAAAATATCAGAAGCACCGCTGCAATCAGTAATAACAGAGGCAAAAAATCCGCCGGTACACGATTCCATAGCCGAAATTGTGATTTTTTCCTGTATGAGCCTTTTAATTACATCATAATTTACGTTAATTTCCCGCATCCAGGCATTTTTCCTTTCATTTTTACTATAACATTATCATAGAGTTTTATTCAACTTTTCTTACACGTTAAAACATATAATACAAGATATAAAATACCTTTAATTCACAGGAGATATTAATGAACAAATTAAACGAAAGAAAGGCTTCTGCAAAAATCCAGTTTACAGACAAAAGCGGAAAGCCTCTGGCAAATAAAAAAATCAATATTAACCTTAAAAACCACGAATTTCTTTTTGGTTGGGGTGCTTTTGACTTTGTAACATACTTAAATCCGCCAAAATTCGACACAAAAGACAAGGTTTTTGTTCAGGAAAAGCTTCCAACAGAAGAAGAAATGAAGACTTACTTTGGAGACCGCGTTAAAAAATGGCTCGAAGTATTCAATTACGGAACTTTGCCTTTTTACTGGGGAAATTTTGAACCGGAAGAAGGAAAACCTCATACAAAAGAGCTCATGGATGCAGCAAAATACATGCAGGAAAGAGGTGTTAAGGCAAAAGGACATCCTTTGTGCTGGCATACTGTTTGTGCAGACTGGCTTTTAAAATACGACAACAAAACAATCTTACAAAAGCAGATTGAACGCATTCACCGCGAAGTTGGTGGCTTTAGAGGCACAATTGATATGTGGGATGCCATTAATGAAGTAGTAATCATGCCGAATTTTGACCGCTACGACAACGCAATTACAAGAATTTGCCGCGAAATGAACCGTTTTGAGCTTGTAAAAACCGTTTTTGAAGCTGCAAAAGAAGCAAATCCGGACTGTACACTCTTAATCAACGACTTTAACACTTCTCCGGCCTACGAAATCCTTATTGAAGGACTTTTGGACAAAGGTGTTCCTATTGATGCAATTGGTATTCAGTCCCACCAGCACCAGGGATACTGGGGAAGGGAAAAAATAGAAGAAGTTCTTTCACGCTTCGAAAAATTCGGTCTTCCTATTCATTTTACAGAAAATACCCTTGTTTCCGGACCTTTAATCCCTCCAGAAATCACAGATTTGAACGACTGGCATTATGAAGACGGCTGTTCTACTCCTGAAAACGAAGAAAGACAGAAAAATCAGATTGAAGAAATGTACCGCATTCTCTTTGAAGAACATCCTCAGGTAAAGGCAATTACCGGATGGGATTTTACAGATGGAATGTGGCTCAACGCACCAAGCGGACTTTTACATAAAGACGGAACAATCAAACCTGCTTACACAATGCTTAAAAACCTTATTCACAACGAATGGACAACAAATGTAAGCGTAACAACAGATGCAAACGGATTTGCCCAGGTAGAAGGATTTAAAGGTGAATACGAAGCAAGTGTAGAAGGTTCTTCTGAAAAAGGAAAATTCAACCTTACAGATAAAATAAAAGATACAAACGTAAAGTGTGAATAACGCAATCTGCACCCGCGTAGGATTAAAACATCAGAAAACAAGATAACTTTTGAAAGCTGATTATCAATCTGCGCGCGGCTTATGACACTTTGAACATCCGATTATATGGACATGTTTTTTACCTACCGCTTTGTTGAATAAACGGGCGGTAAGGTTTTCTGTCTGCCCCACTTCCTTATGACATACAGGACAGATTCTTCTTACACCGGGTTCACAGCGCGGAAAGCAATGAGGACAACCCTGTATTGTCATAAGCTGATCCGGTACCTTCATTGGCCTGTAAACCTTAGAAATCAGATTTTCTCCAACAAATAAAGACGAACCGCAAAGAGGACATTTTACCGGCTGCATATTCTTCTGACGGCTGTTTTTTGCATTTTTTCTTCTATAATAAAGATACATTCCGCGCAGTAATAAGACAATTACTACAACGGCTATTCCCATAATCAGATAATCCATAAAAAAATTATAAAATTTTTTTCATTTTTTTTAAACTTTTTTCTAAACTTTTTTTGCCAGTACCCGACAATCAAGTAAAGGGTGGTGGAAACCCGTGAGATAAACCACGTTGTGGTTTAATGAGACCACCATGTGTTTATCCTAACAAACCAAAAAATAAGGAGATTATTATGGTTATTAATCACAATATGAGTGCAATGTTTGCTCAGCGTGCCCAGGGAATTCAGGATTTGAGATCACAGAAGAGTATGGAAAAACTTTCTTCTGGCGAAAAAATCAACCGCGCAGGCGATGATGCTTCAGGACTTGCTGTTTCTGAAAAAATGCGTTCACAGATTCGTGGTTTGAATCAGGCTTCTACCAACGCAGCTAATGGTATTTCTTTCATTCAAACTACTGAAGGTTACTTACAGGAAACAACAGATATTATCCAGCGTATCCGCGAATTAGCAGTTCAGTCATCAAACGGTATCTACTCAGCTGAAGACCGTATGCAGATCCAGGTTGAAGTATCATCTTTAATCGCAGAAGTTGACCGTATTGCGTCAGCAGCACAGTTCAACGGTATGAACATGCTTACAGGACGTTTCGCTCGCCCAACTGGTGAAAACGTAGTTACAGGTTCTATGTGGTTCCACATTGGTGCTAACATGGACCAGAGAACTCAGGTTTACATCGGTACAATGTCTGCTATGGCTCTTGGCTTACGCAACGTTGGCGACGAATCAATCATGACTTTGGAAACTCCAGACGAAGCTAACCGCGCAATCGGTACTTTGGATGAAGCAATCAAAAAGATCAACAAACAGAGAGCTGACCTCGGTGCTTACCAGAACCGTCTTGAAAAGACAATTACAGGTCTTGATATCGGTGCTGAAAACCTCCAGGCTTCTGAATCACGCATCCGTGATACTAACATGGCTAAGGAAATGGTTGAGTTCACAAGAGATCAGGTACTTTCTCAGGCTGGAACAGCAATGCTTGCACAGGCAAATCAGCAGAGCCAGAACGTACTCTCATTGCTCCGCTAATCACATCGCTGCTTAGTAATAGAAAAGCTCTCCACACGGAGAGCTTTTTTAGTTTAAAGTAATTAAAATAAAATCCCAGACAAATCTTACCAGGTATATCTTACGCCAAATCCGGTTGTAAATCCAACTTTTATTTCATATGGAAATTTAGCCGACATTCCAATTTGAATCGGGAACGAAAGATGATCAAAAACTATGATTTCAAATCCGGCTCCACCACAGGCAAGCACATTGCTATAATATGTATCACTGAGTATTATTCTATTAATATTATCATAATCTCGTTTAATACCACCTTCATAACCAACTAATGCAAAAAGAAAAACTCTTGAATCAATTTTTTCTTTCCATGTAGTCTGGAAAATACTGTAATCAAATTCAAAAGTAAGATTATAATTTAATGGTTCAAATTTATCATCATCATCATAAAATGCAGATACACCGAATTTTAATCCAATTGCATTTGAATCTCCAACCCTTCTTTCGTACTGAAAGCCTCCGAATGGATGGTCATTCAAAAACACATATGTACCAATACCATTTTTATTATCAAGACCACCTGCAAATGCGCCAAAAGATAATCCAGATAAAACCAGGATGCACAAAATTTTTCTTAATCTTTTATTCATTTTTCATCTCCTATAAACCGGTTTTCCGGTGTTTTTTTTGATATATCCAAATCTTATATATGGAATTTGCTTTTGTAAACCTATTTTATAAAAAAAGAACCAAAGTTCTTAACGAACCTTGGTTCTTTTTCATGTTAATATGTTGAAATTAATTATAAAACCAGTTTATTCCTGAGTTTTTTTGTTCAAAGAGCGTTCAAAATATTCGCCGATCACAAATAAATCTGTTTCATCAAAAGCAGTCCATTCAGGAGTTGTTTTTAATTCTTCTAAAGAAGCTTTTAGAGCTTCAATCTTTGTGCGCTTTTTAATAAAATCTTTTTCGTCTTTAGAATTCATTTCGCTGATGATTTTTTTGGCTTCCGTAAGTTTTTTATCTATTTTTTTATGCTCTTTTTTATTCGGAACAATCACAAATTCTTCATCATCATACAAGAACTTTCCGTCTTTAATTTCTATCTGATTAGCATCAAAAACCTGAATATCAGTATTTTCATCAAAGGCTTTCCAGTCAATAAAATCAAGGGAATATTCTTTTATATTGATTTTTACAATACCATTTTCCAGAGGATTTCCTTCGTAAGTTCCCCTGCAGTACCAGGTATTTCGCATGATATCCTTGGTTTTATCCTTTAAAAAGCTTCTTTCCACATCACGGATAGTTACAACAGGCTCTTTAAGATTAAATTCAACTTCTACCTCTTCGCCAATCACGCGTAAAAGCCAGTCAGACTGAGTAACATTCTTATAAACAACAGTTTTATCTGCACAGGAAACAAAAAATAAAGCGCAAATCAGAAAAAACGGAATCAGTTTGAGCTTTTTAGTCATTACTGTATTCATCCTCTGCTTCGTATTTTGTATGTAAAAGTTCATGTGACTTTTCTCCAAGAGGTTTTCCAAGGAAATCATCATAAATCTTTTTAATTTCAGGATTGTTATGCGACTGTCTGATTGTTGATTTTTCATCGTCGGTATACAAAGCCTTAGTTCTTGCCTGGCGGATTTCGTCTGTTACACCATAAGGCTGACCACCACCACCAATACAACCACCACGACATGCCATAACTTCTATAAAATGATAGCTTGGCTCTTTTCCGGCAGCAAGTTCACGGCGAACAGTTTCAAGAACACCATCAACTTTTCCAATCTGATGAATTACCATGATGCGGAGAGTTTTTCCACCAAGAGTTACTTCTGCAAGCTTTGTTCCGGCTAAACCACGCACATCCTTATATTCAATTGGACCAAGTTCTTTCTTTTCTGCTAAGAAATATGCTGTACGAACGGCTGCTTCCATTACACCACCGGTAACACCAAAGATTGTACCTGCTCCAGAATATGTTCCCATGATGCTGTCGGCCTTATCTTCTGCAATATTTGCAAAATCAATTCCGGATTCTTTTAAAAGCATTGCAAGTTCTCTTGTTGTTAAAACCTGATCATAGTTTTTAGCGCCGTCTCTTGTGCTTTCGTAGAGTTTAGCAGTACAAGGCATTATAGAAACATTATAGATTTCTTCCGGTTTAAGATTATTTTTCTGTGCAAAATAAGTCTTTATCATTGCACCCTGCATTTCCTGTGGTGATTTACATGAAGAAAGATGAGGGATTAAATCAGGATATTTTTTCTCGCAGTAATCTACCCAGCCAGGACAGCAGCTTGTAAACATTGGAAGAGGTTTATCGCTCTTGATTCTTTCCAAAAGCTCGTTTCCTTCTTCCATGATTGTAAGGTCTGCAGCAAAGTTTGTATCGAATACGTATTTAAAACCGATTGCACGGAGTGCCGCATAAAGTTTACCTGTTGTTAAAGTTCCAGGTTCCATTCCAAATTCTTCACCGATTGCGGCACGAACAGCAGGAGCAATTGAAACAACAGAAGTAAGATTTTTGTCTGCAAGCTTGTCGAACACTTTTCTGATTGGATTACGGATTGTGATTGCTCCAACCGGACAATGAACGGCACACTGACCGCATTTTATACATGGTGAATGAGCTAAATCTACACCGGCAACAGGACCGATTACCGTTTTATCTCCACGGTTTACGTATTCCATTGCATAAACGCCCTGCATTTCCTGACATGCAGTAACACAACGTCCACAACTTATACATTTCTTGCGGTTTAATACTATTTCCGGATAAGATTCGTCCAGTGGAAGATCGCGGTAAATCTTATCAAAAGGATTGTCGCGGATTCCAAACTGAGCGGCGAGTGCCTGCAGTTCGCAGTTCTGGTTGCGCGCACATTTAAGACAGTTGTCCGGATGGCTCGAAAGGATGAGCTCGAGGACGGTTCTGCGCGCTTTATACAAATCCTGGTCGTTTGTTACGATGTTCATTCCGGGGGTTACGGCGGTGCAGCAGGCACGAGTCATTCTTGCACGACCTGTTCTTGGGTCAACGTTTTTTACAACACAGATTCCGCACGAAGCCCATGGTTTTAAATCATCACAATAACACAAAGTAGGAATTTTAAATCCTGCACTCTGTGCTGCCTTAAGGATTGTGGTTCCTTCTTCAACTTCTATTTCTCTATTATTTATAGTTAACTTTACCATTTGTCCAACTCCATTCAAATCCTAGCGTTTTTCAATTGCACTGAATCTACAGGTTTCTGCACAGGCACCACATTTAAGACAGCGGGTAGGATCTATGCTGTGCTTCTGTTTGATTGTTCCGGAAATACATCCGACAGGACAACGGCGGGCACAGGCACCACAACCAATACATTTATCTGTAATCACATAGTTCAATAAATCTTTACACTTACCGGCTACACATTTCTTTTCGTTTACGTGCTGTTCATATTCTGAACGGAACTTCTGTAAAGTAGAAAGAGTTGGGTTTGGAGCTGACTGACCAAGAGCACACAAAGAAGAACACTTCATTGCAGAGCCGATGTCCTGAAGCTTCTGTAAATCTTCCATTGTTCCCTGTCCCTTCGAAATCTTTTCCAGAAGGTTGAGCATCTGTCTTGTACCGATTCGGCATGGAGAACATTTTCCGCACGATTCATCAACACAGAATTCCATATAGAATTTAGCGATATCTACAACACAGTCATCTTCGTCCATAACAATCATACCACCCGAACCCATCATGGAACCAAGCTTTATGAGAGAGCCAAAATCGATCGGTGTGTCGAGTTCAGATTCAGAAATAATACCGCCCGAAGGACCACCAGTCTGAACTCCTTTAAATTTCTTTCCGTTTTTACATCCGCCACCAATGTCGAAGATAATTTCGCGGAGGGTCGTTCCCATTGGAACTTCTACAAGACCAGAGTTATTGATTTTACCTGTAAGGGCAAAAACCTTTGTTCCCTTAGAATCTTCATCACCAATAGAAGCAAACCATTCTGAACCTTTAAGGATGATTACAGGAATGTTTGCCCAGGTTTCTACGTTGTTGATAACAGTAGGCTTTCCCCACAATCCGCTCTGAGCCGGGAAAGGAGGTTTTGGTGTTGGCATACCGCGTTTACCTTCGATAGAACGAAGAAGAGCAGTCTCTTCACCGCATACAAATGCTCCCGCACCAAGACGAATCTCTATATCAAAATTAAAATCACTGCCTAAAATATTTTTTCCAAGAAATCCCTTTTCGCGAGCCTGATTAATCGCAATTTCGAGTCTGTGAACGGCGAGTGGATATTCAGCACGGATATAAACAAATCCCTTCTGAGCACCGATTGCACGACCACAGATACACATTGCTTCCAGAACAGAATGTGGGTCTCCTTCGATTGTTGAGCGGTCCATGTATGCACCAGGGTCACCTTCGTCGGCATTGCAGACAACATATTTTATATCGCCCTGAGCTTTTGCACCCGCTTCCCACTTAAGACCTGTAGGGAATCCGGCACCACCTCGTCCACGTAATCCAGATTTTTTAAGCTCTTCGATTACTTCTTCCGATTTCATTTCGAAAAGAACTTTTTCCAGCGCCTGATATCCCTGGCGGCCGATATATTCATCAATATTTTCCGGATTGATTACACCGCAGTTTCTTAAAACAATACGAAGCTGCTTTTTATAGAAAGGAATTTCTTCTACACCATTTACTTTTTTAGCATTCGGATCATAAAGAAGATGAGCTACTTCCTTTCCGTTTACAAGATGTTCTTCTACAATTTCTTTTACATCATCCGGCTTTACGTTTACATAAAAGGAATTTTCCGGCATGACTTTAACAATCGGGCCTTTTTCACAGAAACCAAAACATCCGGTTTTTACAACAGTGATTCTGTCTTCAAGTCCATGCTCTTTAATGCCCGCAATCAGATTTTCATAAATTTTTGGAGAATCAGATGATTCACAGGCAGTACCACCGCAGACAAGTACAGTTTTTTTAGAAGCTTCGCGTACTCTTTTTCCTTCCGAAGCACGAATTTCCATTTCGTCCTTCATGCTTTCATAGATTTTATGCAGTTCTTCTCGTGTCATCTTTTAATCCTTATTTCTATATTTATCAAGAATAGTCTTAATCTGAGCTGTAGTTACTTTTCCAAAAACTTCGCCATTAACACTCACAACAGGAGCAAGACCACAACAACCAATACAGCGGACCGGTTCAACAGAAAACAATCCGTCTTCCGAAGTAATTTCTCCATCCTTTAATGCTAAAAGACGTCTTGTTTCGTCCAAAAGATTCTGCCCACCCTTAAGATAGCATGCAGTTCCAAGACAAACCGAAATCTGATTTTTTCCCGGCTTTTTTGTTTTAAAGAAATGATAGAATGAAACAACACCATGAATACGTGCAAGCGGAAGCCCCGTAATTTTTGCAACTTCTGCAGCCGCTTCGTTCGAAATGTATCCCTGCTCCTGCTGGATTTTATGCAGAATCATGATGAGATTACCCGGTTTATTTTTCCATTCTTCAACAAAAGCCAAAAGCTCTGCCGAAAAAACAGACTTTCCCGATTTAGCCATATATGTACCTCTTACCTTATGTAACGTGAATGATTAATAGACTTCTTATTATACTGTACAAAAAGCGTTTATACAAATGGCATGGTGGGAGAAATCTTCTTTTCATATTCGTTTTTATACGTTAAAATATCAGTATGATGAAAAAAATAAATCTCAAAATGTTTCAAAAAGTAATTCCGCTGATTTGCGCAGTAATTTTTGGGTTTTTTCTTGTTACTTTCTTAATTCATTCCGAAAAAACGCCGCTAAACATTGTTATTAACATCTGGCTGGGACTTTCAACGCTTTTTTCTGTGTTTTTATTCTTTTTTCCAAAGGCATTTTCGGTATACGGGATTTTTTCTTTCCTTTATTCGTTTCTTTTCTGCTTTTTCAATGAATATTATTTACTGATGATCTTCAGTTATGTGATTACGATTGTATTTTTGTGGAACCAGGGCTTCTTTAAAAATAACAAGATAATCAAACTTCCCTTAAGTATCCTTTATTTTGGGACTCTTATTGGTATAAGGCTTTATCTTTTTCCACAAACCTTTTTACAGCACGTCATAATGTTCCTTCCATTCGTTATTGTAACGCTTGTTCTTGGACTTTTTGCAGTAAACTCTTATACACTTTCTGTAGGTCAGAATTCAGAAAAAGTTATTCATGTTGATGATCTTCCACTTACAGATAGACAAAAAGAAATATTAATACAGATGATTTTAGGAAAAGCATACAAAGAATATGCGCTGGAAAACAATGTTTCTGAATCGGTTATAAAAAAAGATGCAACAGAAGTTTTTAAATACTACAACGTCTGTAACAAATATGCATTTTTAGCAAAATTTTCACACTTTACTTTTGTTTATAAAGGAAACAATTATCTTCCGACAACCCATAACTAAATCTGACTTCTTCCGCGGAAGCTTAAAGACAACGTTCTTTTGTCTATGTATTCAAGGTCGCCGCCAACCGGAATTCCAGTTGCAAGACGGGTTACTTTTGGAGAAGGTGAAAGATTCATCTCTGTAATCATCTTATTAATGTATAAGGCCGTTGTGTCACCTTCGACTGTTGGATTTGTAGCGATGATTACTTCTTCTATCTTTTCGTTTTTGATTCTGTTTAATAACTGCGGGATTAAAAGCTGCGAAGGACCAATTCCGTCGAGTGGTTTTATAAGACCTCCAAGCACATGATAAAGCCCTTTATATTCTCCGTATGCTTCGATTGTACTTACATCCTGCGATTCTTCTACAACACAAATCTGATTTTTTTCTCTTGCAGGATTTGAACACACCGGACAGATTTCCTCTTCGGTCCATGCCCCGCAAATCTTACATGGTTTTATTTTATCCTGAAGCTGACCAAGATTTCGTGCAAAATTCTGAACATAGGTAATATCCTGTTTTAAAAGCCAGTTCACCATGCGAAGCGCACTTTTTTTCCCGATTCCCGGTAAGCGCGAAAAATTATTTGCCAGATCGTCGTAAATACTCATTATTCCACCCGTTTTCCCATTAATGATTTAACGATTATAAACCAAACTGACTCAAATCAACTCCGCCAAGAATTGATGATGATTTTTCTTTTATCTGCTCCTGAACATTTTCTACCGCATTTCTGTGTGCAGCAACAATCAAATCTTCGA
>JAGCUI010000071.1 GCA_017962965.1 Treponema sp. | reverse complement strand
CGGGAGGTTTTTATTTTAGAAACAACGCTTTTCCACACATTATAAATCTTTTTTTCTTCCGAAAAATTATTCATAGATCTCGAAAGCATGTCTGCCATATTTATAATTTGATTAAACATTCCATTCCCCATCTTTTATATTATATACCTTTGTCGTGTCGTGCATATAGTTCTGATACGGTTCTCCGGGCAAAAATGTACAGAAAAGCTGGTCGTATTCGGGAAGATAAGAGGTTAATTTTGCCCTTTTCTGCGGGTCTAATTCCAGTAAAACATCGTCCATCAATAAAACAGGTTTTAAATTTGTGGCACGGGTATAATAAATAGCTTGCGCAACTCGTAAAATTAAAGAAATGAGGCGGCATTGTCCTGTAGAAGCTGTGGGAATAAATAATTCTTTGTTTAAGACAAAATTTATGCGGTCACGATGGGGCCCACTTAATGTAGTTTCCAGAATTTTATCAGATTCGCGTTTAGATTGTAATAAAGAAAGATATTCCTGCGAAGCAGGAAAAAAATTTTTTTCAGGGTTTTCCGGCAGTTTCCACGAAGGACTATAGTGAATTTTAACCCCTTCTATGCCAGAAATTTCCTGATAAAGCTTTCCGAATATCTCATTAAACTGAAAAATCGCTTTTTTTCTTTTTTCCTGGATGATTAAACCGTATTCTACAAGCTGTGTATCGTAAACATCGAGCATATCATACTGATGATTTTTTAAAATCTGATTGCGGCTTTTTAAAACCTTTTTATAATTTCGTAAATCGTCTATATAAAGGCTGTCGTATAAAGTTAGTGACTGATCTATAAAAAAACGTTTGTATTCAGGCTCGCCAACGGCAAATTGCATATCATCATGACAGAATAAAATGCACGGAATTGTATTTATAAGCTCTTTTCTGTCGTGAATACGTTTTCCGTTTTTATCAATTCTTTTTTTACCATTTTCGAGTGCAATTGTAATTTTCTGGATATTATCTTCGCCACTTTTATAAAGACTGTTTATGCTGAACTGGTTTTCCCCGTTTTTAATAATCTGAGATTCATTATGAGTGCGGAAGGAATTACCGTAAGAAGCAAGATATAAAGATTCCAGAATGTTGGATTTACCCTGCCCGTTTTCTCCAACAAAATAGACCTCCCGTGAAGAAAGGTCTATTGTATCATTTTTGAGGTTTCGAAAATTATAAAAAGTCTGATAAAGAAACGGCATTAAAACAAAATCGAAATTTTATTTTTAGTAATTCATTGGCATAATTACATGGATGTAATCTGCAGCAGGTTCAGAACGCATGATAACAGCTTTTGTAATGTTTGCTTCTTCATCACCGGAAGTTTCGTTGATATTAAAGTCAAAAACTACATTTTCTGAATCAATTACTTTTAATGGTTCAGTTACATATGTAAAATTCAATGCCATTGAAATACTCTGGCCGTCGTATCTGCAAGGAATTTCTTCATCTGCAGTACCAATTTCTGATTCAGGTGAAATCAATTTAAGAACACCCGAAGAAATCTTGAAAATAATTCTGCTTACTTTTTTATCAACCATGATAGTTGTGCGTTTAAGGGCAGCATCAAGATCATTTTTATTTACCATAATTGATTTTGTAAGGTTTTCAGGAATTACTTTCTGATAATTTGGGAACTGTCCGTCGATTAATACAGAAGAGAATTCAAGATTTGCAAATTTAATGAAAATTGATTTTTCTACGATTGCAATTTTAATATTTCCTTCATCCGGAGCATTTTTAAGAACACATGAAAGGATTTTTACAGGAACAATAGCTGGCTGGAAGTCTGGAACATTAAATCCTGATTTATTTACGCATGAAAGACGTCTTCCGTCTGTTGCAACCATAGTAAATGTATCGCCTGTTTTTTCAAGATAAACACCAGTCATAAAATAGCGGTTTTTATCATCAGAAACTGCAAAAATTGTCTGTTTAATCATTTCCTTAAAGTCTTTTGAAGGTAATTCAAAGAAAGAAATGTTATCTGAAGAGCCGATTTCAGGGAATTTATCTCCAGCCTGGCTCTTAAGCTTGAAATTTACTCTTTTAGAAATAGGTTTGATTGTTACACCAACATCTTCCTGAATAAATTCAATTTCTCCGGAAGGAAGTGAAGAAAGAATACTCATAAACTTATCACAGAAGATAGTTGTTCTTCCTTCTTCGTTTATATCAACCGGAATAGTTGTAGTAAATTTAACGGCTGAATCAGTTGCTTTTATTGTAAGCTTATTATTTTCAGCTATTACAAGAATATTAGAAAGAATAGAAACAGGACTTTTATTTGTAATAATTTCCTGTGCAATTGAAATTTCTTTAATCATTGCATCTCTATCGAATGTAAATTTCATGTTTTATACTCCTTTTTAACTTTTCTAAATTTATTATAAATTTATAAATTTAATAATAGTAATAATAAGGTTTGTGAATTCTGTGGATAAATAAGTTATTTCTTTATATTAATTAAATTTAAAATGTTTATATCTCATTAATATAAATTCACTTTTTATACACTTATACACATTTTACTCAATAATTTTCATTTTATCCACAAAATTTATGCTTTTATCAACATTTAAAGCACAAAAGCTGTTTATTTTTTATATTCTTTTATTTCTCTTATAAATAATTCGATTTTACTGTTCAAAGAAGGATCTATTTTGGCCTGTTCTTCAACTTTTTCGTATGCATGCATGATAGTTGAATGGTCTTTTCCTCCAAATTCAATTCCAAGCTCTGTATAAGAGATTTCTGTAATGGTTCTGGCAATATAAATTGCAATCTGGCGTGGAATTACGAATTTCTTATCTCTTTTTTTGCTCTTTAAATCGCTTACAGAAATCTGATAGTTTTCTGCAATAACTTTCTGGATTACATCAATAGAAATATTTTCAACTGAATTAGAAGAAAGTAAATCTTTTAAAAGACGTTTTGCATCATCAATTGAAGGCTTTTGGCCTGTAAGATCCATATAACCGATGATATTCTGCAGTGCCGATTCCAACTCACGAACGTTAGTTTCTATATTTTTGGCAATGTATTCTATAATTTCAGGACTTAAATCAATTCCTTTCTGCTGAACTTTTTTCTGAAGAATTGCATAGCGAGTTTCATAATTTGGAGGCTGTAAATCAATACATAATCCGTTTGAAAGTCTGCTTACAAGACGATTAGCCATATTTTTGATTTCTTTAATAGGGCGGTCGCATGTAAATACCATCTGTGCATTTTTTTCGTGCAATGCATTGAATGTATAGAATAATTCTTCCTGAGTAGCCTCTTTTCCGCTTAAAAAGTGAATATCATCCAGAAGTAAAACATCAAGATTTCTGTATTTGTCTTTAAAAGCCTTTGGACTTTTGGCAGAAATGGAAGAAGTAAATTCATTGATAAAGGTTTCTGCAGAAAGATAGCAGATTTTAAGCTTTTCTGTTGAATTCTGATAGATATAATTTCCTATGGCTTCCATAAGGTGAGTTTTTCCAAGTCCGGATCCGCCATATAAAAGAATAGGGTTATATGATTTACCAGGGTTTTTTGCAACAGCCAAAGATGCTTTATATGCAAAGTCGCTGTTTTCGCCTGGAACAAAGGTATCGAATGTAAATTCTTCTTGAAGTAAAGGATGTTTTGCCTTTTTTCCGGGAACTTTTTCTTCTGTTTTTACCTTTTTTTCAGTGTTTTCAGCTGATTTTTTGCTTTCTTCCTGTGCCGAAGCTGTATCTGAATCATCAATTATGACATTTAAAGTGATATTCTGGCCTGAGATTTTACAAATTTTATTCTGAACGGTTTCAAAAACACCCATCTGTTTCATGCGCATGTTTAAAAATTCACTTTTTACAGAAACAGTGATTGTATCGATTGTGTCTTCTACATACTGAAGGTTAAACCATAAAATAAAGTATTCTTCATCGTTTTTGTTTTTATATTCGCTGCGAATCTCTTTCATCGCATAGTCAAAGGCTTCTTTATATAATGTCATAATGCCTATTATCATGGAATTTCAGACAATTCTCAAGTTAATTTATATTGAAATTTGAGTGAAGTTTAAAAAAAATTCATTTGTGATATTCATTTTCTGTGAATTGAAATTAACGCGTTAATTATATAGAATAATATATTCTATTTTGTGCAAAATTTGAGGGATAAAATGGCTGGAGAATATGGTGCTAGTAATATACAGGTTTTAAAAGGACTCGAAGCAGTTCGTAAAAGACCTGGTATGTATATCGGTTCAACAGGTCCGCGCGGACTTCATCATCTTGTTTATGAAACAGTAGATAACTCAATAGACGAAGCAATGGCTGGTTATTGTGATACAATTATCGTTGCGCTTGAAAGAGATGATATTGTTCGTGTTGAAGATAACGGACGAGGTATTCCGGTTGATGAACATCCTACAGAACATATAAGCGCTTTGGAACTTGTTTTAACAAGACTTCATGCCGGCGGTAAATTTGATAAAGGTTCATATAAGGTTTCCGGTGGTCTTCATGGTGTTGGTGTTTCCTGCGTTAATGCCCTTTCGGACTGGATGGAAGCTACAGTAAAAAGAGACGGTCATATCTACAGACAGAAATATGAAAGAGGAATTCCAAAATCAAAGGTAGAAGTTATTGGAGATACAGAAGAACACGGAACAACAATCCGCTGGAAGGCCGATAAAACTATTTTTACAGAAACTACAACTTATGATTTTGATGTTTTAAAAGACAGATTAAGAGAATTAGCTTTTTTGAACAGCGGTATTGTAATTACTTTCCGCGATGAACGCCTTGAAAAGCCAAAGGAAGAAAAGCTTCAGTATGTTGGTGGTATTAATGAGTTTGTAAAGGATATTGATGAAGGAAAATCAGTTATTCCTGCAGAACCTATTTATGTTTGCGAAACAAGAGACGACATTATTACAGAAGTTTCACTTCATTATAACAACGGATATTCAGAAAACGTTCATACTTATGTAAATGATATTAATACACGCGATGGTGGTACTCATCTTGAAGGATTTAGAAGCGCAATCCGTACAGTTTTGAATAAATTCCTTGATACAAACGAAAAACTCAAAAAAGCAGTTGGTTCTTTAGATAAGGATGAAAAATTAACCTACGATGATATGTCTTCGGGATTAACAGCAGTAATTTCCATGAAGGTTCCTGAACCTGAATTTGAGGGACAGACAAAGGAAAAGCTTGGAAATACCGAGGTTCGTACAATCGTTCACCAGGTTTTAACAGAAAAGCTTACAATTTATTTTGAGCAAAATCCTTCTGTTTTGGAAGCAATCTGTAAAAAAGCTATGGATGAAGCTAAAGCACGTATTGCAGCAAGAAAAGCAAAAGACAATATGCGCAAAAAGAACATGAGCGACGGTTTTGGTTTACCGGAAAAATTGTCTGACTGTTCTATGAAAAACCCAGAGCTTTGCGAAGTATACATAGTCGAAGGAGATTCTGCCGGCGGTTCTGCAAAGAAGGGTCGTGATCCAAAAACACAGGCTATTCTTCCTTTGTGGGGAAAGATGCTCAACGTAGAAAAGGTTCGTCCTGAAAAAGTAATGAATAATGATAAGCTTGAACCTGTAATTGCCAGCCTTGGTGCCGGATTTGGAAAAGATTTTAATATTGAAAAGCTCAGATATCACAAAATCATCATTATGGCCGATGCCGATGTTGATGGAAGCCATATTCGTACATTGCTTTTGACTTTCTTCTTCCGTTATATGCCTAAATTGATTGAAAACGGATATGTTTATCTTGCTATGCCACCTTTGTTCAAGGTTCAGCTTGGTAAAAAAGATCCTGTTTACTGTTACAGCGATGCAGAAAGAGATGCCGCTTTGGAAGCACTCGGAGATCAGCGTGATAAAGCCGATGTTCAGCGTTACAAAGGTCTTGGTGAAATGGACGGAAAGCAGCTTTGGGAAACAACAATGGACCCTGCTCACCGTAAAATGCGCGTTGTAACCATCCCTGATGCCGTAGCTGCCGACAAAATCTTCAGCGTCTGCATGGGTGAAGAAGTAGAACCTCGCCGCCGCTTCATCGAAGAAAATTCCAGCTACGCTAATCTGGATATTTAGAATTTCCCGGTGGTTTCGACAGGCTCAACCACTGGGAAATTCATAAATTAATTTTGATAAAAAAAAAAAATATTTCAAAAGATAATTAAATCTTACTTTATTAAACCTAAAACTAAAGGTTTACCGGAACTTTTATCGACAGTAACAATTACATTAACTGAAAAATAACTATTACCAAGAGAAGATGCTTTTAACACTTCGGTGCGTATATCTTGATTTAAATAAGTTACTGCAAAAATATTTGAACTTGAAGTCCAAGTAACTATTTTAGCATAAGAAGTTGGATCTAAAGAACTTGGAGTAAATCCAGAAATATAATAAGCATGACCTTTTTTTAAGCCTTTAAATTTTAAGAGCTCAATATTGTCAATTACTTCATCTTCCCCATGATAAACATAACCTTTTGTGATTTTTTTAATTTTGGCTTCTTTTTCAGCTTGTTTTTTCTGTTTTTCTTCCTCCTCTTCTATTTTGATTTTTTGGTTTGCTTCCTCTATTCCTTCAATTTCAATAAGTTCTCCATAAACAAGGTTTTCATATTGTGTTGAATATTTGTTTAATATAACTTTTATTTTATAATATGGTTTTCCATAGTGAATTTTATTATGAATTATGTCTCTAATTTCTTCAGACATACCATTAAACCCTGTATTATCTTTAAAATCTGAATTAGAAGTATAAGCATTTAGGTAAAAACAAATAGCTTCATCATTTGTTGGTCCACCTGTAAATAGAATACGAACCCCTCCGGAATTAATTAAAATTGCATTATTAATAATTAAAGCTTCCCAATTATTTTCTTTTGCCTTTGCAATGGTAAAATCTTTAGAATCAATTTCAATAAAATTATATTCTTTTTTTACGTTTGCTATTTTATTTGTATCTGTAGAGGCACAACTAAAATATAATAGTGAAAAAAGAATAAAATTAAAAAGCATTATTTTTTTCATATATTTACTCCTTACATTTTTGTAGTATAAGTATGTTAAATAACTACAAACAACGTAATTAATTATATTATATACGTTTTATGTCGTCAAATTTCCATCAAATTACGTTAAATGAAGTATTTTTATCCTTATGGATTCGATCTTTAAGAATACTTTACGTTCAGAATTAGATTATCAGGATATGAAAGTAAAGGAATTAGCTGTAAAAACAGGAATTTCTGCCAGAACATTAGAAGGATATTTAGGTGCTAGAAGTTCTATTCCTCCTGCTGATGTGGCAGTGAAAATTGCACAAGCTTTAAATGTAACTGTTGAATATTTAATAACTGGCAATTCAATTTACAATGAGAAAATCAATTATAATAACCAAAATAGTTTAGAGGAAAAATTTGTTAAACTCTCTTTAGAAAAGAGAAAAGTATTAAAAGATTTTATTTCAATGTTAGATGATTATGAAATTGTAAAAAAGAGTTAATAATTTAAATTAAATTTGCCATATGTAATAACTCTAAATATTCATCGGTGTAAGGCAAAAGGACGCCTTGGGGAACATTATTTTTCAAAATAACTTTTATGCCCTCTTTTTTTACTTCTTCAATAATCTGTCCTGCTTGTCCTTTGTTAAAACGGCTTATTGGAATAAATCCTTTTTCAAGATTTATTGTGATTAAATGTTCTAACATAAAACCTCTTAAGTTTATTCCCACCAGTCTTCGATTTTAAGGGTACTGTTTTCGATTAACGGCTGATAATCTTCCATGTTATGAGTTATTAAAATCATTCCGTTAGCTATGGCTGTGGCTGCAATCTGGCTGTCGTATCGAGGAATTGATTTTCCTTTTCTTTCACAAGCAGCCTGAAGCTCACCACAGATTTGAGAGGCAAAGGTGTCGTATGGAATGATATCATATGATCCTTTTATTCGGGCAAGATAAGTTGCTACTTTATTTTTTCTTTTTCCTTCCGGCATTCTTTCATAACCATAAACAGATTCCTGCCACACAGTAGAACAGATTGCACAAAACTTACCATTTTCAACAAGTTTTTCTAAAACTGAAGAATTTGGAGTTGGCTTTACTAATTCAGAAATTACATTTGTATCTAATAAATAAACAGGTCTCATTAAGCTTCCCCCCACATAGCATCAATTCTTTTGTTATATTCTTCATCCAGGTATTCATCTTTAGGAATAACTAAACCTTCCCATGTTGGATCTTCAAATAAATCTTTGTTTTCTTTTCTAAATTTAAAATACCAGTCCATAAAAGAATTTTGAGGTTTTGTTGCTTCCCAGTCATTCCAGCTCACAATTACGGCTACAGGTTTATCATGTCTTGTTAATTCCACAGGCTCTCCTCCTTCAGCAATTTTTATAAAATGAGATAAATTATTTCTGGCATCATATATTGGGGTTCTTTGCATTTTAAACCTCCTTGTAATCTATATTAATAATATAAAGTTAAAGTGGCTAGAAGTCAAGAAAATGGCTATATATAGATTGTCGCCTTGTGAAATGAAAACTACCATGTGTTAGTATTCAAAGTTAAAGACTAAAAGAAAATAAAATGGTATAATAGAAAATAATTTTTTTTTATGTTCAAAGAGATTGGAGACAAAAATGGAAGAAATTAAAACAGCTGAGGGCGGAGCTTTAATAAAAATTCCAATTGAAGATGAAGTTAAGCAGGCTTATATTGACTATTCTATGTCTGTAATTGTGCAGCGTGCCTTACCAGATGTTCGCGACGGACTTAAACCGGTTCATCGTAGAATTATGTACGCTATGGATACCCTTCATCTTGTTAGCGGCGGAAAGACTAAAAAATGTGCCACAATCGTTGGTGAAGTTTTGGGACATTACCATCCTCATGGAGACGCTTCTGTTTATGATGCATTGGTTCGTTTGGGCCAGGATTTTGCTCAGAGATATACAACTGTAACACCTCAGGGAAACTTTGGTACTATTGCCGGTGACCCTCCTGCAGCTTACCGTTATACCGAAGCTAAGATGTCTAAAATCACCGAAGAGATGACAAGCGACATCAGCAAAAACACCGTAGATATGATCCGTAACTTTGATGATACCTGCGATGAACCAGCCGTTCTTCCTTCTAAATTTCCTTTCCTTCTTTGTAATGGTACTACCGGTATTGCCGTTGGTATGGCTACAAATATGCCTACTCATAACCTTAGAGAAGTAGCTGATGCAATTTGTGCTTACATTGATGATAACGAAATCACTGCCGAAGGTTTGATGAAATACATTAAGGGACCGGACTTCCCTACAGGCGGTATTATTTACGGTACAGCCGGAATTAAAAAAGCATATACAACTGGACGCGGTAAGATTGTTATCCGTTCAAAATTTACTATAGAAACAGACAAGCACGGACGTGAATCGATTGTATTTACAGAAGTTCCTTATGGAGTAAACACAACAAATATTATCCGTCGTATTAAAGAGCTTGTTCGCGATAAGCAGATTGATGGTGTTACAAATGCCAACGATGAATCTTCTGACCGCTCTGGAATGCGTCTTGTAGTTGATTTGAAAAAAGGTGCAATTACTAAACTTGTTTTGAATCAGCTTTTTGCAAAGACAGAGCTTCAGTCTAATTTTGGTGTAATCAATCTTGCGCTTGTTCCACAGGTAAAAGAAGGGGAACCTCGTTATGATGAACCTGGAGTTTATACACTTCCTCCAACTTACCTTAAACCGGAAGTTTTAACTTTAAAGCAGCTCATCCAGCACTTTGTAAATCACCGTGATGAAGTTATTACACGCCGTACAATTTATGATCTTAAAGTTGCAAAACATAAGATGCACATTTTGAAGGCTCTTATTACAGCAATCAATAATATTGATGAAGTTATTCAGATTATCAAGAGCAGTCAGAATACAGAAGAAGCAAAACTTAAGCTTTCCAAAAGATTTGATTTTGATGATGAACAGACACAGGCAATTGTTGATATGCCTCTTAAACGTCTTACTCATCTTCTTATTGAAGATTTGCAGAATGAAATTAAAGAGCTTCAGGCATTGATTGATTATCTTGAAAGTCTTTTGGCAGATCACAGTAAGATTTTGAACATCATTAAGGATGAAACAAGGGGTCTTGCAGAAAAGTATGGTGATGACCGCCGTACAGAAATTATTCATGATGAAGTAGAACAGATTAACGTTGAAGATATGATTAAGGATGAGGACATGGTTGTTATGATTTCCCGCCTTGGATATATCAAACGCGTTTCTGCAGATAAATATAAAAAGCAGGGAAGGGGAGGAACAGGAAGCAACAGTACAACCCTTATCGAAGATGACTACATCAACCAGCTTTTTATTGGTTCTACAAAAGAGTGCCTTTTATTTATTACAAACATCGGCCGTGCTTACTGGATGCGTATTCATGAAATTCCGGAAGCAGAAAAAGCAAGCCGCGGACAGAATATAAAAGGATTGCTCCAGGTAACAGCAGATGAAGAAATTACAACAATTGTTTCTTTAAAAGAATTCTCAGACGATCTTTATTTATTCATGATTACAGCAAAGGGTATTGTAAAGAAGGTTCGTTCAACAGAATTCCAGAATGCAAGAACCAGAGGTATTATAGGAATTAAACTTAATGACGGAGACAAACTCATCAGTGCAATTCCTACAACAGGTTCAAGTGATGTAATGCTTATTAGCCGTAGAGGAAAGGCTTTGAGAATTACAGAAAATTCCGTTCGTTCTATGGGAAGAGCAAGCTGCGGTATTAAGGGAATGAAGCTTTCCGAAGGTGATGAAATTGCCGCTGCAGTAAAAGTTGAAGACGAAGCAAATATCATCCTGATTACAGAAAAAGGATACGGTAAGAGAATTTCCTTTGACTGGTACTCGGTACATGGAAGAGGAACCGGCGGACAGAGAATCTTTGGAAACACAGAAGCCAAGGGAGAAATTATTGGAGCTCTGAACGTAAAGGATTCTGACGAAGTTGTTTGTATGACAAGCCAGGGTAAAACTCTCCGCTTTAAAGCAACTGATATCAAGGAACAGGGCCAGGGAGCATCGGGTGTAAAGATTGTTAAGGTAACAGAACCTGATTATCTGGTAGGAATTGATAAAGTTCAGGAAAAAGAAGAGGAATAATCTTGTAACTCTTTGTGTTATAAGGAATTACAAGATTTATATAAATATTTGCAAAAAAATAGTCTTTTTTTATGGATTTTAATTGACAAAAGAAAATATTTAATCAATAATGAATCCAAGGGAAAAAAGACTATTACAAAATAGTTTAGGGGTAGATATATACATCAGGCAGAAGGCTGGTCGTTTAGCGATCAGCTTTTTTTTGTTTAAAAGATTTATCCACAATTTATACACAATGTGGATAAGTCGAGGGTGGCTTGAATCCAGGCTGCTTTCCTTTCTTTTTACTTTTCCACAGTATCAACAAGTTATCCACATTTTCTCGTTTGGTTTGTTTCACGTGAAACAAGAGGGTTTGTGTCTAGGGGATGTTTCACGTGAAACGATTGGACTGGTGGGTGAGCTGCGACTTGTGGAGTGAGTTGAGAGTTGACTGGACGAAAGAGTGGAAGAAGATTGGAGAGTTGGATTTTGGCTTTGGTGAGAAGGGAGCTTGAAAGAGAATAGATTTAAAAAGATGTTGTATCTCGAGGGCACTTTTTCTTTGTTTCGCTTTTCTATGATTTATCTATGATTTTGTTTCACGTGAAACATTGCGCTTGTGATTTTGGTATTTTAGATTTTGAATATGTTTAACGTGAAACAGTTATGTTGTTTTGACAGCTGTTTTGTTAGTGTGTTTTTTATGACGTCTCTGAATAGTTTGTTTTTCAAATTGTTTCACGTGAAACAAACGGCTTGGTGTAAATGTTGTTTGGTCCGCTCGAGTAGTTTTGTGTTTCACGTGAAACAATGTGTGTAATATATCGTCTGCCCCTGTCGTCGGATTTCCTTGTGTTTTGTTTTATGTGAAACGTTTTGTTTGAGAAATCCCGTTTGTTTCGCGTGAAACATCTACCCACAAAAAGAACGAACGTTTGTTAGTTTAAAGGCTCACCGGTTTAGACGTACATTTCCCATATAAAGATAAATATTTAAAAACAGCCCCTGCGCAAGGGATTGGAGGAGCTTGTAAAACACAAAAGGCCCCTGTAGGGATAAGTGTTCGTGAGAAAATAAACTTTATAGCATTTTGTGTTTTATGGAGCGAAAGCGGAACTCCGGAAAGCCCGGTAGACCGCCTGCGGGCTATGCGCCCTTATTTATTATTTTCTTCGTCTTTTTTTGGAAGAAGTTCAGGCGGATAAGGTTTGGTGTATTTATAGAACTTTGGAGCACGGTAATGGATGGTCCAGCCGCCGTTGTAGAATTGATTCTGGTTTACGGTTGGGGCAACAAAAATTACGTTTATTGGATTGTCGGAGTCGTATTCAAAGGTGTTTGAGTTCCAGGTTTCTTTGTTTTCGGAATCTATTTCGTAATGTTCGTCTTTTGGTGTAAAAACTGAGATTTTATATTTTCCGGGCATTATATTAATGTGAAAGGCCATTCCGCCGCTTAAAAAGTATTTTTTCTTATATGCATGGTATCTTCCGGGGATGTTTGCCCAGCTGTAGAAGGCGTTTCCGCAGGAATATGTTACATCGTTGTTGTTTTCATCAAGAATTTTTATATAGCAGCGAACTTCGTTCATTGGATGATCGTTTTCGGGTCTGTAGATAATAAGCGGGGTAATTGCAAAAAGTTTTGTTGTGAGTATGAGAAAAAGAATTAAAATCAGCTTTTTTTTCATATTCAGATTCCTTTTTAGAAGGTTTTGTCCCAGCTTAATCCTATTCTGTTAAAGAACCATTCTCGTCCGGCATAGGTGAGTGTAAGTTCTTCGCTGTCTAATTTGTGTGGTTCTTTAAAACTTCTTCGACTTGAGAATTCGAGAATGATTGATAATGTGTTGTTTTCTTCGAATTTTATCTGGAAAAACGGTGAAATGCTTATTGTGCAGAATCCGCCGTTAAAGTTTGCATTATATTGTTCATATGCAGAAGAAGCATAATATCCTGTGAATTCTGTAATAAATCCTGTTCTGTAAAACTTAAGAGGAAGCTGATATCCGATAATAATATTTGAATCATATTGCCAACCGTTCGTTAATCCTTTGGTTGCCTGCCATGTATAGATTGTATCGTCCTGTACGTTGGTTAATCCGCGGTAAAAGGCTTTATAATCCATTACCATCAAAACATGCTTCCAGTCTCCTGGTAATACTGCTCCAAGGTCAAATTGAAGTGTTGCTTTAATAAAATATTCAAGACAGATGTTCTTAAATGTAGAAAGCTTTTGATACTGGTGTGTTACCTGATTATATTCATAAAGACTGATAATTGAACCAAAGTTCCAGCCAAGTCCTAAGGCAAAGCCTGTTTGTAATTCAAAAAAAGGAACCGGCAGAAAAATAAAAGATTGCTGTGTTCTGAAAGTAATCGGAGTTAATTCTCCTGAGGTCTGGAATAAAATATTTGATTCTTCAAAAAGCCAGTGATCTCCAAAGTTAATTGGTAAAAGATATTCGGCATTTGCAGTTATACGAAATACAAATAAATCATAAAAGCCTGTAAGCGGCGCAAAGTGATCATCTCCTGGAACAAAATCACTTTTTGGATAATATGCAGCATCTGTTACAAGACGAAAGTTCCATTCCTTAGAAAGCTTGTTTTCTGCAAAAAGATGAACTGTAAAAGTAAATAAATAGAGAATGAATATTTTTTTAATAAGTGTCTTCATAAACTTTCCTGTCTTTAAATTATCGGAAAATGAAAAGATTTATAAAGAAAAAAACATCTCTCGCATACAATTTGATTTATTGATATAATTAAATTATGACTACTTTACAAAAAGCAGACGGTATCAGAAACGTAATGAGATACCTTCAGAAATTTAAGAATGCTCTTGTTGTTATTTACATCGACGACAAGATTATTAATTCTCCTCTTTATTCTTCGCACATAAAGGACATTGCTCTTTTACATCAGGCTGGGCTTCAGGTTGTAATTATTCCTGGTGCTCGTTCAAGAATAGATCAGGTTTTGTCTGCCGAAAAAATCAAATGGGAATTTAATAAGAACATCCGTGTTACAACAGCAGAAGCAATGCCTCTTATTAAAATGGCTGCCTTTGATGTTTCCAATATTGTAATGACTAGTCTTGCTGCAAATAATATTACTGCCATAATCGGTAACTGGGTTCGCTCGAGAGCCAAGGGTGTTATTAATGGTTTTGATTATGGTACTGCAGGTGAAATTGATAAGCTTGAAGTGAACTCTATAAAGGCTGTTTTGAATAACGGTTTTATTCCAATCTTTCCTTGTATCGGATGGAATGCGGTTGGTCATCCTTATAATATTTCTTCTATTCTTTTGGCAGAACAGGTTGCCGTAAATCTTGGAGCCGATAAGCTTTTTTTTATGCTCGAAAACGGTGGCCTTAAAAAAAGTGATTATAAGGTTCCAGAAGGTGTTGCAGTTTCTTCTAGCGGTGAACTTGCTGCCTTGGATATTCACCAGGTTGATGAATTTATCGACCTTAATACCGATACTATTAATAGAAACACATCAGAAATCAATCTTCTTTCTCTTTTACGCACTTCTCAGGATGCATGTAATAACGGCGTTTCAAGAACTCATATTGTAGACGGAAATATTGATGGTGTTTTACCTTGTGAAATTTTCAGTGACCTTGGTTCCGGCACAATGATTTATACAAACAATTATGGAAAAATCCGTCCGATGGTTCAGACTGATATTCCGACTGTTCTTGGAATCATGCGCCCGTTCATTCAGGAAGGAAAGCTTCTTAATCG
>JAGCUI010000070.1 GCA_017962965.1 Treponema sp. | reverse complement strand
CTGCTTTACACGCTCAGCTTTTTGCTCTGAAGAAGATAATTGAAATCTGGCATAAAGCCAGCGAATAATCCATCCAAGAACAATTCCAACAACAGGGAGAATTACAAACCAATACCACGGCATATAATTCACTCCTATTTTTAAAAGATTAGAATAGTTCACTTTCAATTTTATCGTAAGATTTATGCGATGTCAAACAGAATTACTACATAGAGAAATTTTTTCCAAGATAAATTTCGCGGGCAAGGTCACTTTTAAGGATTTCATCTTTTTTACCAGAAATCATGATGGTTCCGGTGTTGATGATTATGGCTCTGTCTGTAATTTCGAGGGTATCGCGAACGTTGTGGTCTGTAATAAGGATTCCGATTCCTCTTTTAGAAAGAAGCTTGATTACGGATTTGATGTCTGCTACTGCAATCGGGTCGATTCCGGCAAAGGGTTCATCAAGAAGAAGGAACTTTGGTTCCATGGCAAGAGAACGTGCAATTTCAGTTCTTCGTCGTTCACCACCCGAAAGTGTATATGCGTATTGTTTTCGTATTCTTCCGATAGAAAATTCTTCGATTAAATCTTCCAGTCTCCTTTTTTTCTGTTCCTTGGTTAAATCCTTGCGGTTTTCAAGAATGGACCAGATATTTTCTTCTACGGTAAATTTTCTGAATACAGACGGCTCCTGAGGAAGATATGAAATACCCTTCTGTGCCCTCTGATACATCGGAAGCTTTGTAATGCATTCATTGTTCAAAAAAACTTCGCCAGCAGTTGGTTTATAAAAGCCTACTACCATATAGAAGGTTGTTGTTTTACCGGCTCCGTTTGGTCCTAAAAGTCCTAAAACTTCACCTGTGTGCATGGAAAAATCAATTCCTTTTACAACTTCCTTGCGACCAAAAGATTTATATAAACTTGAAATTCTTAATTCATCACGAAAAAGAGCCATTAGTTTCCCCCTCCGGCTGCATCATCAGTTTTTTGTTCTTCAGGATTTTCTTTTATTTCTGTATTCTTTTCTTCAGTTTTTTCTTCATTCTTCTGGGTTACAGTTCCCTGTACATTTCCCAAAAGCTCTATTTCCTGAGTATCAAGATTAAGTGAAATTGACTGGGCACGGAATAAATCATCTCCCTGGCGAACCTGCGCATTTCCCGAAATATCCAAAAGCTGTGCCTTTTTCTGATAAATTGCATAAGAGCCGGTACAGGTATTATTTTTCTGCAAAAGCTTTATCTGCACCTGTAAAACAGCAATCTGTGTATCCTGATTATATTCAATTATCTGGGCCTGAGCCTTTACGTCGTTTTCCAGGTCGGTTAAAGAAACATCACCTTTTAAAAGAGCAATTTTTGTCTGGCGGTCGTACTCAAGATAAGAGCAGGTAAAATCCATTTTAGCTTCGATGTTCTTTCCCTTGATGTTTCCTTCTGCAATAATTTTTCTGTAATCTTCGCCGCTAAGTTCGATTGAATCGGCATAGATTTCCATTGTTTCAGTTTTTACGTATGCTTCGCCGATGAGCTTTGTTGTGTTACGCTTGTTGTCTCCGGTCTGGCCCGTCATGCTTGCTGCAGAGAAAAAAATCTTTTCGGCATGTAAAGAGAGAGTAAAAAACAGCATGATGAATAAGGAAGAAATGATTTTTTTTGTGAGTACATTTTTACTGCGCATTTGCATTTTCCTCCTTATCAGTCTGAATATCTCCTGTTACAGTGCCCGAAAAAGCAAAGGTGTCGCTTAATCCGCTTGCAGAAAAGCCTGTTCCGTAAATTACAGTGTCGTCTTTTTCAATTTTTACAGTATCTGTTTTTGAGCCCACAAGCTGCTCTGTTTTTCCGTTGTATTTTAATGAATTTGCAGAAAAGTTTGCCTTGTATTCCTTGCTCGAAATATTGATGTTGTCGTAAAGTTCATAAAGCTCTGAATCCGGATTTGCAAAAAGATATCCGCATGAACCCGAAGTGTCTGGCTGTGCATTTTCATCAAAGGATTCAAAGGTGATGTTTGTGGCATAAATCTCTGAATTGGATTTATATTTTTCCATCTGCTGGGCCTGGAGCTTTGTTTTGAGCTTATTATTTTCGTATTTTGAATAAATCAGATTTGAAAAAACAAATTCAGGGTTTGACTTTTCTGCACGCACTTCTTCCCCGTATTTTACCGAACATCCAGTTACAAAAAGAGAAACACATAATATGGAAAAAACGCGCAATAAAATTTTCATCTATATAAAATAATAAAGCAAAATTGCAGAATAATAAACACCTATAAAAACATATTTTTTTATGATATATTTTTTTTATGAGCGACCGATGCATGCGATGTTTTAAACCGGAAAACAGCTGTCTTTGTAAATACACAAAGGAAATAGACAGCGGAATTAAGTTTGTTTTTTTAATGCATCCAAAAGAAGCAAAAAGACAGAGAACCGGAACAGGCAATTTATCTCACATTTCACTTAAGGATTCAGAAATTATTGTTGGCCTTGATTTTTCAAAAAACCAGAGATTTCAGTCGCTCATAAATGACCCAACATATTTTCCCGTAATGATGTACCCGGGCCCGGAAGCCTGGACTGCAAAAAAAGAAGGATTTAAAGAAGCTGTTGGGGATAAAACTCTTTTAGTAATCATTCTTGATGCCACCTGGTTTTGCTCCAAAAAGATGATTGAACATAATCCGTTTTTACTTGAACTTCCGCGTTTTTCTTTTTTTGGAAACTATACTTCGATTTTTACTTTTAAAAGGGAGCCGAAGCCTGAATACATTTCTACAATCGAATGCTGCTATTATCTTATAATAGAATTACAGACTATTGATTTTGTGAGTAAGGATATTGATCCAAAGCCTTTGATGACGGTTTTTAAAGAGATGATAAAACTTCAGCTTACAGCAGAAAACGAACGCATTCTTGGAATAAGACCGAATTCCCACAGCTATGATGCAAAATACAACAAGCTAAAAGAGATTCCGGACTTTATTAAAAAAGATTAATTATAAGGTTTGATGGCTGAAGGAACAAAGTCGCCGGCAAGGGCTGCAATCATTGCTTCCATTGTATAATCGCATCTCCAGCTGTAGCCCAAAAGAATTGTATCCGCCCAGGTTAAGCCTTCTGCAAAGGTTGGCGCCATTGTAGAAAAAATGATTACCTTCTTTTTGGATTTTTTTAATCCTTCTGCAATTCTTGCGTGCTTTGCATTTGAAACACAAACAACAATTACATCATAACTTCTGGCCATAGACGAAAGCTGATTTGCATAGCTTTGAGTGTCGTCGATATTAACTTCATCATACGGGAAATAATACTGAGATGAATTTGAATAGCGTGCTCTTCCGGCTTTAAAGAAGCTCTGAAGCGAGCCTGCAAACAAAACCTTCTGCCCTTCTTTATCTTCAAGAGGAAGTATTCCCTTTTTTTCTACAGTGATAGATCTGCATGCCTGTTCGAGAAAGAAAACCTCGCCTTCTTTGTCTGGAACAGATTCAGAAACCTTGTTTGGATCCGGGTAAAGTGGAGCAGCCTCTGGAGTCTTAAAATATTCAAGCTTTGATTTAATTACTCTGTATGCTGCAGTTTTTACGATGTTTTTAAATTCTTCGTTTGAACCCATAAGGTTTAAGTTTACAGTCCACATGCTTTCTTCAAGACGGGCTGTAGAAGAAGAAAGGATAATATCGTTACCGGCTTCGAGCGCAAGACGAACTGCATTGGAGAATGAACCTGCAAAGGCTGTAGCACCAACCATCTGCATATCATCTGTAATAACAAGGCCTTCGTAGCCAAGTTCGCCTCTCAAAAGGTCTGTAAGAAAATATTTTGAAAGACTTGCAGGAGCACCACTTGAATCAATCTTTGGAAAGCTTAAATGTCCAGACATAATTGCAGGAACATTGTCTTTAATCATGTATTTATATGGAACAAGCTCACGGTTAATAAGTGTGTTGTAGTCGATGTTGATTACAGGAAGCTTTCCGTGTGAGTCTAAGTTTGTATCACCATGACCCGGAAAATGCTTAACAGTTGGAATTACACCAGCGGCACGGCAACCTGCGGCATAAGCAGCACCAAGAATACCGCTTTTATCAGGATCTTCACCAAAGGAACGAGGTCCGATGATTGTTGAATTATGATCTGTAAAAAGGTCGATTGTTGGTGCAAAGTTCATGTTGATTCCAAGGGCCTTAATCTCGCGGCAGATATAAAAGGCTGAATACCATGAATCCACAGGATAACCTGCAGCACCAATTGCCATATTTCCCGGAGTGATTGAAGTGTCTCCCTTTACGTGACGAATCCATCCGCCTTCCTGGTCTGTTGCAACATAAAGAGGAATTCTAAAACGATTATTAGAAGCACGACGCTGAAGTCTTGAAACAGATTTTGCTACAAGGTTGATGTCATCTGTATTCCATCCAAAAACCTTAACGCTTCCAAGTCCACGGTCTACCCAGCGGAACAAAAGGTCGTTTGGTTCAGCACCGGCCCAACCGAACATCATAACCTGACTAAGAAGCTCGGTATCTGTCATGCGGTCTACTAAGGCCTGAGCCAGAACATCGGAAGGATAATCGCTCCAGAAATCAACATTGGAAGGAAGACGTTTTGCTTCTTCTTTTAAATCCGGGCGGGATGCACTTTGCGCAATGAGTACTCCTGTTACAGAACAAATTAATAACAAAGAAAGGATTATAACAGAAATTTTTAAACTCTTTTTCATTACGGGCATCTCTTATTTTTGATTTTCTATTTTATTTTTTACGGTATTTGCAGCTATTGCTCCGTCGCTTGCAGCAGTTACAATCTGACGGAAGGATTTGGAACGAACGTCTCCGGCAGCAAAAAGACCTGGAATCATAGTTTCCATGTTTTCATCAGTCTTAATATAACCGCCTTCGTCCTTAGGAAGCATTTCTACCAAAGCAGTCTGAGGAATCATTCCGGTAAAAATGAATACGGCATCTGCAGAAAGCTGGGTCTGTTCGCCGGTTTTTACGTTTTCCAAAGTTAATGATTCAACCTTCATGCTTCCGTTAATTGATTTTACGATTGTGTCATAAACAGGCTTTACTCCGCACAAAAGCATTTTATCAACTACTGCCTTCTGGGCACGGAATGAATCCCTGCGATGAATGATTGAAACATCAGAAGAAATTGTAGAAAGATAGATTGCTTCACTGCAGGCAGAATCACCTCCGCCAACAACTACAATCTTTTTATTTCTAAAGAAAGGTCCGTCGCAAACAGCACAGTAAGAAACACCACGACCTGTAAATTCTTTTTCACCTGGGACTCCAAGATTTCTGTGAACAGCCCCTGTAGAAATACAAAGGTATGGAGCATGATATTCAACATCACGGGTTTTAATTACAAACTCATTCTGCTGCTTATCTATAGAAGAAACCTGCACCTGAACAATCTTTGCACCAAAGGCTTCTGCCTGTTTACGCATATTTTCGATAAAATCATTACCGCTAACAGCAGGAAAAAGTCCAGGATAATTTTCAAGCTCTGTAATCTGCATAATCTGACCGCCCGCAGCAGCACCTTCAAGTACAATAACCTTAAGTCCGCCTCGAGCAGCATACTGAGCACCGGCAAGGCCAGCAGCCCCGGCACCAATAATTACATAATCATAATTTTGAATTTCCATTTTATTAATATATCAAAAAAAAGTGAGATAGTATACATCATTTTCCAAGGAGGAAGATTGCAGGAACCTTAGGAAGCTCAGGGAGTGGAGTTTTTTTCCATTGTGCCACAGTGAGTGATTTGATGTATTCTTCCTTGCATGTAATTCCCGCTGCAATACAAAGCTTTGTGTCAGGTCTTAATGAAGAAAGAATTGTTTCGATTATTTTTGAATTTCTATATGGAGTTTCTATAAAAATCTGAGTCTGATTTTCGTTCCACACTTTGTTTTCAAGCTTTTTGAGTGCTTTAATACGCTGAGGAACTTCTACAGGAAGATAACCGTTGAATGCAAAATTCTGCCCGTTGAATCCGCTTGCCATCATAGAAAGAATTATGGATGAAGGACCAACTAAAGGAACAACCCTGATTTTTTTACTCTGAGCAATTGCTACAACATCAGCGCCTGGATCTGCAATGGCCGGACACCCTGCTTCCGAAATAATTCCCACAGAGACCTTGTCTTTTAAAATCGGCTCAAGATATTCTCCGATTATTTTTCTGTCTGTATGGCGGTTTAATTCATAAAAAGTGAGTTCATCAATGTCGATTGATTTTTCAACCTTTTTTAAAAACCTTCTTGCCGAGCGGATATTTTCTACTATAAAGTGCTTGATGTTTACGATTATATCGTGATTGTAAGAAGGTAAAACCTGATTGATTTCTGTTTCTCCCAAAGTTACCGGGATTAAATAAAGAGCAGTTTCCACTTTGTCCACCTGTTAGTTTAATTATATGGAAAAAAGAAGAAAAAAGCCACAGTGATTTTATTACGGTCTGTACCCATTTTCTTAGTGTTAACATATTGACAATTCATTAAAAAACCTATAAATTATAACTCACCTATTGGAGCGATACCAAAGCGGTCGTACTGGGGCGGTCTTGAAAACCGTTGTAGCGCAAGTTACCGGGGGTTCGAATCCCTCTCGCTCCGATTATCGCTGGAGGTGTGGTAGAGCGGTAATACAACGGATTGCTAATCCGTCGGTTCCCCAAAGGGCCGGGCAGGTTCAACTCCTGTCGCCTCCGAACTAAACTGCACACCGAACAGTGTTATTTAGTATGAGATTGTAGCTCAGCTGGATTAGAGCATCACCCTGCGGAGGTGAGGGTCGCACGTTCGAATCGTGTCAGTCTCAAACGAAAAAGAAACTCGTCAAGTCGACGAGTTTTTTTATTTAACATTGATTTTTATGTCGGCTGCTTATATAATAACAATTAACTTAATGGCCATTAAATTAATGACCATTACAAAAAAAATGGGGCCATAAAAATGAAAAAGTTTTACGACAGAATAGATGAACTCGAAGCTCTTTCGCAGATTGAAAAACAATCAGAAAAGTCTGCCTGTTTTACTGTTCTTACTGGTCGTCGCAGAATCGGGAAAACTGAACTTCTAAAACATTTTATAAAAGACAAAAAAAACGTTTATCTCTTTACCACACGAAGCGCAGAAAAATCACTCTGCGAACAATGGCAGAATACTCTGGAAGAAAGCATCGGGCTAAAAATCTTTGGTAAAGCAGAAAGTCTTTCCAATCTGTTTGAACAGATAATGCTTTTTTCACAGTCTAATCATTTCACTCTTATAATCGATGAGTTCCAGGACATTGAATATGTAAACAAATCATTCTTTAGTCAGATGCAGAATATATGGGACAGTCATAAATCATCCTCTAAAATCAACCTGATTGTCTGCGGTTCAATTTACTCACTTATGACAAAAATCTTTAAAGACAAAAAAGAACCATTGTTCGGGCGTTCAACACATAACATACATCTTAAAACTTTTAAGCCATCAGTTGTAAAAACGATTCTTAAGGATTTTAATCCTAAATATAAAACTGAAGATCTTTTATGTCTTTATATGCTCAGCGGAGGGGTTGCAAAATACATCTTTCTTCTGATGAATGCAGGGGCAACAACTAAAGCAAGAATGATTTCAAGCGTATGTAACATGGCATCACCTTTCCTTGTAGATGGGCGCGATATCTTAATCAGCGAAATTGGAAAAGATTATGGTATTTATTTTTCAATTCTTCAGGCAATCTCAAGAGGATATACGACACAAAGTGAAATAGATTCCATCATTCAAAAAAACACCGGTGCCTATTTACAAAATCTGCAAAAAATCTTTGGTATAACAGAACAAATCCGTCCATTACTTTCTAAATCAGAAAGCCGCAACACAAGATGGCAGATTATCGATGAATATATGCTTTTTTATTTCCGGTTTATTTATTCACATCAAGATTTAATTGAACTCGGAAATTACGATACACTCAAACAATTTATCCTTCGTGATTACGAAACATTTACAGGAAAAACTCTTGAACGATATTTTACAGCAAAACTGCAGGAAGAAAGCAACATCACAAAAATCGGCAGCTGGTGGGACAAAAAAACTATGAATGAAATTGACATTATCACCCTCAACGAACTGGAAAAATCCTGCAATATCTACGAAGTAAAGCGACAGGCAAAAAAAATAAATCTCTCTAAGGTTCAGGATAAGGCTGATGTCTTTATGCAGAACTTAAACGACTATACTTATAAGGTTTCCGGTTTATCCATGGAAGATATGTAGATCACGAATAAACCTCCCTTCATTTTAGATTAATTCTTCAGGACAAGGGATAATTTCTAAGCTCTATTTCTGTATAGATTGCACCTTGTTATTTTCATTATTTATCAAAACCAAATTTAAATAGTAACCCATTTTTTAACTCCTCTCTTTACTAAATCTATTTTATTTACCAACATTTTCCAATGCGTGTCTAAAATCCACAAAATTTGGGATGACAAAAATGGCAATTAGATTAGAAATGAGTAATCCGGCTATAAAAAAAATAAGTGTTTTTTGGGACATCTCGGATCTAAAAAGCAGATTTGTGTACTTTTCGATATTTTCAAACTTGATTACTACACATAATGCTGCACAAAAAGCCAAAAAGATCGTGCCGACTGCAAGCCAGTAAAATATGTTGGAATAATCTCTATAAAAAAGATAAAACGGCGAATTATAATTTCCCAGCATCTGAAAGACCTGAAGAAGCGTCGTAGGAACCATAAAGAAAAGGCAATATCCAAAGATAACTTTTTTCTGCTCCAAAAGATCTTCTTCGACATCCGTTTTCGGCATTCTCAATTTAACTAAAAATCCCTGCACAATCCAAAAAGCCGCACAAATCGCCCAGAAATATTTAAGATAGAATAATAAAAAATTCATTTTTTTCTCCTCTCTATTTCAATTCTTTTATAAGATGAAACTTTTTATTCCCTTTTGGGATGATGGTTCATTTTGTATTACCCCAGTGTTCGCTTAAAAATATCATAATTTCTTGTATCATCTCTACAGAAAACTGCAAACTCAACGATTTCAAAGTTATAATGTCTTATAAGACTATTAAAAATTTCTGCAACTACTTCTGGAGGATTTCTGAATGCTCCACACCCAAATGCACCAAGAATTAAAACTTCTACATTTTCTTTAGCAGCTACATCCAATATCTTTTTTATTCTTGATTCCATGATTTTTCTGTATTTTACAGTATCATACTTATGACCTAATTGTGGTGCAGCAGAGACTATAACATCTGATTTAAACCAGTTATTTTCATACATCAATTGTGGAGTCGATTCATCTGTTTTAAACACAACGACATCGGGAACATAAATCAAATCATCATTTCCCATTTCATCTATGATTCCTGATTCGTATTCATGGATATGCTTTTTATAAAATTCCTGTTCTTTTGCACTTATACATGAATAAAGCGTTGAAGTCCTGCACATAGATTCTTCCTGGGCTCCCGCATACCACGGGGAACCTCCAATACTATGATTGTTTGCAAAATCAAGACAACAAACCTTTTTATTTTTATATTCACCTGCTGCTTCAAAAGTACGTTTTTTCGATACGATGATTTTCATATCTTTTCTAGGAGTTAAAGCTTCTAATTCTATTTTATCATCCTGATAGACAATATATTCCTTATGAATTGATTGTAGAATTGACTCCCTAAGATAATTCAACTTATGGCACATCTCTAGAGTATTATCCATAACGGTTTTATTTATTTCTGTATAATTCATGGGGGTATCCTTATTCCAATAAATTTTTAGATTTAATCTTTTTATTTGTCTTCATCTAAAACTTTTATAATATTATTTATAATTGATTGTATCTCTTCATCACTGAATTCATGGTCATTAATATCTTGGTTACTATCAAAACTCATTTAAACTCATTGTGAATAACAGCCGACATCAATTATTATACCATACCAATAATTATATGTTAAATTTCCCGATGAACTTTTGTTCGATGAAAAACCTTCCATCATTACTTTTTGGATTCCATTCCCAAAACTCCTGATTTTTAATAAGTTTTTGGATTCCATTCCCAAAACTTTATCATCTAATCATCCCGTCCCACTCATCCTGGGAATAGTCGCAGTAATGAAGGTCTTTTTCAAATATGGTTCTATCTTTGGGGAGGTGGAAAATGTTATCTAATTCCTCAGACACCCAATCGGAACAACATAAACACCGTCTTCGCGGCGGTAGGCAAATTTTCCGGTTCCAGTAAGGACCATAAGGAAAGATGGCTCTTTCATTTTGTCGGTGTCTATCTTATCTCGGAACTTCTTCAAGTTTTCCGCACCTTCTTCTATCAACTTGTCACCACCAAGTTTTATTTCGATAAGGCCGAAGGAACCATTGCGAAGGTGTATTACTGTATCACATTCAAGACCAGACTTATCGCGGTAATGATAAACCTGGCCATCAAGACTATCTGCATAAACACGAAGATCGCGTACACACAAAGTTTCGAAGAACAATCCCATTGTATTTAAATCTTTTACAAGGTCATTAGGACCAAGACCTAAACTTGCGGTTGCAATTGATGGATCAATAAAGTAACGGGTATCAGAAGTTCGAATTGCAGTTTTTGAACGAAGGTTTGGATTCCATGCAGGCATATCTTCTATTACAAAGATTTTTCTCAATGCATTTGTATAAGCATAAACCGTATCTTCTGTAAGAGTTTCTGCATCATTCGCAAAAATATCGTCTCTCAGAACTGTATAAGCTGTTTGAGTTCCCTGATGACGAGAGTAAGATTTCATTAATCTTTTTGCGCGTTCAGAATCTCGCTGTACATTATCCACTCTCGAAATATCGGTATTTACAATTGCATCAAAATAATCGAAGGCCTGTTCCAGAGCAATGTCATCTTCCATATCAATGGCTCCTGGCCAACCACCTCGACAAATTAAGAATGCAAGTCTATCAATGTTATCTATTTTATTTTCAGCAAGAAACTTTTCCGGCTGATTAAACATTTCCTTTAAGCTGACTTCTCCAGATGAATCTCCCGACTCAAACAAAGTCATAGGTCTCATTTTTATCCATGAAAATCTTCCGGTTCCAGTGTGAAATATTTCGTCTGTTTCAGGAGGTACTGCAGAACCGGTAAGAATAAACTGCCCTACACTGTTTCTATGATCAACCTCAAAACGCACTGCATCCCAAAGTTTTGGTGCAATCTGCCATTCATCTATCAACCGCGGTGTCTTTCCCTGCAAAAGCTTTGACGGCTCTATATCTGCTGCTATAAGATTTACCTTAACATCTTCAGGCTTAGACATATACAAAATACTTTTTGCCATCTGTTCTGCAGTAGTTGTCTTTCCGCACCATTTAGGTCCCTGAATAAGGACAGCGCCTTTACCTTTCAGTTTGCGGGCAAGAATTGAGTCTGTAATTCTAGGTCTATACATACCCTTATTTTACATTCCATTTGGCGATTTGGCAAGTTTTCATTTGGCGTTTTGGCGGATTTTTACTTGGCGATTTGGCACTCTTACAGCATATTTAAATTTTCAGGATTTTCATAAAATGGATCGGCCAGGGCGATGCCGGAAGAAGGGCCTGTATGCGAAAGAACATAATCAAACTGGCAGCCGTGATTTTGTATGTTCTTAAGGCAATTCTGTTTTTCTTCCTCAGCCCACTCTTCTTCTGGCCACCAGCTTTCATGAATTTTTCGATAAGCCATATCATCACTTCGGGCGCCACCAAGAACCAATATCTTTTTTTCGTCCATAATGTAAACTTCACCACGTTTTAAATAAAAAATATTTTCGCCCACTTTTAATACTGTCGAACCAAACATCTGAACTTCTGTATTATGTGTATCGCCTGTTATGTAAAGCATGATTTTCTCCTTTTATAATCCCCAAATCCCCTATATAATAATACCCATGGCAGGAATCCAAAAAATTGGCGGTATATCTTATAACTCTTCAAGGGTCGAACCGGTAACCCGATATTCAAAAGAACACCGCTCAAAGAAGCTTAAAGAAACCGAAGAGGAAGCGGCGGACAGGGCAGAAACGCTGGCTTATCTTGCAAAATATCCGAATCCTGATCACTTAAGTTTTGCAGAGCTCTTAGACCAGGCAACGAAAAATCCACTGGAAGCTGATGATGAAACCGGCTACATCGTGGATATAAAGACTCCATAAGATGCCCCTCATCAAAAACTCCTTCCAAAATCCCACAAAACTATTTAGAAATTTTCTGATTGTAAAAATTACTCCCCCCTTCCCTTAATACCTCATTCCCGCCGAAATTCCAAAAAAATACAGTGACGGATATACATAACACACATAGGGCTCGATATAAACACTTTCGACTGTAAAACGGAAACCTGCACCTACTCCGGTTTCGGAACCGGCCCACATTTGAGAGGTTGTAAAACTTAATGTTATTCCCCACTGCACTTCCGCATAAAGGCCGGAAGAAGGATCTACATTAAACGGAAAAAAATAACAGCGGAGAGTCCCCAAAATCTTTGCTTTTTGAAGCTCGTTTTTTCCTTCATTAAAATCGTAGACAACGGGAATCTTTAAACCAATAGAAACCTCCTGGCCGTAATCTATCCTGAATCCAATCTCCGGCAAAAAATAATCAAGGGAATCTTTATCAACCTCTGCAAAAAGTCCGACCGAAGTTGTATATCCCCGCTTTATTTGACTTGTTCCCAAAAGTTTTTTTACCTTTTCCGATTCATTAAAATCATAGGTTTTACGGAAAACATAAGAGCCTGTTTTTACATCAATCATCTTAACCCTGAGGGAGTAAGATTTATCGTAGACTTCAAGTTTTCCAAAAATTATAACCTGAGCACCAAGCCTGTCCGCTACCGAAATCATAGTTTTTTCGCTCACAACCCCAGAATTCTGAAACCTCAATTCCTTTTCGATTTTATCCATGTGCTCGCGTGTCACAATCTGAACCGAACTGTCCTCTGCAAAAATAGAATCTGCAAGCTCTTCACGGATATACATAGTCATCTTTTTTGAAGGAGTTTCAAAATCATCTATGGCCACAATCATCTCTTCCTTACAGTTCCCGGTGATATCTTTTGCCGCATCGCTGATTGCCTTATCCATATTGTCTTTCGCATAAGAGGGAACAATAATCATCATAAAAAACAAAACAGAAAAACCATACTGAATCTTCTTATTCATAATCCACCTCCAGAATTCCGCCAAAACATTCCCTATAAAATCTTTCTTCCACTAAATCACAAAGCCGACCTTTTGCAAGAGAATCTGTAAGCTCATACCCGTAGGAAGAAACCTTTTCGCAAACTGCAGAAAAATATGCAATCGTCTTTTTATTTTTGCTCACCGAAATCTGAATCACCGGCGCACTTTTATAAACACCGTTATATTCAGTTTCATTCCAGTCGATTTTTACATCCACCAGATACATCGTTTTTTCTGCCGAAGGACTAATCCCGTTTTTTATAAAGACTGATTCAATCTTTGATTTAATAAAATTATCCCTGTCGCCTTCTGTCTGAATAAAAACCTTTATTTTTTTCCTGAGGGATTCAAGCTCAGTTAAACGGGCAAAAGTTTTTTTACTAAAATCATTAAACTCCCCGCACCTTTTTGGATAGATGACCAGGGCCGTATCGTAAAGCGAAAGATAATTTTTATATAAATCAGAAATCTTATTCAGCTGGATGATTTTTAAAAGTGGCTCTTTTTCCTTTTCCGCATCATCCAAAAATATTTTTATCTCTTCGACCGCTTTTTCTATTTCCGGTTTGATGATTTCCCATGCAGCCTTACGTTCAATAAAAGCACAAACATAATATTTCCCGTTAGACCTGTCGTAGCATGATGATGTATATTGCACCGTAAACAACTGCGCCGAAGACGAAATTTTCATATTCTGATTGAGCCCTGTTTTCTCCGTATATTCCAGGTCGTTTTTGTAAAGTGATTTAAATACCGAAACATTTGAACTTACTGCCTGGGAAAAATAACAGGTCAATTCAGCAAGGGCATCAGACTTAGCCTCTCTCTGCGAATCCCCTTCCCCAATGGCCCGGATGTAGCTTTCTGAAGGAAAAACCTTTTCGGGATTTGTAAACCACTGGGGAACGGAAGAAGCAAAGAGGACTGAATATGACACAACGATAAAAATCACACTTATCAATTTTTTCATATAAAGTCCTCCTTACAACACATTTAGTCTTTTGCACTTACCATGGTGTAATTCATAAGATATCCAACAAGCTCCTGAGTGATTTTATCGTTTTCGCCGTTGAACGCTTTTTTAATCTGCTTCTGGTAAAGATCTTCGTCCATGGAATAAACTACGATGTAAGTGTACAAAGCTTCCTGCTCATTCTTTTTCTGAATCCTTGTATAACCGCGAACCCACCAGTCAGTTTCCTTGTTCAGTCCGGAAATGATGATGTTCGAAGCACGTGCAGAATAACGTTCGATTGTTTCTTCCACATCAGAATCCTCTCCCTGCATACGAGCTCCTGTAAAGTCTGCTACACCCTGCTGAATAGACGCACTGATTTCGGCCCTTGCATCCACCTGATCCGCCCAGTTCTTTATAAAATCAAGATTTTCGCCCGTCTTTGAAATGACCCAGATATGCCTGTCTATTCCAAGTGCCTTTTTCAAAGACTTCTGATCCGGTGCTTCAAGAACTTCCGATACCCATTCCGGCTGTGCAACCCCAAAAATAGTTCCCTTATGCTCAATAATTTCTGAAGGTCCGGAAACATCCTTTACCTTTGGTACTCCAGAACATCCGGCCATTAAAACCAGCGCTGCCATTCCAAAAACCATCGAATTAATTTTTT
>JAGCUI010000007.1 GCA_017962965.1 Treponema sp. | reverse complement strand
ATGTCTTGGCGGAAACGGCACAAACACAACAGCGTCTTTATTATATGAAGCAGGCTTTAATGTAATTGGTCTTCCAAAAACAATTGATAATGATATTGTTGGAACAGACGAATCTTTTGGATTTCAGACAGCCATTCAGGTTGCAAAAAACGGAATAGAAGCCATCAGAACTACTGCAAAAAGTCATCACAGAGTGATGGTAGTAGAAATTATGGGACATAAGGTTGGATGGCTTGGTTTGTACGCCGGTCTTGCAGCCAATGCAGATGCAATTCTTTTACCTGAAATTCCATATGACATTAAAAAGCTTGGAAAATTCATTAAAGCACGAAAAACTCAGGGGCACGATTATTCAATAATTGCCTGTTCCGAAGGTGCTATCAACCTTGAAGAAGCAAAGCTTGGCAAAAAAGAGTTTAAAAAAGCTCGTGAAGCGATGGTTCAATCTGTAGGCTTTAGGGTTGCAAAGGAGCTTGAAGAAGAAACCGGGCTTGAAACACGTACTTCGGTAATCGGATATCTTCAGAGAGGTGAAAATCCTTGTCCTTATGACATCAATCTTGCAACAAGAATTGGTGCTGCAGCGGCAGACTTTTTATATAAAAAAGATTTTGGAAAATTAGTAGCAGTAAAGGGTGGAAAAATTACGGGAACTTTATTGAGTGAATCAGCTGGTGTTGTAAAAGCAATACCCCAAGATGATCCTGTTTTACTCACAGCCCGGGATTTGGGAATTTGTTTTGGCGATTAATCAGAAATTTGACGGAAATTTAAAATGTCACAGATGTGCCGAATGTAACGGTTTTGGATGTCCTGATATGCTTCCGGGCTTAGGCGGAGTTATGGAAGGAAAGAATTTTCAGGCAAACGTTCAGTCGTGGAAGGATTTATTTACTCCAGAGGCACAAAAAATCACAATAAAACCAACAGCAATAAGATGCGGGCCTGTTACCGGGGCTGTAGAAAACATTGGTTTTGAAAACGAAAAGGATTTTTATTATCCATATTTAAAAAATACAGCCGATGCTGGCTTTGGCATTTGTGTTGGAGACGGCTGCCCTGATGAAAAGCTTAAATTTGGTGTAGAAGCCGTTAAAAAAATCCAGGAAGAAGCAAAAAAGAATCTGAATGCAGCCTTTTTCTTAAAACCTTATCCGCAGGAAAAACTTTTTGAACGCGTTGAATGGGTAAAGCCTTATGCAGGCCTTATTGGAATTGATATTGATTCTTATAACATCCTTACAATGCGTAATCTTGTAAACCTCGAAAGAAAGACAGCAGCACAGCTCGAAGAATTCCGTGATAAAACAAAGCTTCCTTTTGTAATTAAAGGCGTTTTTACCAAAGAGGATATTGAGCTTGTAAAGGAAGTAAAACCCGAAGTTGTTTATATTTCGAATCACGGCGGAAGAGTTGAAACAAGACTTGGAAGCACAGGCGACTTTTTAAAGGGAAACACAGAGGTTCTTAAAAAATACTGTAAGGAAATCTGGGTAGATGGCGGAATCCGTACAAAACAAGATATTCAGACTGCTTTATTTTACGGTGCAGACCAGGTTATTATGGCTCGCCCTTTAATCCGCGCAACCTTTGACGGAACTTACAAAGATTTTGTTTCTTCTATATTAAAGTAAGAATTAAAATAAGATATTTAAATCTCCCCTTATTTTTTGTATAATCAAACCATGAGTACAAAACATAATATGCAGCTCTTACAGGAGCTTTCGGTAAAAAACGGCCCTTTGTGTGTTGGCCTTGATACAGATCCTTCTTATATTCCAGAAAGTGTTATTAAGAATTATTCAACTCCGGCCCAGGCAGTTTTAGAATACAATAAAGAAATTATTAAAAGAGTTTCTTCTGATAAAAGTGCGTGCTGCTGTAAGGTTCAGATTGCTTATTATGAAGCTATGGGCCTTGAAGGAATGAAGGTTTATTCCCAGACTTTAAAAGAAGTTCGTAAAGCAGGCCTTATTGCAATCTCTGATATTAAAAGAGGAGACATTGGTGCCACATCCGACGCTTATGCAAAGGCACATTTTACAGGTGATTTTGAAACAGACATCATTACAATAAATCCTTATATGGGCTTTGATACCCTTGTTCCTTTTACAAAATATGCTTCGGCTGAATGCGGAGGAAAGGGAGCCTTTGTTCTTTTGTGTACATCAAATCCTGGAATGACAGACATTGAACATCAGGAATTAAAAGCAGGCGGATTATTGCTCGAAAAAGTTGGTGATGAAATTGCAAGAATCGGCACACAGATAAAAGAGCTTTATCCAGATCAGACCTGCGGACTTTTTGGTGCTGTTGTTGGAGCTACTCAGGAAAAGGATGCCCGTTATTTAAGAGATAAATATCCTGAAATCTTCTTTTTAATTCCAGGCTACGGTGCTCAGGGCGGCGCTGCAAGAATTGCGGCTACACTTTTGGACAAGGCAGGCGGAACAGTTAATTCAAGCCGTGGAATTCTTTGTGCATGGAAAAACGACAAGGAGCTTGAAGAAAAGGTTTTGAGCAACACTTTAACAATGGCGGATATTGCAGATTCAGCGGCAAGAGCAAGCTTATTTTCTAAAGAGGATTTGTTAAACGCAAAAGCGGGTTTATAGTGAATAAAAAGTTTTTAGTTGGATTTTTGTTTTTTACATTTTCTTTGTCCGGTTTTTCAGCTTCTAAGGAAGAGCCAGCGTGGGTTTATTCCAAAGACGGTATGATTGGAGTTTGCGCACAAAAAGACGGACTTCATATTCATAAAAAAGTTTCCAGCCGTTACACAGACATAAGCATTTATGTAGAAAATATTACAAATCCACAAAAGCCGGATGATTCACTTTTTATTCTAGAAGCAACAGCCTCTGAAAATTCCTATGTTTATCCCTTTGTAAAAAAAGGCCAGAAGTACAAGGTTTATCTTGGAATGGATACTTCAAGGTCAATGCCTACGGTTTATTCAAAAGCAGTAGAAATAATAGCCGCCGGAGGACAGGGAGAAGCAAGCCTTAGTTCAAAGGTAAAGGAAAAAAGCTATAACTCAAGTGAATGGACAGTAACTTTTGATCAGCTTAATATAAAAACCCCTTCTAAAGCAAAAGCCCTTCCTGTTACAGGCTACGTCATTACAAAAAAAGAGACAGTTTATCATCCAGATTTTGAACTTAAAGATAAAAAAATCATTTTAAAACAGGTGATGAGAACAATCCGAGGAAAAACCTTTTATTTAAGGCTCAATTATTATTTTGAATACGAAGGAAATATTTACCGTCAGCGTCTTATCAACAATAAGGAAAATCAGTTTACAGATACAAACACAACAGTTAATACGCAGAAAACAGGTCTTACAGAAATCCGTATAAATACAGCAAACGGAAAAGCAATTTTAGACCGTGAAAAATATGTAAAGGCAAAAATGAAGGCAGGCTCTGCAGAATACGAAATGGAAATCCGTGGAAGGGGAAATTCCAGCTGGGGAAGCATGCCAAAACATAATTACAACATCAAGCTTACAAAAAAAGCTTCGGTGCTTGGTTTTAAAGAAAATAAAAAATGGGTTTTAATTTCAAACTACACGGATAAAACCTTAATCCGAAATACATTTTCATTTTTCTTAGGCCATAAAATCTTTAATAAATTTCCGTGGAACCCTGATTTTAAGCCTGTAAACCTTTATATCAACGATGAATATCTTGGAGTTTATCTTTTTGGAGAGCGAATCACAGTTAATAAAAACCGCGTGGATATTCAGCTTATAGACAGCCTTAAAAAAGACATTAATAAAGACAAAAAAATTGATATAAACGACGGTGGATTCATCCTTGAAATAAATCGCCGCGAGGATGAAGAATTTAATTTCCGTTCGGCACACGATGTTTCGTTCAGTTTAAAAGAGCCTGAAAAAGTAAACAAAGAAGCACAAAATTATGTAAAACAGAAAATCAAGGATGCAGAAAACGCGCTTTTTGGAAAGGATTTTGCAGATCCTAAAAAAGGTTATGCCGCTTATCTTGATGTGGATTCTTTTATAGACTGGTATTTAATCAACGAATTTAATAAAAATGTTGATTCGGGCTGGTATTCTTCGATTTATTTAGTTTATAACCAAAAGGACAATAAATTTTATATGGGGCCGCTTTGGGATTATGATTTGAGCTTTGGAAATGTTGATTATAACGACTGCGACAAGGCAGAAGGCTTTTATATTAAGACCCGAAACGTTTGGTATGCAAGACTTTTTAAAGATCCTGAGTTCTGTAAAAAAGTGAAGAGCCGATGGAATCAGAAAAAGGCTGAGCTTTTAAAAGCGCTTGATTCAGAAGTTGATAAGATGATTTTGGAAATAAAGGAAGCCTCATACTATAATTTTGAACGATGGCCTATTCTGGGAGTAACTGTATGGCCGAACCCTCTGGGCGCAGAAAAAAGACGAACAATGAAAAGCGAAATAGATTACCTTAAAGAATGGATGAAACGACGCTTTGAATGGATGGACCGCGAGATTAATAATCTTTAAAACTCGTTGGTTTTGTTTTGAATAATTGATATATTAGGCATAGAGGTTTTTATGTTTACAGATTGCCAGGGAATTCCATATCCTGTTTTTGCACAGGGAAAAGTTAGTTATTGTGCTGCGGTAAAAGGTGCAGTTCCAGAAAACAGTGTTTATGAGCTTCGTGTAGTTTTGGATAAAGGCTCGCCGGATCCTGCCGCAGGTCAGTTTTATATGCTTCATGCAGTAAATTCAAGCTCTCTTTTAGGAAGACCAATCAGCGTTTATTATTCAGAAAAAAAGAAAGACGGCTCTGTAGAAATTTATTTTTTAATTTTAGTAAAAGGGGACGGAACAAAAATCCTCTGCTCTCTTAAAAATGATGATAAAATTGCACTTTTAGGTCCATGCGGAAACAGATTCCAGGCACCAGAGGCTGATAAAAAAGTTTGTATCGTGGGTGGCGGAATTGGAGTTGCTCCTGTAGCGGGCTTTGCAACAACACTTAAACCAAAATCCTATGATTTTTTTGCTTCATTTAAAAGCGGCTCGTACGGATTACAAAAGCTCAAGGCAAATAAGCCTGTAATTACAACTGATGACGGCTCGGTAGGTGTTCACGGAATGCTTCCTGCAGCTTTTACAGAAGAAGTTTTAAAAAATGGAAATTATTCTGCAGTTTATGCGTGCGGTCCTTTACCAATGCTCAAATATGTAAAAGAGATTTCTGAAAAATGCGGCGTGCAGTGCTGGCTTAGTATGGAATCAAGAATGGTATGCGGTGTTGGTGTTTGTCTTGGTTGTACAATTGATACAACAGAAGGAAAAAAACGCTGCTGTAAAGAAGGCCCTATTTTTGATTCAAAAATTTTAAAATTCGACGCCCCTTGTACAGAGGTTGCCGGAGTAAAGGTTCAGCCAAGAAGGGAGCCTTTAACAAAAGAACCTGATTTATCTGTAAACATTGCAGGCGTTCATTTTGAAAACCCTGTAATTGCAAGCTCAGGAACATTTGGTTTTGGAAAAGAATATGAATCTGTTTTTGATGTAAACCGCCTTGGTGGTATTTCTTCCAAAGGTTTAACCTTAGAACCTCGCCAGGGAAACGACGGAATTCGTGTGTGGGAAACTCCATCTGGCCTTATGAACTCTATCGGACTTCAAAACCCGGGTATTCCGCACTTTATTGAACATGAATTACCACAGATGCTGAGCCTTAAGCCTGTAGCAATTGCAAATCTTTCTGGAAGTTCGCTCGAAACTTATTCAAAGGGTGCAAAGCTTTTGGATGCAACAGACGTTCCAATGATAGAGCTTAATATTTCCTGTCCGAATGTAAGTGCCGGTGGTGCAGCCTTTGGAATGACCTGTTCTGCCGCAAAGGATGTTGTTCAGGCTGTAAGAAAAGAGACAAAAAAGCCACTTATTGTAAAATTAACTCCTCAGTCTCTGGAATTAAATAAGGTTGCCCTTTCCTGCATAGAAGCCGGAGCAGACGGAATAAGCTTATGTAATTCCTTCCAGGGAATAGCAATTGATATTGAGCGCGGTGTTCCTGTTTTTGAAAAGCTTAAGGCCGGCTTAGGTGGACCTGCTGTTAGACCGATTGCCGTAAGACTTATTTATGAGCTTGTAGAAGTAATTAATAGCTTGCCAAAAGATAAAAGAGTTCCTGTAATTGCCATTGGTGGTATTGCAAAATGGCAGGATGCAGTTGAATTTATTATGGCCGGAGCAAGTGCCGTTCAGGTTGGAACTGCTACCTTTGCAAATCCTAATGCTATGATTGAAATAATCGACGGTTTAAAGGACTTTATGAAGCGCAAGGGCTATGAAAATATAGAACAGTTTAGAGGAATTATTCAGAAAAACTAAAGCGAATGGTTTTTTAATGAATAAATACAGCCGCAGTAATCCTGACGGTATAAGCCGTACTCAGAGCTTATTTCAAGGCTGCGTTTAAATCCGCCTTTTTTCTTAAAATCAGAAACCAGCCACTTTGGGCCATCCTCTTTTTCAAGCTCTTTTCCAATTACGTTTATTTTTTCTGCGTCTTTAAAAGGACTTATAGAAAGTGTTGTACAAAAATAATCAAAATTATTTTTTTTGGCATAATCAAAGGCTTTTTTAAGGCGGAATTCATAACAACGGCGGCAGCGTTCTCCTCTTTCTTTTTCTGTTGCAAGCTCAGGCTCTTTTTTTGTTTTTACAGCCTCATAAAAATCATCAGGATTGTAATTTTCTTCTATAACCTGGATTTTTCCTTCCAAAGCAGGCGGGAATTTTAAATAGAGGTTTTTTAATTCTTCTAAGCGTCTTGTGTATTCTTCCTGGGGGTAAATATTGGGATTATAATAAAAAACAGTAATCTGGAAATATTTATAAAGATATTCAAGAACATACGACGAGCAGGGACCACAGCAGGCATGAAGCAAAAGCTTGGGTTTATCTGCCGTATTTATTTTTGATAAAATTACATCCAGTTCTTTTTGAAAGTTATTCTGTTTTGTCATCTTTTGTTTCTACCGGGGCAGGATTTTTATCCTTTTCGTCCACACCCATATATAAAGCTGAATCAACACAGCTGATAAAAACAATTTTTGGAAAGTTTATATCGCGGGTATTTTTTACCTTTGGCATAGGAATATCACTTGAGTTTGCACTTACCATTTCTTTTGCATATTCTTCAAGCTCGCCTTCCTGTGCACCCTGCTGATTTAAAATCTTAATATCCTTGATTGTATGATTTTGTACTGTAACTTCTACTTCAACTTTTAAAAAGCTTGTAAAAAGAGCGTTTTTATAGGTTCCGTCCTGAACAACTTCCATCTGTGTATTGTGAAAAGGAAGAGTCTGAACTTCTTTAAACTGCTGGCGGGTAGTTCTCTGCATAAAAAGCATGATTAAAAGCACAACGCATGTGGCGCCCAGTAAGATTTTTGTATATGTATTGTCTAAAAAACTTGATATTTTTCCCATAAAAAACAGTATACAAAATTTAAATCCTTTAATAAAGGTAAATTCCCTTGTTGTTAAAAATCAAAGTTGGTGGTAATATTAAATTCCGTATGAAACATTACGGATTTGATAACGACAAATATCTCAAGATTCAATCAGAACACATTAAGGAAAGGATCGCTCATTTTGGCGATAAACTCTATCTGGAATTCGGCGGAAAGCTCTTTGATGACTATCATGCTTCCCGAGTTCTTCCAGGATTTCACCCCGACAGTAAATTACAGCTTTTGATGCAGCTTGCCGACGTAGCAGAAATCATTATTGTTATCAGTGCGGTAGACATCGAAAAGAATAAGGTTCGCGGAGATTTGGGAATTACTTACGACAAGGACGTTTTACGTCTTAGAGATGAATTCCAGAGCCGTGGTCTTATGGTTGGAAGCGTTGTAATTACCCATTATTCGGGACAGGAAGCCGCAAAGCAGTTTAGAAATAAGCTTAAGAGAATGAATATAAAGGTTTATTTCCACTATTTAATAGACGGTTATCCTTCCAACGTAAAATTGATTGATAGTGACGAAGGTTTTGGTAAAAATGATTATGTAGAAACCTCACGTCCGCTTGTTGTCGTTACAGCACCGGGCCCTGGCTCTGGAAAAATGGCCGTATGTTTGAGTCAGCTTTATCAGGAATATAAAAAAGGTGTAAAGGCAGGCTATGCAAAGTTCGAAACCTTCCCTATCTGGAATCTCCCTCTTAAACATCCGGTAAATCTTGCTTACGAAGCAGCAACAGCAGATTTAAACGACGTAAACATGATAGACCCGTTCCATCTTGAAGCATACGGAAAGACAACAGTTAATTATAACCGCGATATAGAAATCTTCCCGGTTCTGGATGCAATTTTTAAAGGTATTTACGGAGAAAACCCATATAAGTCTCCTACAGACATGGGCGTAAACATGGCCGGAAACTGTATTATTGATGATGCAGTGTGCTGTGAAGCAAGTAAGCAGGAAATTATCCGTAGATATTACATCACAATGGGTCAGTATGTTCAGGGAAACTGTCCGGAAGAAGAAATCAATAAAATTGAACTTTTGATGCAGCAGGCAGGAATTACAACCGCAGACCGTAAGGTTACTACAGCTGCAAAAGAAAGAGCAAATAAAGACAAGGTAATCTGTGCCGCAATTGAGCTTCAGAACGGAGAAATCATCACTTCTGCAACCTCAGACCTTTTGGGAACAAGCGCAGCCCTTCTTTTAAATGCAACAAAGCATCTTGCCGGAATCGACCATAAGATTAAACTTATTCCAAAAGAGATGATTGAACCAATTCAGAAGATGAAGGTTTCTTATTTGAGCGGAAATAACCCTCGCCTTCATACAGACGAAGTTCTGGTAGCCCTTTCAATGCTTTCTAAAGACGATGAAAACTGCCGTAAGGCACTGGAACAGCTTCCAAACTTAAGGGGATGTCAGGTTCATACAACAGTAATTTTGAGCGAAGTAGACAGAAAAATCTTTAAAAAGCTCGGAATTGATTTAACCTGCGAACCTGTAAGCAAAAAACAGAAATCTCTTATTGGATGATAGATCTTGTTTCTCTTGCAGACAAATACGAAGTACGCTCTTTTTGTAACGAGGACCCGTCTCAGTTTTTAAGATGGTATCCTCTTTCAAAAAAAGCCGACGTTGAAACAGCCTCTTTTATAACCGCCATGCTTTCCTTTGGAAGCCGTCCTCAGTTTATTTCAAAAGTAAAATATATTTTAGAAACAGCAGACAAAACCTCCGGTTCAATTACAGCCTGGATTAAACAGGATGCCCCGGGATTTCCCAAAGGAAGCCGGAAATTCTATCGTTTTTATTCTTATGATGATTTAAGGGCTTTGTTTTGTGGTCTAAAAAATATTTTATTCTGCAGTGGAAATGAAAAACCAGAAACCTTAGGAAAATATTTTAAAAACATTTATACAAAAACAAAAGAACCTCTTTATAAAATCATCTGTCAAAGCTTTCCGGATGTAAAAATTGTTCCAAAAGGAAAAAATTCTGCAAATAAAAGAATACATATGTTTTTAAGATGGATGGTCCGAACAGATTCGCCTGTAGATTTAGGAATATGGAAGTGGTATCCAAAAAGCGAGCTTATTATTCCGCTTGATGTGCATGTTATGCAGGAATCTGTAAAGATGGGATTATTACCACAGGATTCAAAAGCAGATTTTAAAACAGCCATAAAGCTTACAAAAAAAATGAAAAAATATTTTCCGGGCGACCCTTGCCGTGCCGATTTTGCCCTTTTTGGTGCCGGAGTAAACTAAGCCACATCCTGGTGATTGACTTTAATCATTTTAAATGAATAATTCAAAGCCATGGAAAATAAGATATCAACACCTAGAAAAATTGCATTGACAGGAGCTTTGAGTGCTCTTGTTGTCGTACTTTCGGTTACTCCATTAGGACTCATCCCGATTGGAGTTGCTTCTATCACAACTCTTCAGATTCCCGTAATTATTGCGGTTTTACTTGGAGGACTTCCTTCAGGCGCTTTTGTTGGAGCTGTTTTTGGAATTATGTCTTTGGCAAATGCTGCTTTAAGACCAAGCGGAGTTTTAGATCCATTATTCCTTAATCCTTTGTGCTCAATTGTACCAAGAGTTTTATTTGCACTTATTGCATGGGGCATCTGGGCTCTTTTAAGATTAATTCCAAAGTTACCAAAGACAATATCTGCCGGTGTAACAGCATTTGTTTCTACAATTGCACATACAGTTTTAGTAATGGGAAGCCTTTATCTTATCAGCGGTGCTGAATTAAGAGCAAATTTCGAAGGAATTACCTCTTTTGGAGCTGTTTTAGCCCTTGTTTTACCTAATTCAATCTTCGAAGCAATTGCTTCTACTCTTGTTTGTGTACTTGTTTTTGCCGGACTTTATATTTCACAAAAACGAAAATCAAAATTGTCACGTCAATAAAAGTTGTAGTATAATAAGAGTATGAAAATCGTAATTGTTGGAGCTGGATTCACAGGAGTTCAGCTCGCTAAGCTTCTTATTAGTGAAAAGAATCAGGTTGCTCTTATTGATAACAACGAAGTTACAACCCGTCATGCATCCAATCAGCTGGATTGTACGGTTATGTGTGCCGATGGTAATAACCTTGAAACTCTTGAAGAGGTGGGTATTGCCAAGGCAGACGCTCTTATCTGTGTAACAGCATCGGACGAAGTAAACATGATTACATGTTCTTTAGTTGATGCTGTTTATCCTGATGTTTTAAAAATTGCCCGCGTTAGAAATTATGCCTATTATGTAAATACAACCCAGGCCGAAAAAAAGCAGATTAGCGGCTTTAGCGGAAAAAGACGTCCTTTATACGGAATTAATTATATGATTCATCCGGACGTAGAAGCTGCAGAAGCCATTGTTCAGGCAGTAGAAAACGGTGCAATCGGAAACGTTATTTCCTTTGATAATTCAGATTTAGTAATTGCTAGAGTTGCAGTAGAAGAAAAAAGTGCATTCGACGGCATTTCACTAAAAAATCTCAGAACAAAAATAGACGTTCAGTTTCTTGTTGCCTATGTTGAACAGGAAGGAATTACATCTTTACCTTCCGGCGAAACAGTTTTACAGGCAGGAAACACACTCGGTGTTTTAATTTCCAAAACAGAAGTTTCCAAGCTTATGAAATTCTGCGGTTCAGAGCAGAAGGTTTTAAGAAAGGTTGCCTTAATCGGAGCCGGCAGAATCGGTACAATAATTGCAGAAAAGCTTATAGAAGGTGAAAAATCTTCTCATCATAACAACATCTTTACAAGAATCCGCTCTAAACGCGAGCTCAATCTTGTAATTATAGACTCGGATGAAGAACGCGCACGAATCGCAGCAGAAAAGTTTCCGTCTGCGCGCGTTCTTTGTGCCGATGCATCGGACGAAAACCTTTTGTATGAAGAAGGCATTACAGACTACGATCTTGCAATCTGTTCTACACACAACCACGAATTAAACATGGTTTTAGCAGCTTATCTTGAATCGCTTGGCGTTGGTCAGTCAATCAGCCTTGTAACAAGCGGCCCTTTTGCAACAATTGCAGAAAAACTTGGTGTAGACGTTGCCATTCCTTTGCGAGACAGTGTTGTAGACTCTATTGTAAGTCACTTACGCGGAAAGTCTGTAAAGGAAGTTCACACTGTAACAACAGGCGAGCTTGAAATTGTAGAATGCGAAATCACTTCTTCTTCAAAGGTTGCAGGAAAATCACTTTTTGAAATTTCAGACCCTGGTTCCTTCCTTGTTTTACTAAACAGAAAGGCCGGAACAAATGAATATGCAATTGCAAACGGAAGCACTCAGATTTATCCGGGAGACCACGTTGTTTTAATTGCACCTGCAGAAAACAGTAAAAAGATTCTTTCTTATTTTGCCGGAAAGGAGTAAGACTGATGTTTTTTGTTACCTGCTTAAAAATTGTTAGTGTTATTCTTGCCATTGTTGGCGTTACTTTTTCAATTCCACTGGCTGTTGCTTTTTATTATGGAGAAGCTTCGGTTTATAATTCATTTATAATTCCGGGCGCCATTTCCATTGTTTTATTCGCCATAGTCTTTCTATGCACGCACAAGGTCAAATTCCATCTCACTATAAAGCAGACATTCGCGGTAGTAGCCTTGTCCTGGATAGCAGCCAGTTTCATGGGTTCTTTTCCGTTATATTTCAGCGGCTGCTATCCGCAGTACACAAACGCATTTTTCGAAAGTGTGAGCGGATTTACAACCACGGGCTGTACGGTATGCGGTGATGTAGAGAGCCTTCCCCGTTCAATCAACATGTGGAGATGTTTAACTCACTGGTTGGGCGGTATGGGAATTGTAACTTTAACTGTAGCACTTTTGCCGCTTTTGGGAGTTGGAGGCTTTCAGCTTATTAAGGCAGAAACCACTGGTCCTGAAAAGGGAAAGGTAACTGCAAGAATTACAACTACAGCAAAGATTTTGTGGCTCATTTATGCAGGCTTTACATTTTTAGAAATGATTCTTCTTATGGCATGCGGAATGGATTTTGTAGAAGCTCTTTCACATGCATTTTCTACCTTGGGAACAGGCGGATTTTCAACAAGAAATTCCAGCATAGGAAGCTTTAATTCAGTTGGCATTGATATTGTAATTACAGTATTCATGTTTATTGCCGGTGTAAACTTCAGCCTTTTCTTTTATCTCATTACACGAAAATTCGAAGATATTTTTTCAAACTCAGAATTTAAAGCATATTTACTCATTGTTTTTGTTTCGGTTTTAGCAATCACTTTATTTTTGCTTCCGGTTTATCATTCCTTTGGAACAAGCTTAAGATATTCTGCATTCCAGGTTATGGCTTTAGTTACAACTACAGGCTTTGGAACAGCTGATTATCTTTTGTGGCCGAGTGTAGTTCAGTTCTTCTTATTCATGCTTTTCTTTATTGGAGGAAGCTCTGGTTCTACATCTGGAGGCGTAAAGGTTGTTCGCTGGGTTGTTCTTGGAAAACAGCTTGGAAACGAAACAAAAAAGATGCTTCATCCACACGGAGTTTTTACAATCAGATTAAACGGAAAGCCTGGCCGCTCGGACATTGTATTTAATGTTGCTTCGTTCATGTTTTTGTACCTCATTCTTGTTATGATTACAACCTTTGCCGGCTGTCTTGGAAATCTTGATATAACAACGTCGTTTACAGGAGCTCTTTCAATTGTAGGTAACGTTGGTCCTGCCTTTGGAAACCTTGGTCCTGCAAATAACTTTGCAAATGTTCCGGTTTTTGTAAAATGGTGGTACTGCTTTGCAATGATTGCCGGTCGTCTTGAGCTTTATACTCTGGTTATTTTCTTTGTTCCTTCTTTCTGGAAAAACAGATAAAACGGGTGTAACGGGAAAATAGTGTTTTACAATTTTGTTAAATTACAATAAAATAGAATAAATATGAAAGAAAGTGAAAAAGATCTGCAGACAATTGATCGCCAGAAAATTAAGACTGCCGTAAAGCTCCACACTCCGATTGAAATCACAACATACACATTGCCTCGCAATATGGATATGTACATCCGTGATGTTACTTCTGAATTTCTTGAAGAATGTAATCAGCAGCACATGAATAAATATCTGGGCTTTTGTCTTGGAGAACTTTTAACTAACGCAAAAAAAGCAAACACAAAGCGTATTTATTTCCGCGATAAAAAACTCGATATAACAAAATCCGAAGATTATAAAAAAGGTATGCTCACTTTTAAAGAAGATACCTTGAACAATATTGATTATTACATGGCTGAACAGAGAAAGGCCGGTTTATATATCAAATTAAATCTCTTATACACAGAAGATAATCTGATTGTTGAAATTAGAAACAACAGTATCATGTGTAAAGAAGAAAAAGAAAGAATTGAATATAAATTAAAGAATGTAAAACAGTATAAAAGCGAAAATGATGTATTTAAAAACATCCTGGATCAGACTGAAGGTGCGGGTCTTGGAATTATCATCATTGTGCTTATGCTCCAGAAGGTTGGGCTTAAAAAAGAAGATTACAAGGTTTATACAACAGATACAGAAACAATCACTCAGATTACACTTCCTCTTAACACAGAAATCCAGACTGGAATTGAAACAGCATGTCTTGAATGTGTTAAAACTCAGACAAAGGTTCCTGTTTTCGAAGATGAAATCGAAGAGCTTACAATGGAATTAAAGGAAGCTGAGCCTGATAAAAAAAAAATAATAGATAGAATTACAAAAGATGTTACTTTAACTGCTCTTTTATTAAAAACCGCTGCAAAAATCTCGAGAGACTGCTGTAAAATCTCTTCTGCCGTAGAAACTGTTGGTTTTAATAAGCTTGCAGAAATCTATTCAAAAGATAACCCGGATTTAAGACTCATAAAACGCTCTCAGGATAAAAAGAAGCTCTGGAAGCGTGCATATACTGTAGCCTTTTATGCCTATAACTTTGTGTTAAACTTTGCCGAAGAAGAATTTTCTGCAGAAGAAGTATTTGTTTTTGCTTTATTACACGACATCGAAAATATCCTTATGGAAGTAATTACAAGAGAACAGGCAACCTTGGTTAAAAACGCCGTACAGAAAAAAGGAGTTTCTCAAAAGGCTTTAAAAATGGTTGTTACTAATTGCTGTACTGCAAAGGGCGGATGTATTGTCACTACAAACTGGGGCTTTCCTGTAAAAATTTCAGAAGCAATCAGATATCATAATAATCCGGACATTGCTCCAAAGAATATTAAAAAGCTTATTTCGCTTGTTTACCTTGCAGATATGATTGATTATTACAGCACAGGCGACATTGATTTTTATCAGATTAATGAAAAGGTTTTAAAGCTTTTTGGAGTTGATTCAGAAGCCAAGCTCAAGACAATTGTTGCCCGCGTTCAGGAAAAAATTAACTATTAGTTTTTATTAAGATATTCAACCCATTTTTGCATTAAAATACCAAAGGCCACACCTACGTTTAAAGATGCTTTTAATCCCTTCATAGGAATTGTAACTGTTCCGTATGTGGCTCGTTTTAATGCTTCAGGGCTTACACCAAGCTCTTCGCTTCCGATTATACAGATTCCTTTTTTTGGAAATTTAAATTCGTTTATATCAGTTCCGCCGGTTTCCAGTGCAAAAACAGGAACATCCTTTGGTAACTGATCCAGGCTTACCTGCTCCCAGCCCATTGTTTCTATGCAGCCCATTCCGCTTCTTATTGATCGGGGATGATTCGGATCTGCACAAAACGGCGAAATATAAACCTTTTCTGCTCCCATTCCTTCTGCTGTCCTGAAAATTGAACCAATATTAAACGGAGAGCGGATATCTTCTGCGTATACAGCAAGGCCCGGGTAAAAGTCTCGTTTTGGAACAGTTCCGTCCTGGCCGGGAAGGTTTTTGTGTGGTGCTATAACCAGGTCCCATTCTGCTGGGAAGGTTCCGATTATTTTTAAAAGATGATTTCTTGCAACGTTACAAAGCCTTAATTCATCAAGCGGCTTTTGTGCAATGAGCGTTTTTAACTCTTCTGCAGCCTCATTTGGAAGCTTTGGGTCTTTTAAAAGAATTTCTGTGATTTTGATTAAATAATCTGTGCGGGAAATATCTGTAAATGAAAATTCAGTTCCCTTTTCTGCAATTCCCAGGATATCGCGTTCAAGGGAACCGTAAGTTAAAGCAAGCTTTCGTCTTTTCTGGCCGTCTTCGAGTTGAAATAATTTTCCGCTTTCAATCATTTTAGTAAGCCAGTTTTACAAAGTCAAAGATATCGTCTGTTGTCATGCTTCTTGGAAGTCTTGTAACAATATCAATTCTGCTTACGTCTTCTACTGCCAAAGAAAGCTGTTCAATAGAAAGAGAAAGGTCTTTAAGACGAGCAGGAAGATTTGCCTTTGCAAGACGCTGACGGATATTATCAATAAATGCTTTTGTTGCTTCAGGACCTTTTACATCCTCTGGAACAACGCGCATAATGCGTGCAAGCTTTTCAATTCTGGCACTTTTGTATTTTGCAGCATCTTCTACTGCATAAGAAATTAAAATAGAAGAAATAAGTGATTTATTGATTTTATAGCGTGCGTTTATGGAAAGAGAAAGCAATGAGCTCAAACCTAAAGAGCTTGCAGAAGCCGCAATGGAAGCCATACAGCCAGCTTCTGCAAGAAGGATTTCTTCCGGAGTTGTAATATCAAGAGAAGGAGAGCCGTCCAAAGCATAAGAAAGAAGCTCAAGACCTTTTTCTACAAACATATCGCTTAAGAAGTTTGCTCTTTGAGAAAGATAAGCCTCAATACACATGTTCAAAACATCAATAGAGATTGTAGCTCTCTGATTGTCTGTTAATGTGAGCATGAGGTTTGGATCTATTAAAACCAGTTTTGTAAGCTGATTCTGTACCTTTAAAATCTTTAACTGATTGTTTCTTGAATCTGTTACAGGAACTTCGTTTGTAAATACAAAAGGAGTTCTAAAGGTTGTAGGAACGCAGATACAAGGAAGCGACTGTGTTGTTGGAGCAGCACCGTCTACAAAGTTATAAAAATCATGGATTTCGTTATAAAAAGCAGCTACAGTTCGGCCAAGGTTTAAGGCTTTAGCACCACCAACGGCAATAATTCCGTGAACGTGGCCCTGTTTTGCAAGAGCGAGTGCTCTCTGAACTGTTTTTGAATTTGACCCTTCTGCAAGCTCGTTAAAAACAAAGCTTTCTACATTTCTGTCTGATAAAGTCTGTAAAACCTTGTCCTGCACCTTCATTTCATTCAAAACAGGATCTACGATTACCATAAATCTTGTTCCGTATTCCAGAACCTGCTGTCCAAGGCGTGTTATTGTGTACGAACCTAAAACAATATTAGGCGCAATTCTAAAAATCAAATCACTCATTTTATAAATCCCTCATTTTTTATTGATATATGATTTTTAAAAAAAAAGACGGAAAAATATTCCGTCTTTGAATCCAAAATTTGCTGACTGAAATTATTCAACTAAAATTAAAGACCAATACTTGTCAAAAATTTTTCAGCAGTTGACTGTATAACAGCGTCGCTTAAATATGACGGATCTTTAATTCTGGCTTTAACTTCTGCTATACGATCAGCTCTTACATCAGGAGTTTCTGCTGCTACCTTATCAAGGTAGTAAGCTTCAGCCATTTCAACAGCTTCTTTTGAAACTGAAATAGAGTCAGATTCTGCATTAACTTTTGCAGAGTTATCTGTCTTGCGGATGTTCTGAACATTGTTCAATTGAGTAACATTGTTTACACCATTTATCATCATAACGTCCTACCCCTCTACCTTTATATTATCGGTAGATATTTCAGAAAGTTTAGGTCTTTTTTGTCCCAGAAATAAAAATTGCAAACTCACCCTTAATGGATTGCCTGTTCGCAAAATTATTCTTGAGGTCTTCAGCAGAACCACTAATAATCTCCTCATGGAGCTTAGTAAGTTCTCTGCCAACTACTACGCGTCTGGTACTATCTATATCGGCAACGTCAATTAAAAGTTTAGTAATTCTGAACGGAGATTCGTAAATAATTATTGCATCTCCCGTATCCATTAATTCTTTTAATCTGGTACGTCTTTTACCCGGTTTTGGTGATAAAAATCCTTCAAAAATAAGGGTTTTACCGCCCGAACCTGCCACACTGATTAATGTTGCAAAGGCAGAAGCCCCTGGAATCGGCACAACATCATGTCCCGCTTCCCGAACTAAATCCACTAAAACGGCACCAGGATCACTTATTCCCGGTGTTCCGGCATCGCTTGCATAAGCCACAGAATGTCCTTCATCCAAAAGCTTTACAATCTTTTCGCCGGCGGTTCTTTCGTTTTGTGCCCTGCAGGAAATCATAGGCTTTTTAATCTCAAAATGATTTAAAAGCTGTAATGTATGGAGAGTATCCTCGGCAGCAATAAAATCCACGCTTTTAAGTGTTTCCAATGCTCTGTAAGTAATATCTCCAAGATTCCCTATAGGAGTTCCAACAACATATAGTACTGACACAATTATATTATAATAAGAAAAGCTTTAACTAACAAGTAAAAAAACATTAGTTTTTGGATAATTCAATTTTCTGAATTCCAGTGATATTTGTGAGTTCGTTTATAAGATTTAACGGTTTTAACGAGTCCGGAGCCTGTACTGTGTAGATAAGACGCATGAGATTTTCTTCGGAAGAGTATTTTATATCAAGGTCGTGGATAACAATCTTGTGTTTTTTGATTAATTTTTTAATCTGATCTTCATCCGGGTCTTTGTTTGTAAGTGTTATGCAAAGAATTTTACGTTTTTCGGCAGGGAAAAGCTTTTTTTCTACCTTGTTGATAATAAAAAGTGTGATGAAAGAAAAAGCAAGAACGATGAAAGCCGGAACATAAAGCCCCGCTCCACAAGTCACACCCAAAGAAGCCGCCGTAAAAGTAATCGCAGCCGAAGTAAGCCCGCGGATATTTAATCCCTGGGTTACAATCGCTCCCGCACCCAAAAATCCTATACCAGTGATTAATGCCGCTGATATACGGGTCGGATCACCAGGAACAACGCCTGTAGACGCCATATAAGTAGAAAGAATACTGAGCATGCCGGAAGAAATACTGATTAAGGTTAAAGTGCGTACCCCAACAGTGTGCTGTCTTAATTTTCGCTCAATACCAAGCAAAAGCCCGCAGATAAGGCAGGCTGTAAGGCGTACTAAATAATCAAGATAAACATTCTGTGTAATAAATTCCGGCATTAATTATTCCTATTTGAAAAGAGAGAAGCCCGAAACCTTAGAACCTGTTCTAATCCACTGAGAAGCCTGTTTTGCAGACTGCTTAGACTTCATGGAAGCAACAGAATCAAGGGCTTTTCCCATCCATTCTCCAAGGTCGTGGTCGTTGTCGTACAATTCGTTAGAAGGGTCACACTTTGCAAGAAGAACAGACATATAAGTTTTATCTGCTACAAGAGTAGAAACGTTTTCTGCAAGGGAAATAAAAGCACTCTGAGCTGCATTTACGATGTTGCTTGAAGGTACAAGGCTTGTTCTTCCCGAAGAATGGAGAGTTTCGAATCTTGAAGGATAAGTTTTTACAAGGAAGGAAACAACAACAGGGTCTTTTCTCTGTTCAAGACGGAGCAAAATTTCATTTACCAAAAGCTGATAGTTTGCAAACATTGCGTCTACGGCAAGAGAAACACTTTCTGTTCTGTCCAGCTCGAATTTAGAAGCGTAATATTGAGAATCAAAGAAAACTACATATTGAGAAAGGTCTGGTAAGGTTGTTTCTGCTTTAATAATAAAGTTTCTGGCAGAAATAGCAGAAGATTTGTTCCAGTTACAGGAATAAATACCTTCTGATTCAAATGTTGATAAATCTACATCCTTTTTTACCGATGTATAAACCTTTTTGTTAGAAATGAATCCTTCTGCGAATTCAAGAATATCCGGCAAATCTTTGCCTGCAACTAATATATCTGACATAATTATATTATAACACACTATGGATTGTGTTACCACAGTATGTTATAATATTAATATGAAAGTTTGGATTAGATATTTAATTGGTATTGTTTTTGGTGTAGTAGCAGCTCTTATTCTTCCATGGAATAATGCTACAGGTTCTTCTATTATCACTTTTATTACAGAAGTTTGTATTCAGTTTGGAAGATATCTTGTTGTACCTTTAGTTTTCTGTACAGCTATTGTTTCTGTTAATAAGCTTAGAATTTCCAACATTGTAGGAAAAACAGCCTTGTGGACTTTTTCTATAATCGTTGTTACATCATTTTTACTTACACTTTTAGGTCTTGTTTCTGTTGGAGTTGTAAAGCTTCCACGTATTCCACCTACAGGTATTGAAGAAGCAGCAGATATTTCTGCAATCAATATCGGAAACATGTTAAAAGCATTATTCCCTGCATCTGCATTTGCTTCTCTTGCAAACGGAGGCTATCTTTTAGTATGTTTCTTCTTTGCAATGCTCATCGGATGGTTCTGCTATTCAGATCAGAATACATTTAAGCCTGTTTATACACTTGCTGATTCTTTATCTCATCTTTTCTTTAAAATTTCATCATTCTTCTCTGATGTTCTTTGTATTTTGGTAATTGCACTCATGTGTTACTGGACAATTCAGTTTAAGGGAACATTGCAGAAGGGTATTTTTGGACCTATGATTGCACTCTTTACAGTTGATTTTATCATCATTATTGGTGTTATTTATCCTCTTGCAATCAGATATCTTTGCCGAGAACAGCATCCATACAAAATCATCTACGCAAGCCTTGCTCCAATGTTCATGGGCTTTATAAGCGGTGATGCAAACTTTACTCTTCCAATTTTAATCCGTCATGGAAAAGACAGTCTTGGAATTCGAAGAAGAAGCGGCGGTTCAGTGCTCCCTATTTTCTCAATTTTTGCACGCGGTGGTTCTTCTTTAGTTGCAACAGTAAGCTTTGTAATCATCTGGAGATCTTACTCAAGCTTGAGTCTTCCATTCTCAGATATTATTTCAATTTTCTTCCTTTCGTTTGCGCTTTCATTCTTCCTTGGAAACGTGCCTTCTGGAGGAGCCTTTATTCTTTTGACTATTTTGTGCCAGAAATTCGGTAAAGGTTTTGAAACAAGCTACAATCTTTTAGCTCCGGCTCTCGTAGTTATCAGTTCATTCTCAACATTAATTGATACAGCAACTGCTATGGTTGGAACTTATATTGTTGCAGATAAGACAAATATGGCTGAACATCGTCAGGTATTCAGATTTATTTAGTCTTAAAAAAGTTTTTAAAATATAGAAAAAAAATTTTATTTATTCTCAATACTATAGTATAATATTACTTGCCAAAAAGTTTATCAAAAACGTTTACAAAATCGTTTGAAAATTCAGGAGAAGAATTTGGCAATTACTATTAAAGATTTTGCATTAGGCAGAAAAACCTTTTTCATCACGCCGGACATGTCCTTGTTTCCGGAAAACTACCTCGAAGATTATTTTGCTCTGGGCTATGAATGTTATTTCGTTGAATATAATAAAAACATGCCGTTAGATCAGAAAATCGACATGCTTGTTTCAATTTTCCATGACATTATTTTGATTTTTAATATTGATTACAGCATTCCGGACTTGAACTGGTATAATTTTATCAGCGACCTTCAGTTTAAATACGAAAACAAGATTTATATCGGCGTTACCTTTGTTAAAAAGCCGGATAAGGAAGTAAAAGGAAAGCTCGAAAAATTATTCAACTACGACCTTGGAATTAAGTGCGGATGTGTTCAGCTTGAATACAATAAAAACGAAAACTTCTGGATTATCCAAAAGATTTTGTATGCAAACCAGGCACAGGGAAGACGTAAAAATATTCGTGCCCTTTGTACAAAAGCATACACCTTTGCTTTTTTCCACGAAGGAACTCAGTATTCAGGAACAATGCAGGATATAAGTCTTTCTCACTTTTCATTTATCTATCCTAACGAAAAATTGAACATTAAAGAGTTTGAACGTATAGATGCAATGGATTTCCGTTTAAAAGGACTATTAATCAGGGCCAACGCAGTTTTAATGATGAAGCGTGCAGTTGGTGAACATGATACCCTCTATGTATTTGCCTTCCTTGATGATAACGGATTAAACGGATTGAGCGAGCGTTACAAACAGTTAGTAGTTCCGAATATCTATAATCTCATGGTTAATAACTACAGAAATCTTCTTGGTAAAGTTACTCTTTCTATGATCGAGAACAAGAATTTACCGAATAATGTTGAAGATATGGAAATTAATCTGTAAAATGTTGCTACATATCTTTTAGGGGAAAAAGCGTTATTAAAAAACGCATGCAACATTTATGGAATTTACACAAGAATTAATCGACTCACTTGTTGTTAACGAAGTTGACATCATGAAAAAAATTGCTGAGGAATTGAACATCCGTCTTCAGCAGGTAAGCGCTGTAATCAGCCTTGTAAACGAAGGATGTACCATACCTTTTATCAGCCGTTACCGAAAAGAAAAACACGGCTCTTTGGATGAAGTTCAGGTTAGAGACTGCGATCATCTTTTTAAATCATATAAAAATCTGGAAGACAGACGACTCGAAATTGTAAAAGGCATTTTTGCACAGGGAAAATTAACAGAATCTTTATATAATGCCGCAATGTCTGCAACAACTTTAACTGCACTCGAAGATCTCTGGGCTCCGTTCAAGAAAAAGAAAAAGACACGCGGAATGATTGCTGCAGAAAAAGGTCTTGAACCGCTTGCAGATTTCATTATCGCAGAACATGATGATGCAGCCTGCGAAAAAGAAGCAGAAAAATACATTAAAACAGATAACGAAGATTCTGCATTAAACGTAGAAACTGCACAAGACGCACTCGAAGGTGCAAAGGATATTATTGCAGAAAGAGTAAGTCAGGAAACTTCAAACCGCGAAGCAATTCATTCTCTTTACTTAAAAGAGGGAAACATGGTTACAAAAGGTATTGTTCCGGAAGGTAAAGACGAAGAAACAGCAAAGAAAGAATCAACTTACCAGATGTACTGGGATTTTAAAGAACCTTTGAATCAGGTAAAACCACATCGCATTCTTGCAATCAACCGTGCAGAACGCGAAGGTGCTCTTGAAGTAACAATTGATGTTGATGTAGATTCAGCCGTAAAGCTTTTACAGAAAAAATATACAATCAACAATAAATATCATTCGGACGCAATTGAAGATGGTGTTGTTCGCCTTCTTTCTCCTGCAGTAATCCGTGAAATCCGTAGCGACGAAGCAGACGAAGCAGATGTTCACGGAATTGGAATCTTTAGCGAAAACTTAAAGAACCTTTTGATGACTCAGCCTATTAAAGGAAGCCGCGTTCTTGGTGTAGACCCTGGTATCAGAACCGGTACTAAGTGTGCCGCCCTAGATGAAACAGGAAAATATCTTGGATACTTTAAGTTCTTCCAGGTACAGGACCCAGAAGATTCATACAAACAGATTAACGACGCTATCGATAAATACGACATTCAGGTTGTTGCAGTTGGAAACGGTACAGGCAGCCAGGAAGTTCAGGCAATTGTAAGCAAGGTAATCAGCGAAAATTACAGTGATGTAGTTTATACAGTTGTAGATGAATCTGGTGCTTCAGTTTATTCTGCTTCCGACATTGCCCGCGAAGAATTCCCGGATTTAGACTTAACAATCCGTGGAGCTATTTCTATGGGACGCCGCCTTCAGGACCCTCTTTCTGAGCTTGTAAAGATTGATCCTAAGGCTATTGGTGTAGGACTTTATCAGCATGATGTAAACCAGAAAAAGCTTGCAGAACAGCTTGATGAAGTTGTAGGCTCGGTAGTAAATAATGTTGGTGTAAACCTTAATACAGCAAGCTATTCTCTTCTTAAATATGTTTCTGGAATTAACGGAACTACAGCAAAGAAAATTGTTGCTTACCGCGATGCAAACGGAAAAATCAAGAGCCGCGAAGATTTAAAGAATGTTCCGGGACTTGGTCCTAAGGCATATGAACAGTGTGCAGGATTTTTGAAGATAGCAGAAAGCGATGATCCTCTTGATAATACTTGGGTTCACCCTGAAAATTACGACGCTGCAAGAGAGTTCCTTTCTGTAATCAAAAACGGCGAAAAGGTTACTTCTTCTAAAATTGATGAGGTTGCTGCAAAATATAATCTTGGTGTAACGACAGTTCAGGATATTGTAGATGAATTGCAAAAGCCAAACCGTGACCCACGCGACGGATATCCTGCTCCAATTATGCAGAAGGGTGTTGTTCAGTTTGAAGACTTAAAAGAAGGAATGAAGGTAACAGGAAAGATTAAAAACGTAGTTGATTTTGGTGCCTTTGTTGATATTGGTCTTCATGAAACAGGATTGATTCACGTTTCTGAATTGAGCGACAACTTTATTAAAGATCCTATGGAGGTTGTAAAGGTTGGCGATGTTCACGAATTTACAATCCTTGAGCTTGATCAGGTAAGAAGACGAATCAGTCTTTCGTTAAAGAGCGATGCTGCTTCAAGAGCGGGAACAGGACAAAAATCGGCACCAAAAAGAACCGAGCGTCCTAATCCTGCAAACAACGGTACTTCGGGCAATGCAAGACGAGTTGTTGTAAAGAAAAATCACAGCGACTTTAAGGCCGACAGTGCTGAAAACAAGAAGTATACACAGAATTCCGACGAAGGAATGAACTATAATCCTTTTGCTGCATTTTTTAACCAAAAATAACAAATTTATGGTAGAATACAGTTAAAAATAAGTGAATTCTTAAAAATTTCTTAAAATATGTGTAACCTTTTAATTCCTGCCGATGATATAATAGGGTGGTTTTAAAAGGTTATTTTTTTCAGGAGATATTTATGAAGAAGAGTATTTTACCGGCATTGTTATTTATTTCTCTGTTTGTAATCGGTTGTGTTAATGATATTACAAATATTTCTTTACCTAAGGAAGTTGCAGTTACAACTCATGCAAAATATAACTTTACAATAACTGAATTAGACATGGATTTGTCTGAACATTTTAACCTTTCAACTCTTTTGAGCGGTTCCATGAGCGGTGGAATGCAGGCTTATGATTATAATCCGGGCGGAAACCAGCAGAAACAGATGTTCTTAATTCGTGTGCCTATTCAGGAAATCCCTTTGGACTTTAGTTCTTTTATGGCGAGCACAGATTTAGGAAGCAGCCTCAGTGCCATGAGCTTTGAACAGGAAATTGCAATACCGGCTGTAAATTTAAATACATCCCAGGAATTTGATATTGATGTAATTAACGCCATGGTAAATGCTATGGTTACTTTTGCCGGAGGAATTGACGGTGGAGATACACTACAGCAGGTAAACTTTGCTTCAAACTTTGACCACGTAATTTATAATAACGGTCTCATTGAAATTACAACAACAGATACTTCTTTAAGCGGAAGAGTTGCCCTTTATAGTGCTGCAACAGATTCAGATGCACAAACAACAAAAATTGCACAGACAACAATTTCCGGCGGAAAAGCGACCTTAGATATTTCAGGAAAGTCTCTTTACGGAGCATACACCTATATTGCCTTTGAAAACGCTTCCTCGGAAAACTTTGCAGGCGTTATCAAGGATTCAAGTAAATTAAAATCGGCACACGGAGTAACCTCTGCAAGCCCTGTAGATTTACCTCAGCTTTCTACATCATTCCCAGTAGGAACCGGTAACGACTCTCTGGAAGAATGTACCTTTGGAACAGGAAGCTCTTTAAGCTGTATTATCGAAACACCGGGCTGGACTGGAGTTTCTTTGAATAAAACAATTGCTCTTACAGGCGGATTAACTGCAACAATTAATGGAGACACAACAGATCTTGGCGGAGTAACCTTTACAAACCAGGATATAGACGCAACTTTAGATTTAACAGTTAATTTTTCTAACGCAGATATCTACTTTAATAAAAAGCCAAAAATAACAATGAGCACAGATATTCCTTTGATTCAGAGTGTTCGTGTTAAGCTTCCAGACGGAACAGATACATCAATCAATGTAAATCAGGATTTACCGGACGAAGCAAAAACTATGGTTAAAAAAATCAACTGGAAAGAAGGCTGCGGTATTAAAGTAAAATATACAAACACATTCCCAAGCGGAAACGATTTTACACTTAAAGACGTTGAATCAAACTTCTTAGGATTAACCGGTACAACAGACCAGATTCTTGAAGCAGGAAAATCAAACCAGGAAGTAAGCTTTCTTACAACAAGCACAAACGAAACTGTAATTACAAGCACCACAAAAATTGATTTTGCAGCAAACCTTGATTTACCAGGCTCAACTGCAGGAAAAATTATTGCGGTTAATGTAGAACCTGGAAAAACATATAAGGTAAAAGTTGAAGTTACCCCTGTTTTGAACTGGGAAGACATAACAATCGATTCAGGAAACTTATCTTCAAGCGGAAACATGTGCATGGACTTTAATCTTGGCTCTTTATTCAGCTCTCTTGATACAGCATTGCACACAACAATTTCTGATAGAATTACCCTTAAGGAATTACCGGTACACCTTTACTGCGATATTCCAAACCTTACAGCTTTTAATAATCCAAAATTCTCAGGAAAAATAAAGTTCTTCCTTGCAAACTCAAGTGATGCTCCTATTGCTGGCTACGATCACTATATTCTTGGAACTTCTTCAACTAATGAAGTATTGAACTTTGCCGTAGAACCAACTTTGGTAAAAACAGACGACAATATGGTTACTTCTGTTGTAACAGGCGGATTTCCATCTGATATGGCTCCTATTTTGAATGCAACAACAACAAATCCTGGAAGTAAGCTTGGAATTGATTATAACCTTGGATTAACAACAGGAGGAAGCGGAGAAATTACAATCAATCACGATGCATTGCAGAATTCTACAAATACATCAATTAAGATTGTAGCACTCATTATTCTTCCTCTCGAAGTAAACCTCTTGTCTGATGTAGATATTGATATTATTCAGCTTATGAACGTAGATACATCTGATGCTAACTGGGATGTAATGCATCGTTCGGGTCCAACAGATTTAGGAAATATTTCAAAGGCTCTGGAAATTATAGAATCAGTTTCCATTGCTTATGCTCCTACTAAAAAACCGTTCATCTCTTCCAGCGATATACAGATTATTATGGATATGGACGGCTCTGGCAGTGTATTTGAAACAAAGACCCTTTCTTTAAGCGGCGGAAAATATTCAGAAAACCCTACAACACTTTTGAATACCTTCCCTCTTCAACCATCGGCTCTCATAAGGTTAAAGGCTGGATCTCTTGCAGTGCCTAGAAAAATGGGAATTAAATCTAAAATAGATCTTGGTATAAATACAAATGGAAAAGAAATAAAAATATGGGGAGGCGACTAAAGTGAAAAGACTTTTTACTGTACTTTTTATATCTGCAATTTTCTCTCTTTCCGCTTTTGCCGAAGAACGATTTTTTAATGAACGTTATTTTGACGTAACAATCGATCTTCCTGTTAATTTTTCCAACAACCTTATTGGAACAAAGGATGTTTTGCAGGAAAAGGTTTTAATTGATTTTACTCAGATTGCAGATAATATGGGCGAAGACGGCTTTAAGATGATTCTGGATGCAAAGCCTAAAGTTTCCTTTGGTCTTGATATTCCAAACGGTCTTGTATTAAAGCTGAATATTGGTGTTGATGTTTATTCAACCATTGGAATCGGAAAAGCATTGTTCGATTTTATTGGTTACGGAAACACAATCAATGAAGATATAAACATCGATGTAAACGGATATGCCGATGCCTTTGGTTATGTAGGACTTGATGTGGGCTGGAATACAAAGAAATTTTCTCTTACTGTCAGCCCGAACATTTATTATGCCCTCTTCCATCTTTCTGCAGATGAATCAAAGGTTGTAATTTCCAACTCAGAAAGCGGTGAATTCGGTTATGATTTAGTAGGGAATCTTGCAATTCACTCGGATTATCAGTTCTTTAATGCAGAAGGAAAGTTTGATCCGGAATTTATTTTCCAGAACGACTATATCCATGTGCTTAAAAACTGCGGATTTGATTTGACAGTAGCCGCAAGCTATGATTTATACAGATATCTCACACTCTATGGAAGTGCAAGAATCCCGATTTATCCTTGTAAAATCAATAAAGTTTCTGATTATAAGGTTACTTCTTCCATGCACACAACAATCATGGATATTGGAAACCCTCAGTTTAATTATGAAATGACTAAGTCCGAAGTAAGGGACGAAACAATTACATTAAACCGCCCGATGAAGTTTAATATCAACGGAAAATTCCATCCTTTTAATGGTGTAATGGATTATTATGCCGGCCTTGGACTTGGAATTGAACATCCGTTTGCTTCCGAAGGCGTTAAAACCGACTTTTATTTCGACTATTTCCTTGGAATGAGGCTTGGTTTCTGGAACGTATTGAATTTTTATGTTTCAACAGAGCGCACAGACAAGATTTATTCACATAAATTCAAGGTTGATATTAACTTAAGAATCTTTGAATTGATGGTTGGTGTGGCCGCTGAATCTTCAAGCTTTACAGGAAGCTTTAGAGGAGCCGGTGTTGGTGCCTTTGCCCAGGTTTCTGTGGGTATGTAGAAAACAAAAAAATAATAAAAGCCTCTTTGCTAAAATGACAATTGACGCAATTAGTGTCGTTCAGTAAAATTATAAGTCAATCAAGTTTTAAAGAGGACTTAAGATGTTTAAAATTATTGAAAAAAAACAGCTTTCTGCAGGTGTATTTTATATGAAAGTTCAAGCACCTGAAATTGCCCGCAACAGAAAAGCAGGACAGTTTGTTATTATTCAGGTAGAAGCTGAATTTGGAGAGCGCGTACCTCTTACAATTGCAGACGCAAATGCAGAAGAAGGTTGGATTGCTCTCGTTTTCCAGGCAGTAGGAGCCACAACTTATAAGCTTTCACTTATGGAAGCAGGACAGGAACTTCCTACAATTCTGGGACCTCTTGGAAATCCTTCAAAAATCGAAAAATATGACGCACCGGTTGTTGTAGTTGGCGGTGGATTTGGTGTAGCACCATGTTATCCAATCGTTCAGGCACACAAAGCAGCCGGAAATAAAGTAATTATGATTATTGCAGCCCGCACAAAGGACCTTCTTATTTATGTAGAAGAGATGAAGGCTCTGGCAGATGAAGTAATCATCATGACAGACGACGGTTCAGCAGGACGTCAGGGTGTTTCTACAGTTCCACTTAAGGAAATGTGTGAAAGTCAGACACCACCTGCAGAAGTAATTGCAATCGGACCTCCAATTATGATGAAGTTCTGTGCTGCAACAACAAAACCATTCGGAATTAAAACAACAGTTTCTTTAAATACAATCATGATTGACGGAACCGGTATGTGCGGTGGCTGTCGTGTAAGTTATGACGGTAAAACTAAGTTCGTTTGTGTAGACGGTCCTGAATTTGATGCCCACCTTGTAGACTGGGACAATATGATGATGCGTATGAAATCATTCAAAGACCGCGAAACAGAAGATTTCCACAAATGCAAACTTCAGGCAGAAGCAGATAAATTAGCAAAGTAATAAGAGGAAAAAGATGATAGACGTAACAGAAGAATATAACAAATTACAGGAAAAATTAAAGGCTGGTCCTCTTACAGCAAAAGACCGCAACGCTATTCCTCAGATGGAAATGCCTGCACGCGATCCAAAAGAAAGAGCAAGACAGATGGACGAAGTAGCACTCGGATTTTCTAAAGAACAGGCTATTATCGAAGCAAACCGCTGTTTACAGTGCGCAAAACCATTCTGTATGGAAGGTTGTCCTGTAAACATCAATATACCAAAATTTATTGCAGAAGTTGCAAAGGGCGAATTCAAAGCCGCTGTAGATACAATCAAGGAAACATCCCTTCTTCCTGCAATCTGTGGACGAGTATGTCCTCAGGAAAAACAGTGTCAGGGAAAATGTACAGTTGGTAAAATCTGGAAATCTCCGGAAAAGGCTGTTTCTATTGGACGTCTTGAACGCTTTGTTGCAGACTGGGAAAGAGAAAACGGCCAGGTAACAATGCCTGTAGTTGCTCCAAAGACTGGAAAAAAGGTTGCAATCATTGGTGCTGGTCCTGCAGGTCTTACAGTTGCTGCTGATTGTGCTCGTGCCGGTCATGAAGTAACAGTTTTCGAAGCCTTCCACAAAGCCGGTGGTGTAATGATGTACGGTATTCCTGAATTCCGTCTTCCAAAGAAAATCGTTCAGGACGAAATTGAAACTCTTAAGAAAATCGGCGTAAAGTTTGAAACAAACTTCCTTGTAGGCCGTACAAATACTCTTGAACAGCTTTTAAACGAAAAGAAATTCGATGCTGCCTTCGTTGGAACAGGCGCCGGTCTTCCAAAATTCTTAAATATTCCTGGAGAAAACCTTATTGGTGTATTCTCTGCAAACGAATATCTTACACGTGCAAACCTTATGAAAGGTTACGACAAAGAACACGCTGCAACTCCTATTTACGAAGCAAAGCATGTTGTAGTTTGTGGTGCCGGTAACGTTGCTATGGATGCTGCACGTATGGCTTTCCGTCTTGGTGCTGAAACTGTAGATGTTGTTTACCGCCGTACACGTAACGAAATGCCTGCTCGTCTTGAAGAAATTGGACACGCAGAAGAAGAAGGAGTTAATTTCCGTTTCCTCGAAAACCCTGTAGAAGTTCTTGGAGATGAAACAGGACACGTTTGTGGTGTTCGCTGTCTTCGTTATGAGCTTGGAGAACCAGATGCTTCGGGACGTCGCTCTCCTGTTCCAATTCCTGGTTCAGAACACGATGTTGCATGCGATGCTATGATTGTTGCTCTTGGAAACGGTTCAAATCCTCTGCTTGTTTCTACAACACCTGGTCTTAATGCAGATGCAAAGGGCCACATCACTGTAGACGAAAAACAGGCTACTTCTCATGCAAAGGTATGGGCTGGTGGAGACATCGTTCTTGGTGCTGCCACAGTTATTCTTGCAATGGGAGAAGGACGCAAAGCAGCTGCTTCAATTAATGAATATTTAGCAAAATAATGCCGATAATAAGGGTATTATGAGTAAGAAAAGAAGTACAGGCTTAGCCGTTGCATGTTGTCTCTTAGTTGCACTGATTGTATTTATTTTATTTCTTGTAAAAAAAGATCAGATGTTCACAAATCTTAAAGAGACAGATTTTTTTGAAGAGTTTTTGGAAAAACTCCGGAATTCGTACAGAATCACGTTTCAAACACACCGTCTGCAGAAGAACAGATTCCTTTGCAGGAAGAGGTTCCTTTGACTATTAATGTTCAGGGTGATGTTGCAGGAAACGTAAGACCTGTGGACGAAGCAAATCCAATTGTAAAAATTGAAGAAACTCCAAAAAAAGAAGAGCCTAAAAAGGAAACACCAAAGGTTGAAAAGCCTGCATCCCCGGTTCAGTATACAACTTATCAGCTTTGCTTTGTAGAAATAGATTCCGATGGCTCTGTAAACCGCAAAATGGTTAAGCGTTCGGTAGAAAAAAATGACTCACCTTTAACAACAGCAATCAATCTTTTAATAAAAGGTCCAGATACAAAACAGGCTGCAGAAAAGAACTGTATGTCTTTAATTCCTGAAGGAACAAGGCTTTTGAGTGCCAAGGTTTCTAATGGAGTTGCATATCTTAATTTTAACGAAGCTTTTGAAATAAATCCTGTAGGGGTTGAAGGCTATATAGGACAGCTCATGCAGATTGTGTACACTGCTACAACATTTTCTACTGTAAGCAGCGTTCAGTTTATGATTGAAGGGCAAAAAAAAGATTATTTAGGAAGCGAAGGTCAGTGGATTGGATCTCCGCTGAGTAAAAATTCTTTTCCTAAATAATCCCGTTTAATCTATTCTACTTTAAAACTATTTAAGATATTCTCATAATATTTGTTTCTTGTAGAAAAGGCATGGTGTTTAACTATAAGTCCAAAGTAGTGAATATTTTTTTTGTTTGTTTTATCACCGCAAAGTACAATTGCTTCTTTTGTAGCAGTTTCTCCGTAGTGTGTAATTAAAAGCTTTAATTCCTTTTTACTCTTATTCATTGAAAAAGAAATGTCGCGGAAGTTTGTATACTGTCCTTCTGAACTCCATAAAAGTGTTCTTGCAAGAGTTAAAGAAAGCTTTATAAAATCTGTATCTTCTGTTTTGATTGTTGAAAGAACACTAACAGCTTCGTCTCCAAAGGTGTAGATATTATCTGTTCCCTGTTTCCAGTGTGAATCAAGCATTACAGAGGTTCCTTCGTATTTGATAAGCTTTGCTTTAGGCTTTGTATTCATAAGTTCAAGCTTTTTATCAAGGTTTGAAAGGTCGATTGGAGCAAAGGTTTCAAAGGTTTTATCATTATTGGATCTTAAACAACCGATTGTTACGCATTCCAAAAGGATTTTTCCTGTGTTGTCTTTAATGCATTTAAGATTAAAGAATGGAATAAGGCAGTCGTAAGTGATTTTTACCTTGCCGCCAAACTGTTCATATTCATCAGAAACTGTAATTCCGTTGTTGATATAATCCTTGTTTAATACATAGTTTTTATCCATTGGCGAAACAGACAAAACCTTATTTCTTCTTGAAGAGAATTCATAAAGAATGTCGTGAAGATAGTTCATAATATCAATATCTTCCTGGTTGTTTGTCATTTCCGAAAGGATTGATTCTCCTGTAAGCTCCATATAATTGCTTTTAGGATTTACCTTGATTAAAAGTGCAATTTCTTTTCTAGGAAGCTTTAATTTTGAATCAGCAGGTGCAATGTATCGAATCTGGTATTCAGAATCGCTGTAGCCTAAAATACCGATGTAGCTTTCTCTTGCAAAAGAGTAATCTCTGTAATAAACAAACTCTCCCGAAGTATCCTTAATGTAAGGAGTAAAGCCTGGCATACTAAAAGCCGCTGTTAGTGTACAGATTAAAATTGAAAGAATAAGTATTAATTTCTTCATTTTATTTTCCTTTTCTTATAAATTGTGTATATAAATAAAAAAACGCAGATTTTGTAAAAGTTACTTTATCAAAATCTGCGTTTTTTAACCTATATTTTAGGCATTTAAGCGCTCAAGTTCATCTTTTATAATCTGAACGGCCTTTTTAGCTGCCTCTTCTGCAGGAACTAAATCAGGGTTTTCTGCAGAACGAACTTTAAGCTCAACATTAGGAAGGTTTTTGTCTCCAACTACAATGCGGATTGGATAACCGATAAGGTCTGCATCCTTGAATTTAACACCAGGGCGTTCATCTCTGTCGTCCAAAAGAACATCAACGCCGGATGCTAAAAGCTCTTCGTAAATCTTATCAGCAACTTCCTTCATCTTTTCTTTATACATAACCGGTACAACTGCTACCTGGAACGGTGCTGTACTCATTGTCCATTTAATACCGTTGTCGTCGTGGTGTGCTTCGATAATACTTGCTAAAGTTCTGTCTACACCAATTCCGTAACAGCCCATAATTGGAGTTGTAAGCTTTCCGTTTACATCAAGGTAAGTTACGTTCATTGATTTAGTATATTTTTCGCCAAGCTTAAAGATGTGTCCAAGCTCGTTTCCTTTTTTAGAATAGAAGGTTCCGCCGCATTCAGGACAGATGTCGCCAGGTTTTACAATGCGTACATCGGCTGTCATAAATGGTGTAAAATCGCGGCCCGGTTCTACGTGGATAAAGTGAACATCCTTCTTAAGACCGCCTGTTACTGCATCGTGCATGTTCATTACTGTGTTATCTGCAATTACCGGTGCTTTTGTAAGTTTTACAGGACCTGCAAATCCAACCGGTGCGTCTGTAATTTTGATAACATCTGCTTCTTCTGCGAGTTCTACTGAGCTTGCTTTTAAGAGTGCACAGAGTTTTGCTTCGTTTACATCGAGGTCTCCGCGGATACATACGGCAACAAAGTTTCCTTTAATGTCGATTCCAGGGTTTTCTACGCGGTAAATCAAAGTTTTAATAAATGACTGAGGTGTTGTTTTTAAGAATTCAGAAAGATCATCAATTGTTTTTACATCAGGAGTTGGAATCTCTTCTACAGCCTTATCTGTTTTAGCCTGAGGTTTTCCGTCCTTATCCAAAGCAACGTCGTCTTTGCAAGAAGCTTTTTCAACGTTTGCAGCATATTTACATTCAGGGCAGAGAATAAGTGTATCATCACCAACTTCGCTTTCTACCATGAATTCTTCTGAGCCTGAACCACCCATGGCACCTGTATCTGCTTTTACAGAGATTGTTTCAAGGCCCATGCGTTTAAAGATTTTTCTATAAGCGGCTGCTGCATTTTCGTAAGAAGCATCAAGATCCTTCTGGTCTTTGTCAAAGGAATATGCATCCATCATTGTAAATTCACGTCCTCTCATTACACCGTAGCGAGGGCGGATTTCATCACGATATTTTGTATTAATCTGATAGAGTGTGAATGGAAGCTGTTTGTAAGAAGTAAGTCCGTCGCGAACCAATGCTGTAAATGCTTCTTCTGCTGTAGGAGAAACAACCATATCCTGGCCGCCGCGGTTCTGTGGCTTGAGCATTTCAGGACCCATTTTTTCCCAGCGTCCCGATTCCTTCCAGATTTCTCCGGGCTGTATTACTGTGGGCTTCATTTCGAGCATGCCCGCTTTATCAAGTTCTTCGCGAATAATGTTTTCTACTTTACGGAAAGCCTTAAGTCCCATAGGCATATAAGAGTAGAGTCCGTTTCCAAGTTTACGAATGAGTCCAGCGCGCATCATAAGCTGATGGCTGGAAATAACTGCGTCGTTTGGAGCTTCACGCAGAGTCGAAATAATAAATTTAGATGCTTTCATAAAACATATTATAGTAAAAAATATAATATGTTACAATTCAGTCTATTTATGAAGCACGCAGATTAAGCGTTCTGCATTTTCTGTAAAAGGTGTTCCCCTGTAGTCCGAAAAGAATTCGATTGAAGAATAACGAACATCGTTTGCGGCAGTTTCGATTGTCTGCTTTGTAAACGGATAAGATGGTTCATTATCGATAATTGTTACTTCCTTGTTTCTGGACTTTGTCATTGTAACGTTGAGGGAATAATTCAAACTTCCTCTTGTTAAAGAAACAGACAAAGAATTTGCCATGGATTCTCTTGTAGGAAGAGTGATTGTTTCTGCACCAAAATTAACGTTGTTAAAGTTTGCAATATCAATTACAAAGATTCCGCCTGGAGCGAGCATGATTTTTGTATCAAAAAGGAATTTTGTAAAAAGAATTTTATCGGAAATAAAAAGAAGACGGCTGTTTACACAGAGTGCTATATCATAGCTTTCTCTTTTTAAAAAGCGTGCAACGTCCATTGTACCAAGATTGTAGAAATGGCAGTTGCTTTTCATCTTTTTGTATTTTTTGTTCAGATAAACTATAAAATCTTTGTGTGTGTCTATTGCAGTTAAGTCGTGTCCCTGTTCTGCAAGGATAGTTCCGGCCTGAGCTGTACCGCATTCAATATCAAGAATTCTTGCTGGATTCTGTCTTGTTTTCAAAAAATCCGAAATAAACTCAATCTGATTGTCCGGAATTTTAAAAAAAGTATCATAAAGCTTAGTAATTTTCTTTGCGTATATCATAAATTTAATTATAAATGATACTTTTAAATTTTAACAGAAAAAATGTAAATTTTAGTCTATTTTCCAGCGATTATTGTCGTGTGTAAAGCGTTTTGCATTTACTTCGAGTAAGCGGCCGTCTTCGCCAAGCATTTTAACCATATTTGTAAGAGGATTAACTTCTGTAATCTTAAAGTTTGTTCCGTCGTAGAAAATATGAACACCCTCGGAAGGAAGACTCTTGTGTGCTTCGTTATACCAGTCAAATTCATAAGAAAGACAGCATAAAAGTCTTCCGCACTGACCCGAAATCTTCATGGAATTAAGCGAAAGGTTCTGGTCTTTAGCCATTCTGATTGAAACAGGTTTTAATTTATCGGAAACAGCGTGGCAGCAGAAAGGTCTACCGCAAACACCAAGACCGCCTGTAATGCGAGATTCATCTCTTACACCAATCTGGCGGAGTTCAATTCTCATCTTGAAAACAGAAACAAGGTCTTTTACAAGCTCACGGAAGTCTACGCGGTTATCTGAGCTAAAGAAGAATAAAGCCTTCTGTTCTTCAAAAAGAAAGTGAACATCAACAAGCTTCATATCAAGCTTATGCAATGCAACCTTTTCTTTAAATACAGGGAAAGCTTCCTTTTCTTTTTTCTTTAATTCTTCGCGCTTTTGTAAATCTTCTTTAGAGGCCTTGCGTTCTACAACAACAATGTCGCTCTGTTTAATACCGATTGGTTTTTTAGATTCACCTAAAACCAGTGCCATATCTTTTCCGTAACGTGTTGGAACAATTACGTATTCACCGGGTTTTAATGTAAGATTATTATTTGTTTTAGCGTATAAAGTTTCGCTTGAGTATTCGAGTTTTAAATGATAAAGAGTAAAATCAATAACCAGATTTTCGGTTTCGATGACGTTCTGATCTGTGTCTTCAAGGGCCGAAAGGTTTTCGTTTTCTTCATTTATGTCGCTTTCAAAAATATCACTCATTTGTTCACCACTTTTTTTAGTATATCGATTATGCCTGCATCAAGTCTACAATCAAACCTTTAATTTGATTTACTTGCTCCAGAAGTTTAAGATTGTTTTTTTGCCCTATGAGCATTCCCCGTGCTAGTTTATCAAGCGATTCGTTGATAAGCACGATGTTTGTTCTAGGGTCTTTTGGTCTTTTTTGTGTATTATAATTTGAAAAAGCATTGAGCGGAGAAGCAAATCCACGTCTTGTCTTTTTCGTAATTTCAAAGTTATTTAAAACCAGGTAGCGGATAAACTGCTGAACCTTTTCCTTAAAATCATCAAGGTTTTTCTGCGAAGGATCCACGCAAAGTACGTTTCCCGAAAGATCTATCTGGTCTTTAAGATAAATGGCGGCCTGTTCAACCGACATATTCTTTATTTCAGAAGGAAATCCCTTTAAAGAAATAGAATTATCTGAATTCTATGAAGATTTAATTAATTCTGTAAATTTTAAGCGGGATGATTTTTTGACGTTTTCTTTTTTCTGTTCTCTTTTAACTTCAGAACTGGCATTCTGAATACCTGCGTAGTAGGAAGCTGAATTAAGAGAATTAATCTCGCTCATGAAAGAACAACTCTCTCTTTAATAGCTTTAGACTGAAGGTATTTGTCTTTTTCTGCAGTATATTTTTCTTCGTCGCGGATGGAAATACAGTGTCCGTGGAACTTTGCAGTGTCTTCAATCTGAACCTTATGAGAAACAACATCGCCCATAACAGCTGAATCAGAAAGCAATGTTACTTCCTTGTCTGCATAGATATTACCAAGAACGATTCCGCCAACGATTACAGCCTTTGCAGTAATGTTTCCGCGGATTCTTGCGTTTTCACCAATGTTGATGTTTCCGTCTGTTTCGATATTTCCGTCCACATCACCATCGATTCTTACACATCCGTTAATATGAACATCGCCGGAAATAGAAGAGCCGTTACCTATTAATGTGTTAAAGGAAATGTCGTCGAAAACTAATGCCATGATAAACCTATTTTGCTGAAAGTTTGATGTTTAAGTATTTTGCAGGGTCAACTACATCAGAACCGATGTGAACTTCGTAGTGAAGGTGTGGACCGGTTGTATTACCAGTGTTACCAACATTACCGATTACATCACCCTGATTTACAAGCTGACCTTTCTGAACTCTGAATGCGCTCAAGTGTGCATAGCGAGTATAAAAACCGTGATTATGTTTAATGATTACGTAGTTACCATAACCTGTATCGTAACCAACTGTAACAACCTGACCGGAAGCAGCTGCAATTACAGGGTCTCCCGAACGATATGTAGAAAGGTCAATTCCCTTGTGGATGTACCAGAAATTCTTTAATGGATGGATGTTTGGTCCGAATGCCATTGAAACGTGGAGGTTAGCAGCTTTTAAAGGACAAACACTAGGAATCTCTGTAAAGAGCGACTGTTGTGTTTTAAGCATTTTTCCAATCTGTTCAATCGGATTAATAGCACCTTCAAGATAGCGTGTAACTTCCTGGATATCTGCAATTTCTTTTGAAGAACCTGAAACAATCTCTTTTGAATTAAAGAGAGCCGAAAGGTCACTTGTAGAAACTGTTGAATTATTATTTGAGCTTACCTGATCAATACCGATAAGCGAAAGACTCTGTGATAAAGAAGCCTGGAATTTTTTAGCAGCCTGGAAGAGGTTTGCGTTTTCATCGCGGAGCTGATCAAGGCTTGCAAGTGTTTCTCTGTTCTGTGTTTCCAGAGAAGCAATTGTCATATTTGCTGAAATTGATTTTTTATTAAAATAGAAGAAAGAAAAAATAATTCCTACAGTTAAAAAGAGAGTTAAGAATAAAGCAAAAACATTTGTCTGGAAATTGATTACTCTGCTTTTTGAGTGCGGTACAATCATGATAGTTAATTTACTGTCTAAAATCTTAAAGATTCTTACAAATAAATTTCCAACTTTTTTACCGAATTGAGAAAGTTTTGTATTTGACTTTGCGTAATAGTATCTATTTAATTTTTTGTTTTTTTTCTGTTTAGTTGCCAAAATAAACTCCGGGCATAATACCATTATGAATTCTTTACAGTATAACATGTTAGTTTCAAGCGTGTCAAATAAATAAGTTGACGATACTAAAAACCTGTGTTATCTTTATCGGTAGAAAACAGTTAAATAATTAGTTGGAGAAGCTAATTAGTATAACCCGCCAATCAGGAAGAAAGCCATGAAGTTTTTTGATACTCATGCCCACATCGGGCTTATATACGATGACCCTATTGAACAATTTCGCGTAATTCAGCAGGCAAAAAAAGCCGGAGTTACAAGAATTGTTAGCATTAATAATAGTTTACTCGATTTTCCAAGAGTATATGGAAATTTAAAGTCTATCTCTGGAATTTACCACGCTGTTGGTGTTGCTCCGTCAGAAGTAACAAACCCGGGCCCGGATTACTACAATACAATAGAAAAATATCTTGAATTGCCTAATGTAGTTGCAGTTGGAGAAACCGGCCTTGATTATTTTAAACAGTTTGGAGATAAAAGATCTCAGATTGAATTGTTTATTACTCAGCTGGAACTTGCACAGAAGCATAAGCTCCCTGTAATCATTCATAACAGAGATGCAGGAAGAGATTTGTACGATGTACTTTCAGAACGCCTTCCTGATGCCGGAGCAATCCTCCACTGTTATTCGGAAGATGCTGAATATGCAAAAAAATGCCTTGATAAGAATATCTGGTTCTCATTTGCAGGTAATTTAACATACAGAAATGCAAGAAACCTTCACGAAACAGTTTTGAACATCCCTGTAGACCGCATTTTGATTGAAACAGAAAGTCCGTTCATGATTCCTGCAGAATTCCGCGAGAAAAAGAGAACAATGCCTGCTTATTTGCCTTCTACAGCAAAATTCCTTGCAGAAATGCTCGAAATGGATCTGGAAGAATTGAGTGAACAGCTCTGGAAAAACAGCTGCAAAGCATTTAATCTCCCTCTTGATTGATTAAGATGAATTACTATCATCCTGTAAAAATCGGGAATATTGAATTAAAGGGAAATATTTTTCTGGCTCCTGTGGCCGGATACAGCGACTCTGCTTTCCGCTCCGTTTGTGTTCAAAACGGGGCTTGTTTTACTTATACCGAGATGGTAAGTGCAGAGGCTTTGGTTCGTAAAAATCAAAAAACAGAAGTTTTAATGGCCCGCGCCTGTAACGAAAAAGCTTATTCCGTACAGATTTTTGGCGGAGAAGAAGACGTTATGGCTCAAGCAGCTCAGATTGTCCTTGAAAAAACTCATTGTGAATGCATAGACATAAACTGCGGATGTCCTGTTCCAAAGATTATTAAAAGCGGAGCAGGTTCTGCATTAACAAGAGACCCAGACCGTCTTTATAAAATTACAAAAGCAGTTAAAGATTCAGCAGGTGATGTTCCTGTTAGCGTAAAAATCCGTTCTGGTTGGGATAAACCTGGTATAAACTGGAAGGAAACGTCTCAGGCAGCGCTCGAAGCCGGGGTTAGTGCCATTACAATTCATCCGCGCACAAGGGCTCAGGGCTACGAAGGACATTCAGACTGGGGCATTATGAAGGCTTTGGTAGAATTTGTAGATAAAAAAGTGCCTGTTTTTGGTTCCGGGGATCTTTTTAAACCTGAAGATGCACGCCGTATGCTCGAAGAAACTGGTGTAGATGCAGTTATGTTTGCACGCGGGGCAATGGGAAATCCTTTTATTTTTAAAGATACAACATCGCTTCTTACTACAGGGTCTTATACGCCGGTTCCGGCAGACGTGAGGGTTAGAACGGGCTTTGAGGAACTGGCCAGACTCGTGAGCGACACGAATGAACAACACGCTTGTCTTGAGATGAGGAAGCGGTTTGCGGCATATTCAAAAGGGATCGAAAACGGAGCGGCATTACGCGCACAGATAGTACATGCACAGACCGTGGACGATTACAAAAAGATTTTTGAAACAGTTCTTAATAACTGTAAGCAGTAAAATATAATGTCGCCAGTTTCTTTAAACTGGTGATATTTTTTTATATAGGAATTTTAAATTTTATTCCAAAGTATTTTTGTAATTCTGATTCAGGAGTAGATCCTTTTAGGATTTTTCTTGGATAGTTAT
>JAGCUI010000069.1 GCA_017962965.1 Treponema sp. | reverse complement strand
CCATTGCATATTTTCTTTGGCTTTTTCGACGTAATCATTCAGCTCGTTTGTATATTTATTGTTTACATGATTAAAAATAAGAAAAGTGAAAAAAGCCTTTAGTTCTTCATCCTCTATAATTTTAGCACAAGTTGGAGCAATAAAAAAGTGTTTAAACGTTCTATCGTTAAGTTTTAATTCATAATCTTCAAGACATACATTTTGAAATGTGTACACAGGTAAATCTTTATTATTGTCTTTAAAAATGTTTCGCATGCAAATAAAAATTACATGTGAATCTTTTAGACATTTATAGGTTTCACCTGTTTTTAATGTATCAAGATCCATCAAGCCCTGATAATATCTTGAACGTTCGGGCAAATCCTTTGTGTTACGAATTTGCATCTCTACATCGTACATGCGTTTATTATCTTTTACAAACACATCAAGACGAATTGCCTTTGAAGAAAATTGTAAATCGATTGTTTCCTCCGAACGGATAACCATCTTTTGTATTTTTATTTTCAAAAGCATTTCAATTAGATGACGGCATGCCTCAGGATGATTTCTCATCACTTTATAAAAGATAAAAGTATTCGCAAGAGTTGCCTTTTTCCATTTTTTTATAAGGTCCTCATCTTCCAGCGCCACATATAGCCTCCAAAAAAGTCGTTACTATATATTTGCTTTTTTAGACGATTTCGGACCATTTTTGAAAAAATTTTTTATGGATTACCAAAGACCTACGGGCGCTTGATGGCGATGAGGGTGATGTCGTCGGCTTGTTTGTCTTCCAGGATGTAGGCGTATTTGGTGACGTTCGGGTCGGCGAGCTGCTTTTGTTTTTCTTCTTCCTGGGCTGAGTCGGAACCGGCTGTGAGGGCGGTGGTTGGGACTGGCTGGCAGTATTTTGAGTAGAGGGTAAAATGATTCTGGAGGAAGTCGTCTACAACTTTATCAACTTCGATTTCATCATCAACTTTAACGTCCGGTGTTTTAATCATACGGAATACGCGTTCTACGGCTGCAAGGGCTATGATACTTTCATCAATTGTTCCCTTACAATTTGTAAAATCAAACTCGAGGATTTCGGAAGGGGTCGGGTTATCCTGCTTTGTTAAAACAAACTTCTGTCTCTTTAATACGGCTTCGATAACTTCTGCTACCCTCTTTTCTCCAAACTGCTCTTTGATATCAAGAATCTGGCTTACCTTTTCTTCCTTACCGGTTGCCTTGTTCATTCGCATTTCTTCTTTGACTGTCTGCTTAACTTCAAAGTTTCTGTCGCGTACAAGACGTTCTGCTTCGTCGATACCGTCGGTATAGAGATACAAAACATCACCGTGATTAAGCACAGTTTTTTCAACCTTGTATCCGCCGGCTGTCATTTCTACTAAGTCTGTAGATACACCTCCGGCTGTTGGTGTGTTTGAAAGAACAATTTCCTTGAGCGATTTTGTTTTTCCGTCGAGGATGTGGATTTTATTATCACCGGCATTACAGATATAAAGTTCACCGGTTTCCTTATTATAAAGGCTGATATTAATAGTACTGAATTTTCCGCGGGTGCCGAGTTCAAAAATAAAATCATTTACGGCAGAAACAAATTTCTTTAAGTTGATTCCGTTCTTTGCGTAGTTCCAGTTATTAAAATAATAGAAGTCTTTAAACTTAGTAGCAACAACAGATACCAGAAGTGCTGCCGGTACACCGTGTCCCGAAATATCACACTTGATGAAAACGTACCAGTGATCGTCGAGCTTACGGTAATCAAAGTAATCGCCGGATACAGCAGAGTCTCCCTTATAGAATGCATACAAATCAAGCTTTTCTTCATTATATTTAACTACAGGTAACTTACGTCCGCCTTCACCATCCATCAAAGGAATAAAGCGTTCCTGAACTGCCTTACCGTCGAGCTGTAAGAATTCTTCGTAAGCTGCAAGACCTGCAGAAAGAGTCATTTTATTTACTACATCACCAAGGCGTCCGATTTCATCCTTTGAAGAAATTTCGATGTGTTCCTTTTCAAGTCGCTGGCGTTCACGAACAGACTTTGTCATCAAGCTACCAACGTGTTCAAGATGGCTTTCGAGTCTCTTAATAGGTTTTACAATCAAGCTTGCCAAAAGCCATGCACCCAAAGAACCCAAAATCAATGCGGCAATAGCGGCAAGAGTTGCAGAGAAAATTACATCCTGAATTTCATCATGAAGCTCGTCTACCAGAGACTGAATGGAAATTTCCATAATGATTACACCGTGTACATAAGTGTTCGAGATTCCCGAGCGGTACATAACAGGTTTATAGAAAATATAGTCTGTAATATCAGAGCTCAAAATATCATAATTGAATGCCGGATATGAATTACTGTTTTCGGCTGCAATCTGAGAAAGTGTTGCATTCAATTCACTTCTAAGGCGTGTTGTTAATGAGCTTAATTCACTTCTTCTTAATACGCTTTCACGGTCAGAAGAAGCAGCAAGCCTTGTAATCTCTGCCGAATATTTTGCAATCTCTGCAGAAACATCAGAAACCTTGGCTGCAGTTTCCTGATTGAGATTTGAGAATTTATTTATGATGTTTAAAATCTTTTCGTCTGTTGCATAAGTCTCTCCGGCAATAATACCGTTTTGTCCGTAATCACTAACCTTCATTTCAATATCAGGATCGTTTGTAGCCCAGATATATGCCAGCTGAGCCTGTGCCTTTGGATTTTCGTTAGAAGAGTTTGGTTCACCTAAAATTGTTACGTACTTAGCCTCGGCCATAGCATCCTTTTGGGCAGGAAGTGCACCAATTTCGAGGTCGTTTTCTGTAGGGAGGAAGTTTTTAACACCAGTAGACAAACTTTCCAGAAGTACGTCGATTCGGTTCTGGAGTGCGTCTGTCATTGTCTTTTGCTGGCTCTGTACCATGTTCACACCGTTCTGCAAGGTAACAAACAAGGTTACTACAATTACAAGAACGATTGTAAAGCCTACAAGTTTACCCCTTAAGCTTCTCTTTGTTCCGTCGTTTTTCTTTGAAGATTTTTTGAGTAATGGCATAATATCTCCTGATATGAGGGAATTGATTTCCTTGAAAATCAATGAGTTTTCTTTCTTCTTCTTTAAAAGCACCCACGCAATCATAAGCAGAATAAGAACACCAAGGATGATTAAGAGTAAAAGGATAATCACGCTGATGACAATTGTGAATCTGTAATTGCTTTCTGCAAATTTGTAGCGAGGTTTATATTCGTACTGAGATTCAATTTTTACAGTACCGTTTTTAGAAACATACAAAAGATTTCCGCTGAAGAATAATCCTCTGTCTGTGTGTAAAAGTCCAACTTTATAAGAACCTTCGTCCAGCTCTGTGCCGATTTTTACGTTTGTGATTGAGCCGTCTTCTTTTACCCTAAAGTCTCCCTTGTCGAGTGAAAGAATCAAATCGTATGGAGCAGCTCCGTCCTTATCAATATAAATATGAGAAATTGTTCCTTCATAAGTAAAGCCGCCGCCGTTAATCACAAGCTCGATTTCTCCAATATCATTTGTCTTCTGATAAGCTGATTCAATAAAGGTCTGTGGGGAATATTTATTTAGGATGATTAAAACAGAGGTTGAAGGACCAACGTTTCCAACTTCGTCGATTGCAGCTACACTGAACTTATACACACCGTTTTCTTTGTTATTAAAGATTTTACTTTCGCGTGTATAAGACATAATCATTGATTTAAAACTCTTTTCCTTTGCAAGTTCATCAGCATATTCCTGGTGGATGCCCTCAACATCACCAGTTACTTTTTCTGCATCTTCCGAAATTGCGTGAGTTTTATTTACTGCATATTTTTTTGGAATGCTTCCTAAATATTCAAGTTCATAATTGTAACCGGCAACATCTTCATCCTGTGGAGCATCCCATTCAAACTTAAATGTATTTTCCAGACTAAAGCCGTATTCATCAGTCTGGAATTCTTTTAACACAGGACTTGCAGGTGGAGTAATATCGTGAATATAAGTAAGTGATTCAGCCTTAGACCAGTTACCCGCATAGTCGCAGATTTTTACATTAAGAACATAGGTTCCGTCTTCGTCTGCAGTAAGGTCGAGAGTCCTATCTTTAGAGCTGATAATCTGAGTTTCGTCGGGTTCAAGCTCATTGTCTTTTCCCCAGGTGTATGCATAGCCTTTAATGCCCGAAACATCAGAAGGATAATTAATCTGAATACGAACGTTCTTTTCGCGGCCCCTGTGCCCTGCCCTAAAGCTTACAGGTGAAAGTCGAGGAACAGCAACATAAGCATCCGGTAAGGTTGCCATGATGAAATTTGAATCTTTAGTTGTTCGCTGGGAAATAATTCCAAGCTCTTTTTTCATAGTTCCGTCGGCAGCTACATGAGGAATGAATAACGGAGTTGAAAACATGTTACTGCTGGAGTTTTCTATAAAAGCAAGCTCTTCCCAGTCTTCTCCGGCTTTTTCTGCAAGGTAAACTGCTTCGTTTCCGTTACGGGTGTCGAACCATGTAAGAAAGAGATTATTATTATGGAGGAAAAACTGTGCACGGCTTGCATTTCCACGTTCAGTGATTTTTCTTGAAGTACGAGGCACAAGTCCGCTCGAAGTGATTTCTGCCATCCAGAGTTCTGAGGTAACAGTTTCCGTTCTTTCCCAAACAAGAAACACTTTGCCGTTGAATCTTATAATGTCCGGTCTCTGGTTCTGGTAAGCTGCAAAGTTATGAATATCGCTTTCTGGTAAGGAGGCCTGGTCTGTGAGTAAAACCGGTGTAGACCACGAAGAGCCGTCCCTTGTTGTAGTAACAAAAAGCTGATAAGAAAATCTATTTAAAACCTGAGACGAATACTGCGCCTGGAAAACAACTATGTCCGAGCTTCCGTTTGGAATTAAAACAGGAAGGAACGGATTTTTAAACTGAGCACCAGGATTAAAGCGGCGGAAGTTTGTCCATGAAACACCGTCTTTTGTATCTGCACTAAAAAGCTGGAATAAATCTTCCTGAATAACCGAGGTAAAAAGGCGCACTGTTCCGCTTGAGGTTACAAAAAGACGAGGCGCTATCATGGTTTGAGAGTTAGGAACTTTTACCTGCTTTAGGCTTTCCAATTTATCGTTCGAAGAAAAAACTGTAATTCCTTCGAGGCCCGAAGAAACAGCAACTATAACATGACCTTTGGAGGTGGCTGCTGCAGAATAAATATCCGGAACTTCTCCTGAATATTCAAACGGACCTGCAAAGCGTTTTTTGTCTGTGTACTCTGTTACGGATTTATAGATGCGTGCCGAAAGCCAGATCTGGTTATTCTTTGTATCAACTTCCTCGTAGAATACATAACCCGCATCATTAGTTTCCACGGTTCTAGGAAATCGTGCGTCGCCGGAAGAAAGCGTTTTAGTTTCTTCCCAAAAGAAGGTGGTGCGGGCGTTCAGACTTACAGGGAAGAAACTTAAGAGGATGAGGAATAAAAGTTTTAAGTGCACAGTGCGTTCTCTCATGTTACAACCTTGCATCTATTTTTTTCTTTAAGTCAGAAACAGATTTTACTCTGATGTTCTGAGGGTTATTCTTTAAAATCTGAATCATAATAAGGTTGGCTTCATCAATGCGGCCAGCCTGATATTCGTTCTTTGCACGAGTGAGCAGAGCCTGATCCTGTGAAGAAAGGACAATAGTTGTAGTACCACCAAGCTTTGTAGAGATTCTATCCTTTAACCTGATTGCATCCTGGTTGTTCGGGTTAAGACGGATGGCCTCATTAACTGTTCTGAGCGCCTGGTTAAGACGATTCTGATCGTTACCTGCTCTATTATACTGAGTCTGAGCTTCTTGAGTAAGTCTTGTTGAACGGGCTCTTGCGCTGTTGTCTACAGGCTTAGCCTTCATACCAAGTTCAATTTCTATATTATTAATTGTGTCTTTAAGACCCTTGTAGTTAGGATCAAGACTGTAGTAGTTTACAAGAGCGTTGTAGCCTTCTGTCTGAGTTTCAGGTACACGGCATTTTGCAACAGCTTCCTTAATCTTCTGACCAAAGTCCTGCTTAAATTTTTCAGGGTTTCTGAGCTGGTCAATCTTGAGCATTAATAAAGAAGCTTCCTGGTTAATAGGATAAACCTTTTTAATCTTGGCAAGATTTTCAAGGGCAAGGTCTAACTGAACGTTTCCTTCTTCTACAAGGTTCTTTGCGTAATCCTTCTTTCCTTCGTCGTAGTACTGATATGCAATACTTAAAAGCTGGGACATTTCTGCATAAAGAGGATCGGATACCAAAAGGATACGGCCGGTCTTCATGGAAACGGCTGTGTTTACAAGCTCGCGGAAGGTCTCGAATTCTTCGTTCTTTTCTTCGTGAGTTTCTGCCCACTTGTTGATTGCAGAGTTAATCAAAAGTTCTGCATCGTCGTAGCGGTCTACAGCCTGAGCATCACGTGCTCTGTTGTAAAGCTCGCGGGATTCACGGACTACAATTTCGTTTCGTGCGTCTGTAATCTTACGGCTCAATACAAGCTGCTTTTCATCTGCCTGGCGGCGGAGAACAGGATTATCTTCTATTGCCAGAGACTCTGAATATTTTTCGTTTGCCTGAACAAGGAGGTTTTCTGCGCGGACAAGGTCTCCCCTGTTATATGCATTCTCCGACTGATTAAACAAACTGTCTGCTTCGTTCCTTACCGAGCGTGCATTATCGCTTGTGCGCTTGGCCCCCGCAGCAAATTCCGCAGAGGACTGTTTAATCCGGCCAAGCTCTTCCGTCTTGTTCTTCATGTACTGCTCGCTCTTATTTACAACGTCAGTAATCTTTTTATTTTCTTTCCATTCAGGATGTTTTTCAAAGTTGTATTCAAATTCCTTCTGGGCACTCTGCATTGTGTTTTCATACTGGTTCGAAGTATTTTCCATACTCTGAATCATCTGAACCGCAAAGCCAGAATACTTATAAGCTTCCTCACCAGGAGCAGCAGGTGGATGAGTTTTTGCATACTCCAGAAGTGCCTTTGGATTATTATTCAATTTGTTGTATGTTGCTTCATCAAGTTTTTCTGCAAAGCCAGATTCATAAACCTGTGCATACTTGATGTATTCTTTCATCTCTGTTTCGTAGCCCTGAGCGTCATCAATAAAGATCTGAGAAATTTCATTCCAGCATGAAACTACCTCGAGCTCGGCCTTACCAAAGAGTTCATCAACATAAGAGGTGTATGTATTTTTTAAATTGTTCCAGTTGAGCTTCTGGTTTGTACTTGTAACGCCGTTGTTGTTTGCAGGGAAATAAGAAGCCCTGTCTCCTGTAATCGTGTACATCTTACTTACAGAATCAAAGAGGCGGCGGATATAAACCTGAGAATCGTAATCAGGATTATTCTTATTGTTCTTTATGTCGTTACGAATAGCAAGCTGATTTGCATTTTCTTTTAAAAGCGCTTCTACCGTCGGGTAAAGGTTCTTTGTTCTTATAGCAATGTCCCTTACGTAATCAAGCGAAGTATTATATTCAGGATACTGGTTTTGTGTTTTTGGAGTTGGATTTTTTATAAGCGCATAAAAATTATTTACGTTTTTACCAAGGCTCGAAAACTGACTTACAGGATCTGTATAATACTCAGCTTCCCTAAGAGCACCTAAATCACTCTTTGGTTCCATGAGGCTTTTTGGTAAATCTTTTAAGAATGAATTAACGTGTCTTTCTGTGGCACGCGCAACTGCATCCTTCATGGCTTCTACCTTGTCTGCAAATTCATAATCAATTGCGCCGGTAATTCCAGAATCCGGAATGGAAGGAATGCCCGAAACAAAACGCTGCATGAACGGAAGGTAAGAAGCGTCTGTAATTTCCGGGTTCAGGGTTTTTAATCTTTCGTAAAGAGTTTTAAAGCGGGCGGCACAGCTGTAAATATTATTTCGTACCTGAGCATAGCGGTTAAAAATCTGAACAAGCTGATGATAATTTTCAAGCGCCTGAGGATATCTGTCGTCATTTACGTTTTTAATAAAGGTCTGAACAAGGTTTGTAAAATTCTTTCTTGTATCAGGGTTTGTAAATTCTGCGATGTATGAGTTTAAGTCTTTTAAAATTGCATCTGCGTCCGAAAGCACTCTTGAGTTTTTAGCCCAGTCTTCCAGGAATTCATCATGATAAACCCAGAAGCCCTCTTTTACTTTTTCAATGGCACCGAGGGTATTATTCTCGTGGGCGAGCTTTGCGGATTCAGACTGAATTGTATCAAAAAGATATGCATAGTATTTAAAAAGGTGCATTTCTTCCAGAAGGTCGATTACCTTTTGAATTTCAGGAGGAGGGTTCTTTTCGAGTGTCTTCATTTCCAGAATGATTTTAGACGGTGTTTCGTGGTCTTCCGGATTTTCCTCGCTGGATTTAATGGCTCTTTCTGTGAGGATGGAATAACGGGCACGGCGCTGCATAATTGTTTTAATGAGTCTTTGTGCGTTATCAAAGCGGTCCGGATATTTTTCGATATATTTATGAAGTTCAAACAAAGCACGGTTATAATCAGTGGCTTTAATCAAATCTTCTATCTGGCCTAAAGACATAACTTCACCGTCTTTGTCCTCGGCTTCGATATATTCAAGCGCTTTGTCCTGGGCAAAAACGGAAACTGGAATGAGGAAAAATAATAATGTAAAAAACAATAAAGACTTCTTTCTCATTTTCGTCTTTTTCAATATATTATATTTTCGGTAATAATAGTTATATATAAGAGAGAAAAAACCGATAATTTAATATAATATTTTAGAAAAATGAAGAAAAATGCACTATACGGCACATTTTTAACCCTTCTCTTGATGATTGTTCCATGCACAAAGGCAGAGGCGCTTTCTTTTACCGATTTGTCTACAGCAATGACCTCAATTTTTTCGGGCTTTGCCGCAGACTCAGAAGGAACAACAGCATACCGATCCCTTTTAATTCCTGTGGGCGGAAGAGCAGAAAGTATGGGAAATGCATTTACAGGATTGTGTGATGATGCAAGTTACATTTTGTATAACCCTGGTGCCAGCAGCATTTTAAAAGAAACTCAGGCAGGACTTTTTCATAACGAATGGATTGCAGATTCCAAGATGGAAACCTTAAGCTACACTACCCGATTCGGTAACTTTGGTTTTGGTGCAATGCTCAGCTGCTTTTACGTGCCTTTTACAGAGTACAATATTTCGGGCGAAAGAGTTGCTTCAAATTATTACACAGAAACAATCGCAGCGTTCAACATTTCGTATAATTTTTTAGCAGGCTATGATTTTAAAGGCTTTGCTTCGGGGCTCACTTTTAAAACAGCATGGAGAGGAGTTCCTGATTTTACAGACAACGATACAAACGCAATAAAAAGCTTTTCGGGACTGGGACAGTCGGGTCTTGCATTCATGCTTGATATGGGTCTTGCCCTTCAGTTTAACTTTTTGAAATATTTTGCTTCTCGTGACCCAAACGTAAGGGTTGGTTTTGCAATTCAGAATCTTGGTGTGGGCTTTACAGGTCTTGGTTCTAAATCAGGGCTTCGTCTTGATGATCCTCTTCCTACAATGCTCACAGCCGGAATCTCTGTTAAGTTCTTCCCTTTCCTTACAGCCTCTGCAGACATCAAGCAGCCGATTAATCTTTTTGATATTACAAACTATCAGATTTTCTCATTCAGTATTGGAGCTGATTTTGCTTTTACAGATACCTTCAGTCTTTTAGCCGGAATCGAAATTAAGGGCGGAAACCCAAGATTAAGTGTGGGCGGAGAATTTGAATACAAGCAGATGAGAGTAAACTTGAACTACACCCTCGACCTTACTTCATCATTAAACCCTGTAAACAGAATCAGTATTTCGGGAAGATTCTTACTTGGAGACAGAGGAAGAGCCGAACGCCAGAAGGAAATAGACCGCCTTTATTCAGAAGGACTTGTTTATTATTATTCGTCTGAATGGGAAAAGGCAATCCAGACCTGGGAAAAGGTTTTGGAAATAGACAAACGCTTTGACCCAGCCATTCTTGGAATTGAAAGTGCAAAGGCACAGATGAGTATGATTGAAAAAGTCCGCGACACAATGTTCTTCGAAGAGTAATCTAAAGAGTAATCTGAAAAAAATAATCTTAAAAAATCCGACTTATTTTTTCTTACTAAAGATTCTGTAATTCAACCACGGGAAAATATCATCGTAAATCTCTAAGGTTGTGAGCCATTCGGTGCTTACAGTGTTTGAGCCCAAAGAGTCGAATACCGATGTAAATGCCTTGATTGAATCCATAAATCTGTTTTTAGCAAATTCAGGAAAGTCGTCGTTTTCTATCATCTTTGAAAGACCGCTCGACTGAGCAATGATTAATTCCTTGGCACCAAGATTTAAAAGACGAGTTTTTAATCCTGTATCGTTAGGGAAACGGTCTGCAAGGTCAATCATTCTTTCGCAGGCTTTTTTGATGTAGCGCATCATCCAGCAGTTTTTGCTTGATAAAAGATTTTCGCCGTAGCCTGTTCCGGCTGCAGATGAATAATATGGAGTTACCTTTTCGTATGTAAACTGCTTGTCTGTCATTTCATTACAGCTTGTAACTGTGAGTGAATGTTCTGCAGCTGTGCGGATAACCTGTTCAAGCCAGTAAAGACCTTCGCTCCAGGTTGTGCGTAAATGTTCCGCATCAAGAGTACATACATAAGTAATAAATTCAGTTGATTTAATTAAGCCCTCTGCTTCTTCCAAAAGCTTTTGTTTTGATTCAAGAAAATCCTTTGCATCAAGCTTAGCCTGTTCCAAAGCAGCGTCTTTATTATAAACTTCATCACCGTTATAGCTTTTGTTCCAGTAGCAGAAGCCTGTAGAAACCCTGCACTGCCCTTTATGAGCAATTGGGGCAAGCTCTTCTACCGAAAGATCAAAACCAATATCGTGATTTTCGTTTCTGTAAACTTCGTTATTTGCATATCCTTCTTCTCCGAATAATTCATCCTGGAGGAATGGATTTGCAGTAAAAATACCAAGACAGTTATCGGTTCTAAGAGGATAGAAAATACCCTTCTGAGGAATGTTTTTAGAAAGCAAAATACTTCTTGAATCTACGATTGTATATGAATAACCGTATGCCTTGATAATTCTTTCTACTTCCGGAGTGTAACCAAGTTCAGGGAGCCAGAAGCCTTCCGGAGTTTCGCCAAAGCTTTTTCTGTATGCCTGGAGTCCTACTTCAATCTGAGCAGAGATAACTTCGGGCATATCCGAATAGTGAGGCATAAAAATGTCTGTACCTGTAGTTGCAATGAGCTCGATGAAATTCTTTCTGTGGTACTCAACAAATTTTTCTATAAGCTTTTTATTGTATTTTTCTTCAAAATCTTTCTGGAGGGCCTTTGCCTGGTCGATTACATTCTGAACGTTCTTTAAAATTGCTTCGTCTTTCTTACATCTTTTTAATTCTTTTTCGCCAAGCTGGATTCTGTTTTTAAGCCAGGTAACATACATGTTCTGAATTTCTTCGTTGTCCAGAAGGGCACATAAAACAGGTGGAAGAACCAGGCCGATTTTTGCCTGAACGCCGTCTTTTTCAAAGCCTTCGAGCATATTTAATAAAGGAATGTATGTGCGCGAAATTGATTCAAAAAGGGAATTTAATTCAGGTTCAACTTCCAGAATTTCTTTTTTTGTATGACGTATAAATTCCTGATTTGCTTTTATTATGAAAACTAAGTTTTTATTCATATTAACTCACACCTTATTTACTCACGAAAACGAATGCCTGTGATTAGTGTACTGCTCCATCAAAACCTTATTGATTCCGGAGAGCTTGATAATTTCGGAGTAATCATCTTCTTTACCAGGCTGAAAGTTATTCAACGCTTCTCCACCCTGAGGAATTGTGATTACAGGAGAAAAAGCCAGAACCTTTCCTGTGGCACCGGCAACATAAACAAGCTCAAATCTAAAGAACTGTTTTCCGGCCGGAAGAAGAATATACTGTTCCTGAGAATCGAGGGAAGCATTTACTTCAAAGGATTCTACAGGTTTGATTTCCTGGTCGCTTGCAAGAATGCAGACTCTAATCATGATGTTGCAGTCGTCGAGTTCCTTGAGCTTTACCTGGTCGCTTTCGCTGATGTTCCAGAAAACAAATGCCCATACAGGATTACGAAGGATACATGAGATTTGAGTTTCGTTATAATTTGAAGGAAGGTCGTCTGAATCCTGGGAAAGTTTATCCGAAGAGATTACCATATTTTCGCCGGCAGAAGCTTTACCCTCTTCCACAAGTTCAAGAAGTTCTCCGATTAATAATCTTCTGTCAAAATTTTCGGGAACATCTACTCCGTACTCATCGGCAAGTTTACTAAGATCAGAAAAAGAAAGAGTTTCCAGATACGAACGATTAATTTTTTCTGCATTCATAATAGCAAATATAATCTTAAAAAATAGAATATATGTCAAGTTGTTGAAAGGTTTTTTTATGGATTGCCGCGTCGCTTCGCTCCTCGCAATGACGAAAAAAAAATAAAAAAAAACTAAACTGTTAAATAAATGTTCCGATAATTAATGTATAAGGTACCACGGGTGGTCGACATCCAGACACCTGTGTGTATTTTATAAATTTTTAGTGTGAAAAAAGAAGTTGAAAGGCGTGTGAGGTTTTTCAACTTTTTTTTTAACCGGAAGGAGTAAAAAATTGTTAGATAACAAACAATGCATGGATTTTGCAAACAAACAGATTGCAGGTCGTTATAAAATCCCTATAATTGCAATCATCATAGCAAATGTCATAAGTCTTATCTTTGATTTCATTAGTACAAGATTCAATCCCATTCAAGACGTTCAAAAATTAAGCGAATATCTCACCTTAAGAACAACAAGCTTTGCAGATCCAAGAGATACAGCATTGGTTTTAATAATTGGAATTGTTTCTACACTTATTACTTTTGTTTTAGATTATGCATTTACAATCCTTTTGCTTAAAATGGCTAAAAATCCGGATCCTGTAAAATTCAGCGATTACACAGACGGATTTACAAAATTTTCACGCGGTCTTCTTACCTACCTCTGGATTACCCTTATATATTTTATCTGGGCTATTCCTCTTGGATTTGGTGTTGGTCTTCTTACAGTAATATTTGCCATTATTACAGGTACAGGCAGTTCACTTATAGTTCCATTTATAGTTATATTTATGTTTGTGGGAATAATTCTTTATCTTATCAAAATACTGGATTTTATTTTTTCACCAATGATTTCTGCAGAGTTTGAAGGAATCAGTATTCCAAGATGTACAGACATAAGTAAACAGCTTACAAGAGGTGCTAAAAAACAGATTGTATGGATCTGGATTAAAAACTTTGCTCCTCTCGTGGCTATTATGATTCTTTTAGGCATAATCTTTAAAGATTATAAATCAACTGATGCTAATGATCTTTTTGGTACAGGATTTAAAATCACTATATTAATCGAAACTATAATTTCAACTGCATATTCATGCTGGAGATTACCTTTATATAATCTTGCCTTAATCAACCTTTATCACTCTCAGTTAAAAGACTGTGTAGAAAGAGGTGAATTACACGCTGAAGAATTCGGAATTGAAATGCAGGCATCACCGGCAGAAGAAACAGAACAGAAAGCAGAAATCATACCAACAAGCGAGGACAACAAAGATGAAAAAACCGAATAAAGGAACAATCATTTTCATTTCAATTATTGCAGTAATCGTACTTCTTCTTGTAGTGAGCCTTAAAAAACCTGCAGCCAAAAACTCACCTTCGGACATGCAGGCAAGCGCAATCTCTATGGTAGAAGGTCAGCGTTCAGATTTTATTGCACAGATTTTACTTGAAGGTGAAATTACAAGCGTTGGAAAAACATACAATCAGGAATGGCTTTTAACTACAATCAATTCTTTAAAGGATAATCCTAAGAACAAAGCCATTGCTCTTTTTATCAATTCACCAGGCGGAGCAGTTTACGAAGCAGATGAAGTTTACCTTGCATTAAAGGATTATAAAAATGCAGGAAAGTTGATTTATGTATATCAGGGTTCTATGGCAGCTTCGGGCGGATATTATATTTCGTGTGCAGCAAATCAGATTTATGCAAACAGAAATACTTTAACCGGTTCCATCGGAGTAATTGCAGGACAGAGTCTTGATTTAACAGAGCTCTTTAAAAGATATGGAATCAAATCTGAAACAATTCACGCAGGCGCAAACAAAAACATGGGTAACTACAACGAGCCTTTAACAGACGAACAGCGTGCAATTTTACAGAGCATTGCAGATGAATGTTACGACCAGTTTACTCAGATTGTAAGCCAGGAAAGAGGAATTAAGATTGAAGATGTAAGAAAGCTTGCAGACGGAAGAATCTATACCGCCAAGCAGGCACTGGAATTAAAGCTCATAGATAAAATTTCTAGCCTCCAGGAAATGCTTGATGAGCTTAAACTTGCAGTCGGAAATCAAAATATAAGCGTTGTTAAGTTTGAAGTTCCAAAGAAAAAGGACAATTTTCTTGAATTACTTGGAAACTTGAGCTCAATGGCAGAAAGTTCTTTGAATGAACAAACTGTTCTTCCTTACATTCCAAAGAAAATCAAGGAAGAACTGGACTCTCCTGTTACTGTTCCAAGCTATATTTATAGATAAAAAATTACCGGAAATTAAAACTTCATAAGATATAAAGAAGCTTTTTTTCCGTTTACAAGAGTGTGAAGGCTGTCTACCGTTTGAATATTCATCCTGGTGGCAGCCTTTTCTATTTCTTCCTTTCTGGCACTCAAAATCACCATTCTACCCTCTTCTTTGAGCACACGGCGGAAGGAATCAAACATTTTTATGTAAAAATCTTCTATATTATTTATCTCTTCGTAGTATCCCCATGGCGGATCTGTAACAACAAGGCTCACCGATTTATCTTTTATATGCTCAAGGCCAAAGGCATCGGCACAACAAACCTCGACCGTACTGTTATTCAAAAGCTGCTTTTTCTGCGCCACCTCTTGAACCTTAAGTTCATCAATGTCGCTAACGTAAAGCTTAGAGTATTCAAACTTTTTTGCAATCTGAACCGGAATGGAACCATACCCGCAGAACGGCTCTAAAATAACGTCATCCTTTTTAATTCCCGCAAAGCACGAAATAAGATAAGCAATCTCCGGCCTGAGCTCCCCTTTATTCAAATTCTTTTCTGTAAACTCGCGCTTAGAAATAAGCTGCCCTGCAAATCCAAAGCCTTCGCGCCTTATAGAAAACCAGATTTCTGTAGAAGGAGAAACGCGGTCCACCTTGAGCTTTGTATTATTTAAAACATAGTCTTCCACTCGGCGGACAACATTTTTTTCTACCTTTGTAAACTGATTTTCATTCTGGAAGCGTACACGGAACGAGCCTTTAGTAATCAAAAAATATTTATTCTGGCGGCAAAGCTCACCCACCATAAAATTAAAGCTCAAATTTTTACCTTTGTAAGTTTTTAAAACAAAAAAGGTATTATTAAAATAGATGATTTTTTCCAGGTCGTGAGAATTCCCCGCATAAGAAAAATGCACGAGCCCGTCAAACAGATTTAAAATCTTAAGCCCCGGAAGTCTCAAAGGTAAATCCCGTTCCACCACCCCCTGAAACCCTGTAATAAATGACGCAACAAATTCAGCCATAAAGTAAGTATATTGATTAAAGGTTCGTTTGTATAGAATACACCACGCCCTCGCCTGCCGCCACCACGAGCGACGCCCCGTCATTGCGAGGAGCACAGCGACGCGGCAATCCACGTAGAGACGTGCATACCGTAAGGGCGTTCATCGGCTGAGGCAGATTGCCACGCCTTCGGCTCGCAATGACGGGGGGCCTATGTTCGCAATGACGTGAGGCTACAGTCGTTATGACCTAGGGCTGCGCTCGTAAAGACGTAGTCTTTCGAGCCGCAGAGGGGCGGGCGGTGGGGGGCGGTGGGGTGCTATTTAATTCTAATATTCGTCAAAACACACTGGTCGCCGGTGAGGGAGACGTAGATTTTTGGGAAGTCGGACTGGAGGACGGAAACGGATTTAATGGCGATTCCGGCATTCTGGGTGTTTACGGTGATTTTGTTGCCTTCGCGCTTGAGGTGAACCGTAACGTCAATGCCACGGCGGTTTTGTTCCTTCCAGCTGCCCCAGCCTTTAAAGTCGTCCATGCGGTTTACTAAGATTGTGTTCTGGCACTTTTCGCTCGATTCCCAGTTTTCACCGTCTAAGCGGATAAGAACAAATTCTTCAAAGTTTGGGCCGCCGTAGAGCTGGTCGTCGGAATAAAAAAGACGGATGAACGGACAGTGCCAGATAAGACGAGCCATTGGTAAACTCTTGGAATGGAATGTAAGTGTCATTTCATCTTCTAAAGGAATTGCCTTGGAAGAAGCTGCACACCATCCGTCTATCTGGAGATTCGGGATATCTCCTTCCGGGCCGTCTATGTAATTTACTTCTTCTGCAATGCGCTCGATAGAGTCTGCAGAAACAGGAATTGATTCATTATGAATTTCAAAATTACTTAAGGTACAGTATTCACCGGTTAATGCAAGGTATGAAAAGCGTGAATTATCAGGGAGGGCCAGAGTAAAGGTCCAGGTTTTGTAGCGGTTTTTCATTGTAAGCACAATATGGTCTTTTATCTTGATGGCAGAAATTTCATAATCCATGCCTTCTTTATATTCAATCAGTAAGTCGGAAGGAATGTAGTCTGCTGTGTTTAAGATTTCTGTTTTGGCTTTACGAACACCGGGTGCTTTAATTGAGCCGTCAAAGCGGATAGAAGCGTATTCATAATAAAGCATGTCTTTTTTCTGGTGCTCATCTTCGTGTAATCGGGCATCCAGGGAATCGAACAATATAATAGAAGGAATAGAGGCTGGAGCCAGGTGATTTTTATCCGAATTAAAGTGAATGTGAATCTTTACAGGATATTCACTCAATAAATAACCTTCTGATTTTTCAGAGCGGAATTCTTCGCACACAAGTTCAGTCTTTCCCGAAAGGTCTACAAGTTCTGTGTGCTCTTTAAGAACATAGTCCGGGTCTGCGTCGATAATCTGCTGCATGATTTTTGCAAAAACAGGGTCGAACTGAGTTCCCATGCCCTTTACGATTTCTTCACGAACCTTCTGCTGTGGAAGAGGCGCACGGTAGCTTCGTTTAGAAGACATAGCATCATAAGAATCTGCAACTGCAATAATACGGGCAATTTCCGGGATATCGTCTCCCTTTAAACCTTCAGGGTAGCCTTTTCCGTCGTAACGTTCGTGGTGATAGTTTGCGGCAACAGAAAGATATGGCGACTTACTGATGCTCGAAAGAATCTGGCGGCCGATTACAGGGTGCTTTTTAATTTCACCAAATTCCTGCTTAGAAAGCTTTCCTTCCTTTGTGATGATGCTCACCGGAACACCAATCTTTCCTACATCGTGCAAGAGTCCTGCATAATAAACATCGCTGCAAAATTTTTCATCCTTTCCGGCAATCCCTGCAATACGCTGGGCATACTCTGCAACACGGCGTGAATGACCGTGAGTATAAACATCCTTGGCATCTATTGCGTTGGCTAAGGCAGTAGCAGTCTGTTCAAACATAATCTTCATGTTCTTCTGTTCTTCTTTTAAAAGACTGAGCTCGCGTTTGTTTGCATTTTCTACAGTGCTGTTTAAATCAACTACAACAAAGATATAAAGAATTACAGCCTCCCCTACTATAGCAATATTCTGAAGGGAAAGTCCGTATGTAAAAATCTGCAGGATTGTGGCAACGGTTGGAATGATTGCAAAAAGCAAAAGTGGAATGCGAATGAATCTTGCAATACGTTTGTAATACTGAATGATAACCGAAAACTGAATCAATATAATCAGGAACGGGAAGCAGTAGCTCAGCAGAAAGCCCGAAGCACGATGATAGCGGTTATACTTATCAAAATCATAATAAAAGCCTGTAAAGGTTGAAACAATCAATAAAACAACGCCAAGAACAAAAAGGATTTCTGCAAAACGCAATCGCCTTGGAGCAGTTTTTAATCCGCCTTCGTGAGTATATAAATCAATAAGATAAAGATTAAAGGCCATTAAAAGACAAAGTGAAAATAGATAAACACAGAAGTTTGCAACACGCACCATCCACCAGCCTGTCTCGGAAACATCACCTCTGTAGATATAGGCATAGCGGTCCATGAATAAAAGAAGGGCTGCAAAGAGTTCGAGGAATGTGAGGGAGATACGGCGTTTTTTGGGCATGGATTTAGTAAAGAAACTGAGAACAGCAAGAACGCTGCAAGTACCACTTAAAAAAAGCATAATAGATAACTGATGCTGTCTCAAGAAATCCATGAATAACTCCTGATTTAAATATTATATACCCAAAATGCCAAAAAGAGAAAAGATTTCTACAATAATATAGGGGTTTTATTTCATTGTTTATTTATTAATCTGTGTTATAATAGTTGGTACACATCTAAAAAAAAGTTGAATTGAGTTTTAAGAGTTTAAATTAAGGAGCTTCAAAATGGGTAAAATAAAAACTGCGTACATCTCAATCACAGCTAAACTTCTTGTAATCTTTCTTTCGGTACTTATCATTGTAAACGTTCTTCTGGGAATGGTTGCTTACAGAATTTCATCAGATGGAATGGCACAGAGTATCACAAATCACATGAATGCAATTTCTGAGGATATTGCAAATCAGATTGCAGCTATTAACGAAAAGCACTTTCAGACACTGCACGTAATTGCAGAGCTTGATATAATTAAAGACGAAAATGCTTCTCTTGCAGAAAAGCAGAAGGAAATTGTAAACGTAACAAAAGCTATAAGCGATAACTGTATTGATATGGCCTTTTATGATGCAAACGGAGATGCACTTTTGGCAGACGGAAGAAGCATCAACTTTAAAGACCGTGTATATTTCCAGACTGCATTTAAGGGAGAAGACTTTGTTTCGGATCCTAAATTCAGCCCGGTAACAAATACAGTTTTACAGCATTACAGTGTTCCGGTTTACAACAACAGAAATAAAATCATTGGTGTAGTTGTAATGGTAATTCAAGGTAACACTGCCCTTTCTACAATCGAACAGATTGATTTGGGCTTTGGAATGCACCCTTCTATCATCAACTGGCAGAATCAGACAACTGTAGCAAATGCTAACCCTGGAACAGATGAAAATCAGACAGGTCAGACAGAAATGGATGACACACAGGGACTTGGTCTTGTTCTTACAAATATCTTTGAAGGTAAGGAAAGTGTTGATGAATTCGTAGATCCAAACATCGGAATGCACCTTATTGCAGCTTACAAAAAGATTCCAAAAACAACATGGACAGTATTTGCCGTAGCTCCATACGATTTCTACTTTGGAGCAATCAAGGGAATGCAGGTTTCTTTAGCAATCGTTATTGGAGTTTCTGCCGTTATTTCTGCAATCCTCATCATTCTTTTGGTAAGAATTTTAATCCGTCCTTTAAAGACTGTAAAATCAAGCATCACAACAATTGCAAGTGGAAATGCAGACCTTACTCAGCGTATTCCAGAAGCAAGCAACGACGAAATTGGTGCGGTTGTACAGGGATTCAACGGATTCGTACAAAAGCTTCACGACATTGTAACAAACCTTCAGAATTCAAAGGCAAACCTTACTTCCGTAGACTCGGACTTGCAGCTTAGTACACAGAATGCAACTTCAAGTATTACACAGATTATTTCTAATATCGAAAGCGTAAACGGTCAGATTCTTTCTCAGGCAGATTCTGTACAGGAAACAGCCGGAGCCGTAAACGAAATAAGTGCTACAATTGAATCTCTGGACCGCCTTATTGAATCTCAATCTAACTGTGTTTCACAGGCTTCTGTTTCTGTAGAAGAGATGATTCAGAACATCAACTCTGTAAACGACTCTGTAACAAAGATGATTGAATCCTTTTCTCACCTTGAACAAAACTCAAGCTCAGGTATGGCTACTCAGAAAAATGCAAACGAAAAGATTATGCGTATCGAGGAGCAGTCTAAGATGCTTCAGGATGCCAACATCGCTATTGCAAGTATTGCCGAACAGACAAACCTTCTTGCTATGAACGCAGCAATCGAAGCGGCTCACGCAGGTGTTGCAGGTAAGGGATTTGCGGTAGTTGCCGACGAAATCCGTAAGCTCTCTGAAACTTCATCGGTTCAGTCTAAGACAATCGGTGCCGAGCTTAAGAACATTAAACAGACAATCCTCGAGGTAGTTTCTGCTTCTAACGAAACAAACAACGCATTCATTTCTATTTCAGAAAGTATCAGCGAAACAAGCCAGATTCTTGAACAGATTAAGAGCGCAATGGAAGAACAGCAGATTGGTTCTAAACAGATTATCGATGCCCTTGGTTCTATGAATAACTCTACAGCCGAAGTAAAGACAGCTGCTGCAGAAATGACAGCCGGTAACAGACAGATTCTTTCGGAAGTTCAGAAGCTTCAGAATGCAACAGATACAATCAAGGATAGTATTAACGAAATGCACCTTGGCGCTCAGCATATTAATCAGACAGGGGCAGAGCTCTTTAATATCTCCGGAAAAATGGCAGATAACATTAAGCAGATTGGTTCTGAAATCGACTTGTTTAAAGTATAAAAACTTACCGCACGAATATTTTGCTAGGGCAAAATTATAAGGGTTATAATTATGGATAAAATGTTTAGTACAAACTCCGGCTTTCTTTACTGGGTAGCTGGAGTGGTTGTTTTGTTTATTCTGGGCCAGTCGGGATTTTTCCTTGTAAGAGCCATAAGACGGGCAAAACAGATTAATATGGATAAGGCGGTAGTGTGGAAGACTATTTCTTCTACTGCGATTTTTACAATTGCACCGGCTTTTTCAATTTTACTTGGAGTTGTAACTCTTTCACAGTTTTTAGGGCTTCCTCTTCCATGGATTCGCTTAAGCGTTATCGGAGCTATTACATACGAGCTTCCGGCAGCTACTTCTACGGCTAAGGCACTGGACATTTCACTTTCCCAGATGATTACAGACCCAAAGACTTATTCTGCAATTGCATGGGTAATGACTCTGGGTATTTTACCAAGTATTTTATGTACTCCGCTTTTAATCAAAAAGATCCAGAAGGGTGTAATTAAAATTCAGACAAAGGATTCTAAATGGGGTGCAATTTTTATGACTTCCCTTTTTATGGGAATGATCAGTGCATTCAGCGGAATGGTGTTCAGTCATCTTAGGGAAGGATTAGCCGGAGTGCTTCCTGTTGTAGTTTTATTTATTTCGGCCTTTATAATGGCAATCTGCGGGCTTTTAATCAAAAAATGTAAAATCACCTGGCTTGAAAATTTTGCAATGCCGTTCAGTATGATTTTATCTATGGTTAGCGCAGTTTTATTAGCTCCATTCTTTGGTGCATAAAAATTAAAGGAAGGAGTAAAAAATGAACTTTGAAGAATACACAATAGATTCACATAAAAAAGGACAAATCTGGATCTGGAGCGCACTGGTTGTAATTTTGATGGTACCAGTAAGCATCTGTATTTATTACAATGCATGGCCCCAGGCAAGCGCAGTTTTTAAAGGGCTTTTGGGAGTAGCTCCGATTTACTGGACAGTTGGTATAATAGAAATCATCACCTTTACACCAATGCTTGGAACCAGCGGAACATACTTGAGCTTTGTAACAGGAAACGTAACTGCATTAAAAGTTCCTGCTGCATTAAACGCAATGGAAAGTGCAAAGATAAAGCCCGGAACAGAAGAAGCAGAAGTAGTTTCTTCAATCGCAATTGCAACAGCAAGCATAGTAACTACAATCATCATCGCTATGGGAGTTTTATGCTTTGCTCCACTTCAGCCTCTTTTGGCAAGCGAACGATTAAAGCCTGCATTTGATAATATTTTATCATCTCTTTTTGGTTCCCTTGGCTTTGTATACATCAGCAAAAACTGGAAGGTTTCTATAGTACCTGTTTTATTTATGATAGCACTCTTTATTGCAGTGCCATCTCTTGCAGGTTCAGTAGGAGTTTTAGTCCCGGTTGGAATTTTAATCAGCCTTGGAGCCGCACGAATTATGTACAAAAAAGGATGGCTTTAATTTATGGATTTTGTTGAAAAAGACAAAAAAAAGATAACAGAAGATTTTTGTAAAATGATTCAGTGTAAGACAGTTTCGTATATAGAGCCTGGTCTTACAGATAAAAAAGAGTTTGAAAAATTTACTACCCTCTTAACAAAATGCTTTCCAAAATTATATTCAACAGCGGATGTTTATAAGGTTGGAAACACAGGATTAGTTCATAAAATCAAAGGTATAAATAACATCAAAGGCCACGGAATAGTTTTGATGGCTCATTATGATGTGGTTCCGGCAGTAAAAGAAGAATGGAGCTTTGAGCCTTTTATAGGGGATGTAAAACACGGGCGAGTGCGCGGAAGAGGGACAATGGATACAAAGGGAACCTTGTGCGCATGCTTAGAAGCCGTAGAATTAAACTTAAAAAACGGATGGAAGCCTGCCCAGGATTTATACTTATGCTTTAGCGGAGAAGAAGAAATAAACGGAAGCACCTGCAGCGACATTGTAGACTGGTTCATCAAAAAAAATATCACAGTGGATTTTGTGCTGGATGAAGGCGGTGCCATTGTAGAAAACTGCTTCCCGGGAGTTTCAAAGCCTTGTGCAATGGTTGGAACAGAAGAAAAAGGTTCAACCTATCTTGATTTGATTGTAAGCGGAGAAACAGGGCACGCATCAGCTCCTCCAAAAAATTCATGCTTAGGTCTTGCAAGTAAGATTGTAAACATTCTCGAAGAAAAATCTCCTAAGGCACAGTACACACCAACCGTAAAAGAGCTTTTTAAAACAATGGCCAAATACAACAACAACGGATTTTTAAGCTTTTTATTCAAAAACCTGTGGCTTACAAAACCTGTTGTAAATGCACTTTCAAAAAAAATGAGGGGCGATTTATATGCCCTAACCCACACTACCCTGGCCGTAACAAAAGCCAGTGCAAGCGAAAGTTATAACGTACTTCCTTCATCTGCAACAATCGGAATGAACTTCCGCCTTTTGGGGAAAGATACAACAGACAAGCTTACAACCCGCATCCTAAAAAAAGCACGCAAGATTGTGGGCAAAAAAGCCGTAGTAGATATAAAAATAGTGAGCGAAGGAAACCCTTCCCGCGTGAGCAGCACAAACTGCCCCGAATGGAACATGCTGAGCAAGGTTATAAAAACCACCTGGCCCGAAGTAATTGTAAGCCCATACTTAATGATGGCCTGCAGCGACTCCCGCCACTACTGCCGCATCACAGACAAGGTGTACAGATTCAGCGCCATGTACATGAGCAAAGAAGACCGAGCCATGATCCACGGCGTAGACGAAAGCATCAAAGTTGATGTGCTTTTAAAGACAGTAGAGTTTTATTGTAATTTATTACAGGAAGTGTGAGTATGAAGAGAAAGTTTTTTAGTTTATTTTCCAAGCTTCAGGAATAGTGTATTTTCCAACAACATCTGGCATAACTGCATCTTCAAATCTTTTTATATTATTCTCTAAAAGGATAGGTTTCTTTTTTTGCAAATATAAAAAATCTTTTATATCTCTACTATATCTGGATGGTGGAAAATAAACTTTTAAGTTCTTGTCTGAAAATGTTCGTTTTATAGATTCAAGTGGTGGTATTAAATCAGAATCCGCACTGACCAATATAAGTGTATCTGTCCTGTTATTTATACAATCTTCCATCATTCTTACAGAAATATTCACATCTGTTTTCTTTTCTTCAGGTCTAAAAAAATTATTATGACAATTAGGACACATTATTGGCTTTTGAATATATTTCCCTCTTACAATTTCAAAAGAATTATTATTAAGATATTTATTTGCATTAAGAAAAGAACTTTGCCTGCTGCTTTTTTCAGGATCTAATGGCGATGCAGTAAAATAAATAACTTTTTCCAATGATTGCTCTTTTGATAAAAAACTATTGCAAAATTTTACCATATCAATCCAATAAAATTTTTGCCACATAGAATCTTGTTTTTTTGAAGTTGAAAGCCCGTAATAAAAATTGAATCCATCTATATAAAAAGTAACTCTATTCATAAACCACATCCCCTATAAAAAAAAGAAGCCACTTTTTAGAAAGTGGCCATGTCCTTACAAGAAAGTAAGGCGTTGCAATAAAATTATTATACACTTAACTTTTACTTTTTGTCAATTTTATAAAAAAAATTAAAATATTCTCTCTGCCCTTCTATTTCCATGTTTCCCAGACTTTTTGGGAGAGGCCTATGGTGGCGCGGTCTTTACCGTTACGGCAGATGGGCTGTTTTAAGAGTTTTAGTTGATTTTCGAAGAGCTTCTGGGCTTTATCTGCGTCGTCTAAGTAGGCAATACTGGCGTAGTCTTTGGATTTTTTATCTATCATCTCTTCTATAGCTTCTGAGCGGCTACTATATTCTCTTGCGAGGGCCTGAACAACACTTTCAAATTCACCGGCACTCATTTCTTTTTCCTTGAGGTCTACAAACTGAACCGAGATGCGACGCTCACTAAACCAGCGCTGTGCCGTCTTTACGTCAAAATTTTTTAATGTTCCGAATATCTGAATCATAACGATTTCCTTATTTTTAATTATAACATATGAAAACCTAAGATGTAAGAAGGGGAAATTTAGGGATTGAATAAAGAAGGGAAAGCCTTCCCCTCGCTGCTTTCATAAATCATTATTCTCCAATTTATCTAAGAAATCTTGTAGAACTATATCATTGATTTCTCGATTTACCAGATTAATCTTTCTAGCCACCTTCTCGGCATGAGTAGCTGTAATCAAATCTGCTTCAACAAGTTTCAAGAGCATTTGTAATCCCCAAACTACAGTTCCACCAGCCTCTACACAATGCTTTCGCAAGGCAACATCATTTGTAAGACAATCCCATTTATAATGTTTTACATAATATAAACAGGTTCTGTCTTGATAAGAAAGAGATGGAACTTCTTCTAATTCCAGAGGAGTTTCAACAATCGTAATGCCAAGGGCTTTTGCTTGTTCATCAGAAATAATACCAACTTCTTGAAGAATAATATCTGGGACACAAACCTGCTCATAGTATTCTGATATTTTCTTTATGATAGAGATATCAGATTTTGAGTAATCTATGAGTATGTTTGCATCACAAATTGCAATTACAGCCATTCGGCAACTCTCTCCCTCATTTGCATTGTGGAAAGATTCAAGATTTCAGCTGCACGACTTATTGTAATTTTTTGCTGTTCATAGGCCAGACGAACAAGACGTTCAAACCTTTCTACATTAAAACTGAATGGAGAAAGTTTTTCCGGTTCATCCAAAGCAGGAACTATTTCAGATATAGATTTAGGCTCATAATTATTTTTCAAATCATGGTTGTATTTTATGCGATAAAGTCTTGCAAACTCTTTATACAAATAACCAGACTTAAAACGATCACCTACAATAAAATTCAAACGATACAAAACTGTTTTATAACTTACACCAAAATACTGCTTTATCTGTAAAACAGCATCTACCCAGGAGATTCCGCTATGAGCTTCCCATTGTTTTATAAAAGCTTTTTCAGGCATCAAAAATTCTGCAGCAAAAGTGTCTGCTTCTTTTTCTTCTGCATCATTTTCTTCTGCAAACTTACCATCAAAAGAAGTTTTATGAAGTATAAGATGTCCTAACTCATGAGCTATAGTGAATATCTTTCGTTCAACACTTATATTTTCACTGTTATTAACTATTATTGCAGGACCACCATCTTCTTCATTTACCGAAAGACCAAAAGTTTTCTGGAAGTTAAAGTCATGCAGATAAAGCTTTATCCCGGCATTTTCGATAAGAGAAACTATATCATATACAGGCGCATCTTCTTTGATACTGAAGATTTTTCTGACTTCTTTGGCTGCTTCATTCGGATCTTTAGCAACAACTTTATTGAGTTTGTAATTTGATTCCTTTCCTGTTAATTCTTCAAGAGAAACATAATTCTTAAGCCATATAGCAGAATCTATTTCCAGCTGATCTCTTTCTGCAATTTCTCTTGCAGTAAGCTTTGTATTAGTTCTGAATCTTAATGTTTTTAACTTTGGAGTTTCAGCCAATAATTCAGGAAAAGAAACTCCAAGAGCTGTTGAGATTTTTATTAATGTCGAAGAATTTGGAGACGCCTTTTCATTAAGAATATTAGAAAGAGTAGCTGTTCCCAATCCGCTTTTTTCTGCCAGTTTAGGAATAGAAAGCTGTTGAAGTTTCATATACCTTCTGACATTTCTACCCAAATCAGTTAAAGCCATAATAACCTCCACATTATACAATAAGTATAATATAATATGTGATTATTGTCAAAAATAATTTTCAAATACTTTTTTATAATTTTTAGTT
>JAGCUI010000006.1 GCA_017962965.1 Treponema sp. | reverse complement strand
CCGCACTTGGTTCTTGCCGCCTCTGCATTTTTTACAGCCGCTTTAATAATGCGTTCAAGCTCCAGAGGAAATTTCGAAATAAAGGCGCCGAATGTATTTGTCTTGATTATGTTTGCGCCCGCTTTAAAATACTGATAGTGTAATTCCGTGATTTTTTCAGGATGCTTTAAGTTCCATGTTTCAGGAAGCTCGCCCGGTTTTAATCCCATTCCCTGTAAAACAGTACCGGTTCCCCCGTCAAAAAAAAGAATCTGTTTTTTAAATAAATCAATAATTTTACTCATAATTAACTCTTAAAAATTTTTTCTATAATTCAAGATCAAGCACCTGGGCTTCACACGCCTTAATTAAATCCTCCGGCTTAATCACAATCTGAACACCACGCTGCCCGCCGCTTATATAAACTTTTTCGTGCAGAAGAATCTGTTCATCAATAAAGGTACGGAATTTTTTCTTCATGCCAAGAGGTGTACATCCCCCGCGGATATATCCGGTCAATGCTAAAAGCTCTTCGGGTTTTACAGGATTAATTTCCTTACAGCCCGCAGCCGTTCTTGCCTTTTTAAGATTGATTTCCGAAAGCGCACATTCGCAAAAAACACAAATCTCCTTTGAATCAGTCCTCATCACAATCGTTTTAAAAACCGCCATAGGATCAATCCCAAGCTTTTCCGCAATCCGTCCGGCCGCCCCTTTTGCAAGCTCGTGTTCACCGTCATCTTCGTATTCCCGTGTTTCGTAAGCAATGTTCAGCCCGTCCAGAATACGCATAGCATTTGTTTTCTTCATATTTAGATATTAGCTTATTTTGCCGTCTCTTAGAAGTTAAAAATTTACTTTTTCCTCTATTATTATGATAAAAATCTTGAATCCTCCCTTATTCGTTGCTATAATATTTTTACTTAATAATTACTTAATTTTTTACTTAAAAAAAAGAGGCTTCAAATGGACGCAAAATTTTATAAATCTGTAAAAGACGAATTAATATATAATATCCTTCCTTACTGGGAAAAATATGCCTGCGACGACAGAAAAAAAGGTTTTTACGGAAGCATAGATAACGACAACCGCCCCGACTATGAATGCGAACGTTCAATTGTAATGACTTCCCGCTTTTTGTGGACCTACAGCGCCGCAGCAAGATTATTCAAAAAATCCGAATACCTCAAAATGGCAGACTTTGCCTACGACGTAATTGTAAATAAATTCCTCGATAAAAAATTCGGAGGCGTGTACTGGTCTGTAATGCCCGACGGAACTCCAAAGGTTGCAAAAAAACAAATCTACGGCCAGGCCTTCTGCTGTTATGGCTTAAGTGAATATGCAGCAGCAATAAAAGAATTAAGAGAGGAGGGGAAAGCCTTCCCCTCGCCTCAGCCTGCTTCGCAGTCTTCGGCTACCCCTTCTAACGAGGAGGACCTCGTAACGCTCCCGTCAGAAAGAGCTATGAATCTTGCACTTGATTTATATTATCTTATGGAAGAATTTGCATACGAATCAAAGTTCGGAGGATATGTAGAAGCACGTGCAAAAAACTGGAAGAAAACAAGGGATATGATTCTTTCACCAAAAGACATGAACTGCCCTAAATCTATGAATACAAACCTTCATGTAATGGAAGCATATACAAATCTCTACAGAAATCTTCCTGTTGTTTTTGGAGATTCAAAATCAGTTCGCCTCGAAGTAGGAAAAAGTCTTTCGGACTTAGTGCGCACAACTGTAGAAAAAATCCTTCAGCCGGGATATCACCTTGGAATGTTCTTTAATCTCAAATGGAAGCTTCTTTCAGACGAAATATCTTTTGGTCACGACATCGAAGCAAGCTGGCTCTTATGGGAAGCCGCAACAGAATTAAATGACTCAGAGCTTCAGGCAGAAATAAAAGACACTGTAATCAAAATGGCAGAAGTAACTTACGAGCAGGGCTTTGATAAGGAAAACGGCTGTCTTGAAAATTTCCTGTGCGACGGCGGCAAAATCCGCGACAGAACAAGAGTGTGGTGGAATCAGGCAGAAAGCATGAACGGCTTTTATAATGCATGGGAACTCACCCAGGACCAAAAGTATGAAAAGATTTTACAGGCTCAGTGGGACTGGATTTTAAAGCACCAGAGAGACTTAAAGGGCGGCGACTGGTGGAGTGCATTGGATCAGAACGGCCAGCCTGTTTTAAAAGAAGCTAAGGGCGGTAACTGGAAAACAAGCTATCATAACGGCCGTACCTGCATGGAAATTTTAAAGAGAAGCAAAACTTTTTAAGTGCTTTAAAAATCAAAAAAAAAGCAAAAAATTCTCAAAAAAATATTAAAAATTTGCAAAAAAATTCAAAATTTATGTTGACACTTTTTTAATTAGGGATTATATTCTTATTCACCGTCGCTTCAGAAAACGGCGGGAATCAGTTTTTTGACATAACAGGGAAGGAAAGAAATAAAGAACAAGTAAGGTTCTAGACAAAAACGTTAGTTTTTGTTCTGTATTTTGACTACATTGTTTTATCAATTTTTTCTATAAAATTGAGTCTATCAATTCAGCAAATAAACAAAAAGCTGGATTAAATTGCTTTATGAAATCATAACCCTTCGGGGTTTTGAAATAATCATGGAGAGTTTGATCCTGGCTCAGAACGAACGCTGGCGGCGCGTCTTAAGCATGCAAGTCGAATGGCAAGATAGAGCTTGCTCTATCCTAGAATGGCGGACT
>JAGCUI010000068.1 GCA_017962965.1 Treponema sp. | reverse complement strand
GTAGGAAAACATTCTGATTATATCAAGAAGTTTTTTGATGAGGCAAACATCAAATCCAGCATTTATGTTACTTCTGTTATCATTCTTCTTGAATTGTTTATGATTGGAAGCGTTGTTTCGCGCCAGTTTTCTCCGGAAACCAGACAGACTACACACTGGCTCATTGTTCATCTTTCATGCTACATTGTTCTCTTAGGCTCTGCCCTGGTGCTTTTTATTTATTCCATTGTTCATATTAAAAGAAAGACTTACAACCGAAAGGTGTGGGAATTTTTAAAATACATCTTTTCCATAATTGCAATTCTTTTTGGAATTTACATTTCCCTTATGGATTACAAAAAGGGCGAACAGTTTATTACCCTCATGACAATGACGATTTTTGTTTTCTGCTTTGTTGTGTGGCGCCCTGTTTATTCCATTTTTATTTTGGGAACAACCTACGGCGTTTTCTTTTATATCTGTAATCAGTATTTACCGGCAACCTATGCTACAAAAATAAACCTTTCTATTATTTTTATCACAATCCTCATGAGCGCAATCAATGCCTATAATCAGACTTTTAAAGAAGCGCAGAAGGATGAAAAGCTTGAACACATTCAAAACATTCTTTTAAAGCTTTCCATAAGTGATGAAGTTACCGGCATTGCAAACATGCATTATTTCAGAAGTCAAGCGCTCGAGCTTCTTCACAATAAATCTACAGATGTTTCAAAGCTGATTTTCCTCTTCCTTGATGTTGAAAATTTTAAAATACTGAACGAAAAATACGGCTTTTGGGAAGGAAACTCTTTCTTAAAGAACTTTGCCAATATGATAGAAAAGGTTTTTGAAGGCTCCATTGTTGCTCACTTTTCAAACGACAATTTTGCAGTGCTTACAAAAAACGAAGCAGTTCAGGAAAAGCTTCAGACAATCAGACGAAATCTTTTGGGCTTAAATTACGACATCAAGCTTGGTCTTAAAGTTGGAGCTTATATCCCGGAAAATAAAGACTGTCTTCCTGTAATTGCCTGTGACCGTGCGCGCTATGCCTGTAACACAATCAAAAAGCATTACAACAATGACTACTGCGAATACAACAATTCCATGGCAAATAATTTTCAGAAAAAGCAGTACATCATAAATAATATTGATTCTGCAATCAAAAAAGGAAACATCAAGGTTTACTATCAGCCGGTTGTAAATACTGTAAACGGAAAGCTCTGCGGTCTTGAAGCACTTGCGCGCTGGGATGATGAAGAATACGGTTTCCTTTCCCCTGCTGATTTTATTCAGACACTGGAAGAATATCATCAGATTTCAAAGCTTGATTTACACATTGTAGAAAGAGTTTGTATGAATCTTGCCTATACAAAAGAGCACGGATTAAAGCAGCTTCCTGTTTCACTTAATTTTTCGCGCCTGGACTTTAGCACACAAAACCTTGTAGAAGACGTAGACTATTATCTTAAAAAATACGACATAGACAAAAATCTTGTTCACATTGAAGTTACAGAAAGCACCCTTTCGGAAAGCGACGAACGCCTTAAAGAAACCTTTAATAAATTCAGAAAGAACGGCTATGACCTCTGGCTTGATGACTTTGGAGCCGGCTATTCGGGCTTAAACGTTTTAAAAGAATATGACTTTGACATGATGAAAATCGACATGAAGTTTTTGAGGGATTTTAACGGAAACGAAAAGGCACGTAAGATTCTTAAAAATGTAATTACAATGGCCAAGGAAATCGGAATGTGTACTTTAACAGAGGGTGTAGAAACCGAAGAAGCATATCAATTCTTAAAGGAAAACGGCTGCGAAAAGATTCAGGGATACTTATTCGGCCGCCCTATGCCCGACAATGAGTTCTATGAAAAACTCAAGTCGGGACTTTACGAGCTGGATTTATAATCTAACGATTAGTCTTCCATTTTTTTATACTCATCAAACTCAGCTGCAATCTGTGGATTAGGTTTTGTCAAAAGTGAAACAATTACTGTTACAACAAGACAAACGATGAATGCAGGAATGATTTCGTAAAGATTGAAAATTCCATGGTAAGCAGCTCTAAGATAATACCAGCTTACATCAACTACACCACCACAAATCAAACCGGCAATTGCTCCGGCAGCTGTTGTACGTTTCCAGTAGAGGGCAAGAATAATTAAAGGACCGAATGTTCCTCCAAAGCCTGACCATGCAAAAGAAACAAGGTTAAAAATGGAAGAATTTTCATCAAGAGAAATGAACAAAGCAATGAGTGCAATAATAAATACTACAAGACGGCTGATGTTCAAAACTTCTTTTTCGTTTGCATCCTTTTTGATAAGACCTTTAAAAATATCCTGGCTAACGGCAGAAGAAGCAGCCAAAAGCTGAGAGTCTGCAGTAGACATTGAAGCAGCTAAGATTGCACAAAGGAAGATACCTGCAATGAATGCCGGATACATATTCTGCATTGTCATAGAGAATACAGTTTCTGCATCACCAAAGTTTGAAACTCCCTGGATTGCTGTTTCTGCTCCTGTACCAAGAATTGTTCCGTGCTTGAACAAATAAACAGTTCCCAAAGTACCGATGATGAATGTTCCGATGTAAGAAATAACCATCCATGAAATACCGATACGGCGTGCCTTTTTAATTTCACCGTTAGAACGGATTCCCATAAAGCGAACGATGATGTGTGGCATACCAAAGTATCCAAGTCCCCATGCCAAAGCAGAGATAATGCTCATTCCGCTGTAGTTCTGGTTTGATGTAAATGCATTCTTCATTGTTTCACCAAACTTTCCTACAAGTGCATCTGCCTGGAAGCCCTGAACCTGAGTAACAGCATTTGAAATACCGCCAAGAGAAATAACTGCTACAACTGCAGAAATAATAAATGCAATTACAATGAGCATACCCTGAACAAAGTCTGTAGAACAAACGGCAATGTATCCGCCTGTAATTGTATAACAAAGGATTACAATAAGACCGATTGAAAGACCTACATAATATTTAAGTCCGAATACAGATCTAAAGAGCTTTGCACAAGCAACGAATCCCGAAGCTGTATAAATTGTAAAGAAGAATACAATGATAACAACAGAAATAATTGAAAGAAGATGAGATTTATCTTTAAAACGGTTTGAAAGAAATTCCGGAATTGTAATTGAGTTTCCGAATTTGATTGAACACTTGCGCAAAGGTTTTGCAATAAAGAGCCAGCTTAAATAAGTACCGGCAATTAAACCAAGTGCAGTCCAGAAGGTTTCTTTTACACCACCAAGATAACAAAGTCCTGGAAGTCCCATCAAAAGCCATGCAGAAGAATCCGAAGCCTCTGCAGAAAGCGCTGTAACCCAAGGTCCAGCCTTACGTCCGCCTAAGAAAAAGTCGGCAGAAGAAGAGTTCTTACCGGCATTTCTAAGACCAATGTAAATCATAAAACCAAGATACAAAACAAAAGCAATTATCTTGGCAATCATTTGAGCAGTCATACTTGCTACCACCTCACAAAATTTTTTTATTTAAATTATTATAGATAAAAAAAATAACAAATGCAAAGAAAAACAGTAAGTTGAGTCTAGTTTTTTTTAAATTGACATTATAAAATAAAATCAAACGGAGACCTTACATGAAAAAACGTTTACTTCTTTCTTTATTTTTTGTCCTTTCTCTTACAAAATTATTTTCTGCCGAAAAAACAAGAGACTACAAGGAAACAACTGCTTTTCTAAAAACACTTAATTCAAACTTTATCGTAAAAGAAATTGATACAGTTAAATACAACAACGTAAGCTACCCTATTTATAAAATCACCTATAATCAGCTTAAGGATAAAAAAGGGAAAAAATATCTTATTCTTTCGGGTGTTCATGGAAACGAGCCTGCCCCGGTTTATGCCGTTCGTGATTTTATTATTTCTTTAAACAAGCAGGAAGTAAGCCGCAAAGACCTTCAGATTGATTTTGTTCTGATTGTAAATCCTTATGGCTTTGAATATAACCAGCGCTACAACGGTGCAAATCTTGATATCAACCGTGATATGACAAAATGCGAGACACAGGAAGCAAAAATCTTAACAAAGAATTTTAATCCAAAGGATTACGACAAATTTTTTGATTTCCACGAAGCAAATGCAAAGGGATTTTTTCTTTACTGTTACGGGATGAAAAACAAAAGTCTTGCAAAAAAGATTCATGAAGAATTAAAGAAAATCAATGTTGTTTTTGAAAATGAATACAAGGACAATATTCTTAAAGTAAAGGACGGCTATCTTGATGTTCCTTTTTATGCTTCCATGTATATGAAAAGCAAAAAAACAGTTACAACCGCAATCTATTTTAAAAGCTGCTCAAACTCCTTTACTTTCGAGACCTCCAAAAACGCAAGCCTTAATCAAAGAAAAAAAATCATCATAACAATATTAAATTATATTATTAAGAATGTATGAATTAACACTTGACTTTTTAAGGGGGGGGGACTAAAATAAGAGTATTATGGTAGTTATTAAAAAGACTTTCAAAAAAATTGCTTATGCTGTGCTTTGTGCATTGGGAGTTGGAACTCTTACTTCTTGCTATGGTATGCCGAATGGTATGCCTTACGGTTCCCCTTATACTGTTTATGGAACTGTAACATCAGATGGAACTACTGGAATTGAAGGTATAGAAGTTACCATTACATACGGAAGTAAAACTCAAACTAGTAAGACCAGTAAAGATGGTTCATATTATTTTTCTTATATATTTGATAGCGACGACCTTATTTCCGGCATAGAATGTACACTAAATTTTAAGGATGTTGATGGAGAAACAAACGGTTCATTTTCTGATAAAGAAGCTGTTTTCACTTTCCACGAAGATGATTACGAAATAGAGAAGAACGTTATTTTAGATTCTTCTTCTTTAAAAAAATAATTATTTATGCATAAATCTCTTTACCAAAAAAAACTCACTCTTACAGATATTCTTAAGCGTGAGTTTTTTCGTTTATATAGAAAATCAGTTACAAAAAAACATATTCTCAATTATCTTTTCTGGGAATGCACCTTACGATGTAATTTAAACTGCAAACACTGCGGCTCAGATTGTCTTAAAGAAGCAGGCGTTCCTGATATGCCCGTAGAAGATTTTATCAGCGTAATAGATAATATTAAAAAATCCGGCATAAAAAAGCTTACAGTGTGCATTACAGGTGGAGAGCCTCTTTTAAGAAAGGACCTTGAAAAGGCTGGAAGAGAAATCAGAAAAAGAGGATTTGGCTGGGGCATTGTTACAAACGGCCTTATTATGACAAAGGAACGCTTTACAAGTCTCATTCAAAGCGGAATGACAAGCATGAGTGTAAGCATAGACGGCCTTTTAAAAGAACACAATGATTTAAGACAAAATCCTTCTTCTTTTAAAACTGTAGAAAATACAATAAAGCTCTGCGTAGAACAAAATACTAAATTCCCCGAGTGTTTTATTTTTGACGTAATTACCTGCGTTCATCACGGAAACATTGATAAACTTAGTGACATCCGCGACTACCTTATAAACCTTGGCGTAACTCAGTGGCGCATTTTTTCAATCTTTCCTTCCGGCCGTGCACAACAAAACGATCTTTCCCTTACAAAAGAAGAATACATAAAGCTCATGGATTTTATAGCACACACCCGAACCTACACTACTTCTGACGGGAAATCAATCAGACTTAATTATTCGTGCGAAGGTTATCTTGGTAAATATGAACTTAAAGTGCGAGACTTCTTTTATTTTTGCAGGGGCGGAATTAATGTTGGCTCTGTTATGTGCGACGGCTCAGTTTCTGCGTGCTTAAGCGTTCGTGCAAAAAGCTTTATCCAGGGAAACATTTACACCGAAAACTTTGACTTTATGAAAATCTGGAACACAAGATACGAAAACATGAGGGACAGAAGCTGGGCAAAAACCGGCATGTGTAAAAAATGCAAAAGCTGGAGATGGTGTCTTGGAAACGGACTTCATCTTCATAATGACGACCATTCCGAATGCTCACACTGTAACCTCCAGCTTTTAAAAGAATAGGTTTTACATTCCGCAAAGCTCTCGTGCTTTTTCTTCTATTTTTTTTGCAAGAAGGGTTTTATCGTTTGAAAACTCTGTAATAAGGCGAACAAAAACACTTCCTGCAACAATAGCTTCTACACTATCGCAAAGGGCTTTTGACTGTTTTCCGTTTGAAATACCAAAGCCTCCGTAGACTCTGCTTCCGCCTTCACTTACCTTTTTAAGAAAAGCTTTTGTATTTTCGTCAATCTTTGTTTCAGTTCCTGTAATGCCAGTTCTAAGGGCTGCATAAATATAAGGGAAATTTGAATGGGCAAGCTTTGAAAGACGCTCTTGACTCATAGAAGGAGCTGCAACAGGAATATTTATCATCTGATATTTCTGGCAGGCTTGAGTTAATCCTTCATCAAAATCAAAAGGAAGATCCGGGATAATCATTCCGCTAACACCTGCATTCGAAGCCCTCTTACAGAAATTTTCTACACCAGGTGTATAAACAAGACTTCCGTAGCTCATAAGATAAATTGGGATTGTCGGAAACTCTTTATGAAGCTCATGAATGAATTCAAGTCCTTCTGATGTTTTATATCCTTTTTCCAAAACCTTTGTACATGCAGTCTGAATGGCAGGCCCGTCGGCACTCGGGTCGCTGAATGGCAATTGAATTTCTAAAATATCGGCACCGCCTTTTACAAGCGAGCGGGCAGTAATTAAAGCAGTTTCTTTATCCGGATAACCTGCGATTAAATGACTCATCAATTTTATTTTTTTCATACGTTTCTCCTGTTACAAACCTTTTTACATTTCATGAATATCTTTTTTAGATTCAAGACGTTCAATTTCTGAATGTAAAAAACTGATCCATTCATCACGGCGGAAAACCGGACTTGTAATAAATACATCCTTATCTCCGCGGCCGCTCATGTTAATAATTACAGCCTGGTCCTTAGGAAGCTCCCGTGCAATCTTAATTGCGGCCGCTCCGGCGTGTGCACTTTCGAGCGCAAATAAAATTCCTTCGTTCTTTGCAAAAAAGCTTACTGCCTCCAGTGCTTCCTTATCTAAAATGGATGTAAACTCTACACGCCCGCTTTTTCCAAGGCTTGCAAGCTGAGGTCCGATTCCGCAGTAATCAAGTCCTGCAGAAATAGATCTTGTTGGTAAAGCCTGTCCGTCCTGGTCCAAAAGAAAACGGCTTTTATATCCCTGTAAGATTCCATCCCTTCCGGCTTTTCCTGTCATTCGGCTTGCGTTTTCCCCGATACCAGGACCTATTCCTCCAGCTTCTGCTCCAATCAAACGCGGAGAAGACTGGTTTATAAAAGGCTCAAAAAATCCAATCGAGTTTGAACCGCCTCCAACACAAGCAACCATAGCACCAATTTTTATTCCTCTTTGTTCTGCCTGTCTTTTTACTTCACGCCCAATCACACTCTGAAACTCACGGACGATATCTGGAAAGGGAGCCGGTCCCAATGCACTTCCAAGAACATAATGAGTTGTATCAGGATTTGCAGCCCAGTCCCTCATTGCTTCGTTTACTGCATCCTTTAATGTACGGCTTCCGGAGGTTACAGGGTGAACCTTTGCTCCGTATAATTCCATTGCGGCAACATTCGGCTGCTGGCGTTTTACATCAACTTCGCCCATGTAGATTGTGCAGTCCAATCCAAGTTTGGCACATGCTGCGGCAGTTGCAAGACCGTGCTGCCCTGCTCCTGTTTCTGCAATGATTCTTTTTTTACCCATGCGTTTTGCTAAAAGACACTGCCCTATTGCATTGTTTATTTTATGAGCCCCTGTGTTTGCAAGACCTTCGAGCTTGATGTAAATCTGTGCACCACCAATAAGCTTTGTGGCAGTAGGAGCAAAATAAAGTGGAGTTTCACGACCGATGTAATCTCGTCTTATAATTTCAAGCTCTTCTAAAAATTCCTTGTCGTTCATGGCTTCTTTAAAAGCAAGCTCAAGCTCATCAAGAGGACGACGCAAAACTTCTGCTACATATTTTCCGCCAAAGTCCTGAAAAAATCCGTTATTTGAATAAGTTGATTTTTCTTCTTCTTTGTTATTTATATTTTCAAAAAGCTTTTTCATTTTTTCCTCACTTTTAATTCCAATATTTCCTTCTTCTTCAATTCCACTTGAAACATCCAAAAGCTCACATCCTGTAAGACTTTTTACATTCAAAGGATTTAATCCGCCTGCAAGCCAGAGATTTTCTGCAGCAAAAAAATCACTTGTTTTTGTTTCCAAAGAAGTTTTATTTACAAGGCTTTGAATATAATCTTTTGAATCTAAAAGCACTCGAAGCTCGCCCTTAAGAAAAAGCTTTTCACATTCTTCAATTGTCTTAACTGCAAAGTAATGCGGAAACTCCAGAAACTCAGAGCTTACATCCTCATACGAAATATTATGAAACTGAAGAACATCAAAAACTCCGTCTCTCACAAGGCTCAAGGCTTTTAAGCTTTCTGGTGATTTTAAATCTGTAACAACACAAACTTTTTTTGCCTTTACCTCGTGTATTTTTTCAAGGATTTTATTAAGACGGTTCTCATGAGTAAGGCTTCTTGGATATTCGTGACTAAAAATAAAACCTGTAAAATCAGCGCCAAGCTCTTGTGCTTTTAAAACATCATTTATCTGGGTAAGCCCGCAGATTTTTACAAAAGGCTTTTTTTCTTTATTCTGATTACTTTTTTCCAAAGCATAGTTTTTCCAGAATTCAGCGTTCCTTGTTTTTACGGCACTTGTAAAAGAACTTACAAAAACATTTGCACTTTCAGGATTTTTTGCAGCAGCTTCTCCAAGTAAAAGCCCCGTAAAGCCAAGACTTCCGATTACTCTTGCACATTCACCGGTTGTAACTCCGCTTTCAAAAACAATGCGAGAATCCTTTCCCATTATGCCCTGGATTTTATTCATCATCATGCACGGGCGAAGTAAATCAATTTTAAAGTTCGAAAGATTTCTTGAATTAACGCCTGCTGTAAAATTTTTTGTATCTTTAAGGTTTTGAACTAAAAACTTAAGCTTTTCAAGATCTTCATCATTTCGAATTTCAACCAGTGCAGAAAGATTAAATCTTTGAACTTCCTCTGCCATTTCTAAAAGAGCTTCTTTACTAAGGATTCGTGCAATGAGTAAAACTGCATCTGCACCGGCTTTATAAGAAACCTCTACTTCTTCCTTACTCAAAAGAAAATCCTTTCTTAAAACAGCAGGACCTTTTTTTCCGGTTTGGTTTTCATAGTCATCAACTGCACGGCAAACTTCCATCAGGTCTTTAAGGCTTCCTTTAAAAAAGTTTTTTTCCGTAAGACAGCTGATTGCACAAGCCTTTGCCATAACGTAAGACGAAGCTGTTTTATAAGGATCAAGCTCTGGTGCAATATCATTCTTACTCGGAGACGCCCTCTTTACTTCAAGAATAACTCCTTTTGAATCTAAAAACGGATGAAGCTGGCGAGTTCTTTCTTTTGGTATATCCACACCATAAGAAAAGCCAAGAGCGTTTAAATCTTCTTTTCTTTTTTGAATTATTTTTTCTAATATGTCACTCATAGGCTTTTACTCACATTCTGAATTTCTTCGAGCTTTTTAAGAGCCTTTCCGCTTGCAATTGAATCAAGGGCAAGGTCATATCCTTCTTTTAATGTCTTTACTTTTCCGCTCAAATATAAAACGGCTCCGGCATTAAGACCCACGGCATATTTGATTGTTCTTCTTCCGCCGCCTTTTAAAACCTCCATTGCAAGCTCTGCATTTTCTGCACCGTTTCCGCCGTAAAGCTCATTTTCGTCTGCATCTGTAATACCGAACTTTGAAGGGTTTATAACATACTCGCTTTCTTTTCCATCCTCATCTATCTGGTAGACGAATGTCTGTGCGCAAGGAGATATTTCGTCATAGCCGTCCTGGGAATGGATGACCATTACACGGCGGGCGCCCAGCAGGACGGCGGCATGAGCGTAATCCTTTAATAAATCCTTTGAATAAACTCCCAGTAATTCGTATTGAGCATTTGCAGGATTCAAAAGAGGACCAAGCACATTAAAGATTGTCTTGATTCCCAAGGCCTTACGGATTGGAGCTGCAAAACGCATTGCAGAATGATACACAGGAGCCATAAGAAAACCAAAGCCTGTTTTTTGAATTAATTCTGCTGTTTTTTCAGGAGCGGCCATAATGTTTATTCCCAGTGCTTCAAAAAAGTCTGCCGCACCTGATTTTGATGAAACTGCCCTGTTTCCATGCTTTGCCATTACCTGTCCGCAGCTGGAAGCAACAAGAGCACTAAGAGAAGAAATATTAAAGCTTCCCTTTCCGTCTCCACCTGTACCCACAATTTCTGCAAGACCTTCCATCTCTAAAGGAAACTTTGTCTTTTTCTTAAGCATAACCTGGGCTGCCCCTGCCATCTCTTCTGCAGTAGGATTACCCCTGGCAGCCATTGCAGTTAATACAGAAGATGCAACCTTTTCGTCCATCATTCCGTCTGTAAGCTCTCCAATAAACTGCCCGATCTGTTCCCGGCTCAAAGGCTTTTTCTGGTCTATAAGTTGATTCAAAATCAAAACATGAGAAAGATTTTCTCGTGAATATTTTAAAAATCCTTTAAAGAGCGCATCACCCTTTTCGCTTGCAATGCTTTCCGGATGAAACTGCACACCCTCAATAACCATTGTTTTATGGCGGATTCCCATTATATCTCCGTCTTTGGCACGCGCTGTTACTTCAAAATCAGAAGGCAATGTTTTTTCATCAATTACAAGTGAGTGATATCTTGTAAAGTTTCCTTTTAAACCGATGTTTCTGAAAATTCCTCTGCCGTCTGTTTTAATTTCTTCTACAATTCCGTGGCGGATATATTTAGCACCAACAATATCTGCACCAAAGGCAGCACCTATTGCCTGATGTCCAAGACAAATTCCTAAAATCGGAAGCTTACCTGCAAAGTGCTTAATTGCTTCAATCGAAATACCTGCCTCTTTTGGTGTTCCAGGGCCAGGTCCTATTACAAGATGACTCGGATTTTCATTTTCTATATCTGCAATACCGGCTTCTTCCGAACGCAAAACCTTTACTTTATCACCACTTACTCTTTCTAAAGTCTGAACAATATTGAATGTAAAACTATCTTTGTTATCAATAAAAACTATCATTTTGTACCCCCTTAAACGTTTTCAAAAACAGATCTTAATGCGCCAAGCTTTTCGTTTGTTTCTTCCCATTCACGATCCGCATTACTGTCGTAAACAATTCCGCCGCCTGCCTGTAGCGTCCATATTTTTTCCTGCTTTAAGGCACATCGAATTGCAATACAAAAATCCAGATCTCCGTTTGACTGAATGTAACCAACAGCACCTGCATAAAACCTTCTCTTTGTTTTTTCAAGACGGCTTAAAATCTGAATTGCACTGATTTTAGGAGCACCGCTTACTGTTCCTGCAGGAAAAGCAGCACGCAAAACCTGAATGGCTTTTAAATCCTTTCTAACCTTTCCCTGAACATCGCTCACTATGTGCATAACATGACTGAACTTTTCTACATCCATAAAACGGCTCACTTCCACGCTTCCGTTCTGGCACACACGTCCTAAATCATTTCTTGCAAGATCTACGAGCATAAGGTGTTCGGCTCTTTCCTTTGAATCATTCAATAATTCTTCTTTAAGTGCTTCATCCTCTTCTGAATTTTTTCCGCGTCTTCTGGTTCCTGCAATCGGACGGATAAAAGCAATTCCTTCGCGAACACGAACAAGGCTTTCAGGACTTGCACCAATTAACTGTCTTTTTCCAAAATCAATGTAAAAAAGATACGGGCTTGGATTTACGGCTCTAAGACGGCGGTATATTTCCAATGCTGAATTTTCACATTCAAACTGGAGTCTTCTGCTTGGAACTGCCTGTAAAAGATTTCCTGCAATAATTTCTTTTTTGATTGCTTCAACCTTTTCCTTATATTCTCTTTCGCTTTGTTCAAGATTTGTAACTACAGTAACAGGACATGGTGTTTCAGGAGATGCAAGATAAGAAAAATCCATATCAGATAAACGGGCTTTAAGCTTTTTGACTGCATCCTCAAGATCTATCTGATGCTCATTATAATTAAGGGCAAAGATATGAAGAGTTTCTGTAAAATGATCAAACACAACATAAAGATGTCCTGCCACAAATTCACTTTCCGGAATATGAAGCTCATCTGTCTGGCTTTGCATTGTGATGGTGTCGCAGCGGGCAGCAAATTCGTAGCTTAAATATCCAAGGCCGCTTGTAGGAACAGGGATTGTATTAGCCGCTTTTGTTCCGTCTTCCTTATTTACAAAGCTCATATCGTTCTGCTCTGCTACATATAAAAGAGCATCAAGAATATCAGGTGTATGAAGAACACGGCTTCCAGGGGCGATTGTCTCACCTGTTTCATTTTTTCCCTTGTAAGGAAGTCTTCTTCCATCTATTAAAAAAGCAACTCCTTCATCATCCTGAACAATATGAAAAGCAGGTTCAAGTAAAAGAATTGAATATCTGTCCTTACCTCTTGCAAAGGATGCACTTTCCAGGATTGCTGTTGCTCCAAGCTTTCGAGCAAGACTGAACGGTGTATAGCGTTCGCATGAAAGTGTGAAATAAATTGAATCGTCTCGTGTTCCCATATAAACTCCTTGTTGCTGTATACCCAACTGTTTTTTATCGTTTCTATGTATAGAAACTTAATATTACAGTAGTTATACAACCTCTTAATGTTTCTGTCAATAGAAACATTAATTATAACAGGAATTTATTTTTGATTCATTTGAGAAAAGAGTTCCTCTGCCAGGATGATTTTTAATCCGCGCTTTTTGAGTTTTTCTACTACGTGTTCGTTTGGAGTTTCTAAAAAAACAGCAGTGCCGTGGCCCATAACATGCTCGTTTACGATTCCGCCGTTTTCGTAAATCTGTTTGATAAGCTCAAAGGCAAGGTCTACTTCGCGCATAAGCTTTCCGTCAAATTCAAAACGTTCGCCCAAAAGCTTTTTAAACTTTGGCTTTGGATTTTTCTTATTAAACAAACGCTTGATTTTTTCTGTCATTTCTTTGCGGTAGGCTCGTTCTGCAGCCTGTTCAAGAATCTGTTCATTGCTTACAAAACAATCCTTATGTTCTGTCATGATTTCTTCTACTGTTTTTCCGCATTTTGCAGCTTCGGCTTTTAAACAAAGCATGGTAATAATTGCATCATCTACAGATTTATGGCTCTGGTACTTTGCAACATTTACACCAAACTCCCCGGCCCACTGAACAAGCTTCTGTTTTTTATCATATTTTCTTTCAAGGTAGCGCTCAAGATCAAAGGCTCTGAACTGAATATAAGGAAGGTTATATCTTTCGCACGCATTATTCACAAAACCAACGTCGTTACCAACTGCAAATCCGCCTATGAATCTGTTTCCGGTTGTAAAAAGCTTTTTAATGTCTTTATAGAATGCTTCAAAATTCGGTTTGATTCTGAAATAATCTTTTGAATAAGCCAGCTGACATTCACCCTTTCCGCTGAACAAGTACCAGTCAAAATCACACTCAGGATTCATAACAACGTCTTCCGACTCTAAAATATTTAATTCATCGTCTGCAATAACGTATCCAAGAGAACATATTTTTCCAATACCTTCAAAGGTATTTGCACATTCACAGTCAAAAAAAACAAAGGTTTTATGATTCATAAATTCATTTTCAATAAAAAAAGAAAAGTTGTCAATTGCCCCAAAAAAAATCATCAAAAATCACTATTAAACTACTAAATAAATAGGTAATTATTTACTGTAAATAGTTGTATGGACACATGAATTTCAGTATATTTATAGTATGTTGTTAGATATTATTAATTTGAATGCAGGCCTTGAGGATGGAAAACAGATTCTCAACGACCTCAATATAAAAATAAATCCAGGTGAAATTCATGTACTTATGGGACCAAACGGAGCGGGAAAATCTTCGCTTGGAAACACAATCATGGGAAATCCTGTATATAAAATTACCGGCGGTAAAATCACTTTTAAAGACCAGGACATTACAGAGGAATCTGCAGACAAACGCGCAAAACTTGGTATGTTCATGTCTTTCCAAAGTCCGATTGAAATCCCTGGTATCAGTCTTGAATCATTTATCCGTGCAAGCATCCAGCAGAAAACAGGCGAAAGAGTAAAGCTTTTTCAGTTTCAGAAAGAGCTTGCCCGCTGCATGGAATTACTTGATATGAATCCCGACTACGCAAAAAGAGATTTGAACGTAGGTTTTTCAGGCGGAGAACGAAAAAAGAGTGAAATCTTACAGCTTTTAATGCTTAAACCTGATTTTGCAATTCTTGACGAAACAGATTCAGGCCTAGACGTAGATGCAATCCGCATAGTTCAAAAAGGAATCCAGGAGTACAGAAAGCTCACAAACGGTTCTCTTTTAATCATTACACATACAACAAAGATTCTTGAAGGACTTGATGTAGATAATACACACGTTCTGGTAAAGGGTCACATTGTAAAAACCGGAGACGGCTCGTTGTTCAAAAAAATCAACGAAGAAGGATTTGAAGAATACATTAAGTAGCTATGGAAGAAAAAACACAAATTGAAGATATAAATCATGAGTTTTATAATTTCCGCTACGAAGAATCCGAAAAAGATTTTTACAGAATCAAAAGCGGCCTTACACCGGAAATCGTAAAAAAAATCTCAGAAGAAAAAGGCGACCCTGAATGGATGAAAGAATTCCGCCTCAAGTCGCTCGAAATATACAATCAGCTCAAAGTTCCAAAATGGGGACCTTCAATCGACGGTCTTAATATCGATAACATCGCAACCTATGTTCGCCCTAAAACTCAGATGAGCGGCAAATGGGAAGATGTTCCAGATGACATTAAAGAAACCTTTGAAAAGCTTGGAATCCCCGAAGCAGAAAGGAAATCCTTGGCCGGCGTTGGTGCTCAGTACGACTCAGAGCTTGTTTACCACAACGTTCAGGAAGAGGTTGCAAAGCAGGGTGTAATTTACCTTGGTTTTGAAGAAGCGCTCAAGAGCAAAGAATGGGGTCCTATGGTAAAAGAGTATTTTATGACTTTGATTACTCCAAAGGATCATAAGTTTGCTGCTTTACACGGGGCTGTATGGTCGGGCGGTTCATTTGTATATGTTCCAAAGGGCGTTCATCTTTCCTTCCCTCTTCAGTCTTATTTTAGATTGAATGCAAGAGGAGCCGGACAGTTTGAACACACTCTCATTATTGTAGACGAAGGTGCAGACCTACACTTTATAGAAGGATGTTCTGCTCCAAAATATAACGAAGCAAACCTTCATGCCGGAGCCGTAGAGCTCTTTGTAAAAAAAGGCGCACACCTTAGATATTCAACAATCGAAAACTGGTCTAAGAACATGTACAACTTAAACACAAAGCGTGCAAAGGTTGAAGAAGGCGCTTCTATTGAATGGGTTTCAGGTTCTTTCGGCAGCCACATTTCATATCTTTATCCTGAAAGTGATCTTGTAGGACAAGGCGCAAAGGCTGAGTTTACAGGAATTACATTTGCAGGAGCCGGACAGAATCTTGATACAGGGGCTAAAATGGTTCACCTTGCACCACAGACTACAAGCCTCATTTCAACAAAGTCTATTTCCAAAGGCGGCGGAGTAAGTATTTACCGTTCTGCCGTTTATATTGATAAAAAAGCTAAGGGAAGTAAAACAAGTATTTCCTGCGAAAGTCTCATGCTCGACCCACAAAGCCGTAGTGACACAATCCCGGCAATGCAGATTATGACAGACGAATGTGACGTTGGACACGAAGCAAAAATCGGACGCATTTCAAGTGATGCAATCTTTTATCTTATGTCGCGCGGAATCTCGGAAGACGATGCACGAAGTATGATAGTAAGCGGATTTGCAAATCCTGTAAGTAAAGAGCTTCCTCTTGAATATGCAGTAGAAATGAACAATCTTATTAAGATTGAAATGCACGGGAATATGTAAGGTGGAGGAAAATATGGAAAAGGAAATGCAGATTAATCCAATCACCTATCTTACCTGGCATTGGATGAAAATAAACAGCGACACAATCAGCGTGAATATGAACCTTACCGAAAACAAAGGAACAGACGTTCATATTCCAGAGGGTGTTACAGTTACAAACGGAAAAGAAATTAAGACAAAGCTTAACGAACCGGTTTATTCAATCGGAGACGAGGCTGCAAACCTTATAAAAGAAAACGCAAAGGACGGAAAGATTTATACAATCAAGGGAACTTTAAAAGAGCCCCTCATTATCCGTCTTGAATCAGATGATGGTGTAAATGAATGCACTCATCAGATTATTCATGCACTTGAAGGTTCTAAGGGCCAGGTTATAATCGTAAGCTCATCTAAAGATAAAACGGCTGGCGGAATGACTGCCCTCTTAACAAAGGTTTATCTTGAGGATAATTCAGAGCTTCAGGTTTCTAAGGTTCAGCTTTTAGGCTCTAATATGAACCAGATTGATGAAACTGCTTCTGTTTGTGGTGAAAATGCACATATGGATTTTGTTCAGGTAGAACTTGGCGGATCTCACATTGATACAGGCTTTCATTCTACCCTTCTTGGAAATCTTTCAAAATATACTTCTCACATGGGCTATCTTTGCAGTAATGAGCAGTATCTGGATACAAACCAGACTGTAGTTCACAAGGGAAAGAAAACAAACTGCAAAATGTTTACCGACGGTACAATCAAGGATAAATCAACTAAGGTCTACCGCGGAACAATAGATATGGTAAGAGGCTGCTCGGGCTCAACCGGAGATGAACTTGAAAACACATTGAATCTTTCTCCACTGGCCCTTGAAAAATCAGCACCAATTATTCTTTGCGGTGAGGATGATATTTCGGCAGAGCACGGCTCTACAATCGGAAAGCTTTCGAACGAGATTCTTTTTTACTTTAATGCACACGGAATTAATCAGGCAATGGCAGAAGAGCTTCTTTCAAAAGCAAAGATTACAAGCGCTGCGGTTAAGATTCCAAACCAGGAAATTCAAAAAGAAATCGGTGACTACTTGAACGAAATATACGGTTCAGACGATACAGATGAATAATTAAATAAGAGGCATGGCAACTTATGGAAAACAAATACAGAAAAGACTTTCCTTTTTTTAAGGCAATAGATGAAAATCAGGCCGGGGACAACAAAAACCTCATCTACTTTGATACTGCTGCTACAGCACAGCGTCCGTTTATTGTTTTAAATGCCATGACTCACTTTTATGCAACAGAAAATGCAAACCCTTTACGAGGCCTTTATTCTTTAAGTGAAAGAGCCACAATGGCTTACGAAAATGCAAGAAAGACAGTAGCCCAGTTTATAAATGCAAAAGAAGCAAAAGAAATTGTTTTTACACGCAATGCTTCGGAAAGCTTAAACCTTGTTGCTTACAGCTGGGGCTTGAACAATCTTAAACAAGGCGATGAAATCTGCGTTACAATTATGGAGCACCATTCAAACATTGTTCCATGGCAGATGGTTTGCCAGAAAACAGGTGCAAAGCTTGTTTTTCTTGAATGCGATAAAGAAACAGGAATTATAAGCGACAAGGAGCTTGAAAAGATTAATCCCCGCACAAAGATTGTTTCTGTTGTTCATGTAAGTAACGTTCTTGGAGTTACAAATCCCGTTAAAAAAATAGGACAGATTGCACACTCAGTTGGAGCAATTTTTGTTGTAGACGGAGCACAGTCTTCACCACACATGAAGGTTGATGTTCAGGATATTGATGCAGACTTTTTTGCAATGAGTGCACATAAGCTTTGCGGACCAATGGGAATCGGCGCTCTTTATGGAAAGCTTAATCTTCTTGAAAAAATGGACCCGTTCCTTCGTGGCGGCGAAATGATTGAATACGTTACCCGCGAAAAATCAACCTGGGCCGAAGTTCCACATAAGTTCGAAGCCGGAACAGTAAGTGCAGGCGATGCAGTTGGAATGGCAGCCGCTATCCGTTACATAAGCTCAATCGGACTTGATACAATCCAGGAGCACGACGCTGCCCTTGCCTGCCGCATTATAGAAGGGATGAAAAATATTCCACATGTAAATATAATAGGACCTAAGGACGGAAACCTGCGATGCGGAATCGTTACCTTTACAGTAGACGGAGTTCACCCGCATGATGTAGCAACACTTTTGAGCGAAGAACACATTGCCATTCGTGCAGGTCATCACTGTGCACAGCCACTTGGTCAGTATCTTGGCCAGACAGCAACCGCACGCGCAAGCCTGTACTTTTATAATACAGAAGCAGAAGCCGATGCCTTTTTGGAAAAGCTTTCGCACTTAAGGGAATGGAGCGGTTACAAAGACTAGAAGACCGTTATTGCAAGGAAGTATAAATGGACACAAAAGAACTTTATAGGGAAATTTTAAACGAGCATAATATAAATCCTAGTCACAAAAAGAATATGGACAGCCCGAGCTTTTGTCTTGAAGGCGTAAACCCAAGCTGCGGAGACCAGATTACACTGCAGATGAAACTTGACCAGAACAACGTAATTACAGATGCAAGCTTTACAGGAAGCGGCTGTGCAATCAGCCAGGCAAGTGTAGACATGATGGCAGACCTTGTTATAGGAAAAACAAAGGAAGAAGCCCTTGCCCTTGCAGACATCTTTGACCGCATGATTAAAGACACTGTTACAGAAGAAGACCTTGAGAAGCTTGATGAAGCCGCTTCTTTACAGGATATTTCACACATGCCTGCCCGCGTAAAATGCGCAATGCTCGGCTGGAGAACAATGAAAGAGATGCTGGGACTTGAAAAATAAGCCGAATTCCCCTCTCTTGAAACAAATCCTTGTTTATGGTATATTAATTTTACTGGTGCTTTAGCTCAGCTGGATAGAGCAGCTGCCTTCTAAGCAGCAGGTCGACAGTTCGATTCTGCCAAGCATCAAAAGACCATTGATTTTTCAGTGGTCTTTTTTATTTTTAAAATCAATATTGTGCGGAATGTGCGGATTGTGCTGGGATTTATAAATCAGTTATTTTCAGAGTCTGAATTAATTGTAACAGTACCAAGATAACAGATACTGCTATACTGAGGGCTGTAATAAATATCAATACCTGTTCCTACGGCAAAAAGGCAAACATAATAAATATTTGTGCCCGAAGAAGAATAACTAAAATCACTGTCCCCCGAAGAAGGAACATCATCCTTATCGCCGTCACGTCCAAAATTAAAAGTAAGAACAGGGGCTGTATAACGCATTGGTTTTGAAGCTTCTACTGTACCTTTAAGATAATTACCATTAACTTCTACGCAGGCTTCATAACTGTTTTCTACATCAGAAAGACGAATTGTAACAGTCTGATTTGAATTGGAATTGCTTTTTGGAATAATCAAATCTGCATCATTCGGAAGTTTTAATTTTTTATAATTATAATCATTTATAAGCTTTGAAGCAGAAGAAGCACTTGTGGAAGTAGTATTAGATGCATTAATTAAAGCAGAACGCTCGTTTATCATTGTTGAAATATTATTATAAATTCTATAATAGATTTCTGTTCCTAAAAAATTGATTTCAGAATAAGTTGCCGTTTCATTGGTAGTAAATACAAATTCTTTATTAATATCATCTTGAACATCATCAACACTAGTAATTTCAGGCTGAGGTCTAATAGAAGAAATCGGCGGCTCAATTACTTCAACTGTATCAAGGCCGCAGGAAACGTTAAATAAAAAAAGACACATCGGAATAACAAAGAAAAGAAAAAATCTTAATTTATTCGTCTGTGTCTTTTTCATCAAATATATCTTTCTATAATAAAATTATTTTGATTTAATTTCGTTTGCAAGAATGCGTGTTTTTGCAATCATTGCATAAGAATTATCTGGATCTTCATCAACTAATTTCTGATATACTTCCAAGGCAGCTTCGATATTTCCCTGCTGTTCGAGTACACGTCCATAATTGAACAAAGCATGTGTCTTTAATCTGTTGTCTTTATCTTCGCTGGCAACTTTATAAGCATCTGCTGCTTTTTCAAAATCCTTTAACTGTTCATAGCAAACTGCAAGCTGATTATATGCAAATGAATATGTATAAGAATTCTTTTTCTTGTCTGCTGCAGCCTGATAGTAAGTAACTGCTTCAGTATAGTTTTCCAATGTAGCACAGATATCACCAAGCATGAGATTTGCACGAACACCTACAATTCCACTCTTCTGAGTATATGGAGCAATTGCAGCCTTAGCCTTATCGAATCTTGCAGTCCATTCTTCATCTGTTGGAGTTGCTGTGTAATCAGTTAATTCAAATTTGATTGCATCAAGTTCACCAAGCAACTTTGAAACTTTATTTTCAGTTACCTTTGTAACAATTACATAACTAAGTAAACCGATAATTACTACAAGTAAGATGATTCCAAAGATTTTTGCTTTTGATTCAAGAAATTCACCGATTTTTTTTCCGGTTGTTTTCTGTTCTGTTTTTTTAGTATTAACACTAGTTTTTTTGTCTTTCATTTTTTTTCCTCAAAACTACTCTTTATTATTTTTTATATTAAAATCATTTATTAATTTTATCACATAAGTACGTTGTATTCCAAGTACCTCTGCTGTCTTAGTTTGATTCCAGCCGTTTGCTTCCAAAACCTTGATGACATAATCCTTCTTAAAATTATCAACCACTGTTTTAAGGGTCTTGTCCTGTAAACTTTCATAATCAGGGCTGGTAATTTCGCTGCCGGTTTTATTTTCTATTCCAAGATCACTGGCTGTAATAAGGCCTTCATTTCCAAGAATAAAAGCCCTCTGAATTGAATTAATCAACTCGTCGCAGTTTCCCTTCCAGAAGTTCTTCTGCATCAACTCTACAGCTGAATCACTAAAGCCCTGAAAACGAAGCCCTGAATCCCTTCTGAATCTCTTAAAATAAAACTGTGCAATCGGAAGAATGTCTTCCTGTCTCTGTCGCAATGGCAGAAAATTTAACTTTACAACGCTAAGCCGAAAAAACAAATCAGAATTAAAATTCAATTCCCTGTTATTTTCAATTTCGACTTCGCTCGAAGAAATAATCTTAACTTTTTTTTCCAGCAGGTGCTCTAAATAAGTTTCCTTAAAAAGAGTCTGCATGTCCCAAGAAAGAAAATTAACATTATTTATAAAAAGAGTCTGCTTTTGTAAGCCTGAATCATCCTGGATTTTCTGAAGCAATTTTTTAATCCCTTCGTCTTCCAAAACCCTGCAGTTTAATTCGTAAAAACCTTTTAAATCGGCACTCACTGCAAGATGAACTTTCTGGGAAAATAAACGCTTTCCGGTTCCCCTTTCGCCACTTAGGAAAACAGGAACAGGACTTTCAGAAATAGATTTTACAATCCCTTTGAGGTTCTTTGTAAACTTACTGTTTCCAGTCAATTCCGGTATAGCTGCCACTCTATTTATTTCCTGAAACAACTTTCAAAACAAAACGCATTGCAGCTTTTTAAAGACATACAATGCGTTCGTTTTTATAGAAAATTAATATGAAAGAATCATATTAGTCATTCTTCTGTGATTTAATCATATCTCCAAGAGTATATGCTCCGTCATCATTGTTGCCGGAATCCATATACTGAGAAATTTCATCACGCTGCTGCTTTCTCTTGTATTCGCGTACAGAGAACTGAACCTTTTCTTTTTCAGTGTTTACATCAACTACATATACGTTGATTTTATCACCTGGTTTGTATTTTGCAGCTGCTTCTTCATAAGGAACATCTTTGTCTTCGCTCAAATTAGCTTTGTTGATAAGACCTTCAATTCCGTTTGGAGCTTTTACGAATACACCAAAGTCTGTAATCGAAGTGATTTCTCCTTCAACTGTAGAACCTGCTTTGTATTCTTCTGCAAATGCCTTCCAAGGATTATCTGTAAGCTGTTTAATACCAACTTTGATTTTTCTTGCTTCTGGATCGCATTCAATAACAACTGCATCAATTTCTTTATCAACTGTTAATTCGCTGCCCGGATGCTTAACCTTCTTTGTCCATGAAATATCATCTGCATGAAGGAAAGCGTCGATTCCATCTTCCAGAGCCATGAAAGCACCAATATTTGTAATCTTAACGATTTTTCCGTGAACTTTTGTTCCAACAGGATATTTGTCTGCGATTGTTTCCCAAGGGTTAGCCTGAGTCTGTTTAAGACCAAGTGAAACACGGCCGTTCTGAATGTCGTAACCAAGAATCATTACTTCAACTTCGTCACCAACATTTACCATGTCTCCAGGTTTATTAACTTTCTTTGTCCATGAGAATTCAGAAATATGAACAAGACCTTCGATTCCTTTTTCAAGTTCAACAAATGCACCGAATTCTGTAAGCTTTGTTACCTTACCTTTTACGATGTCATCAACATGATATTTGTCTTCGAAGTGTACCCATGGATCTTCTGTAAAGTGCTTGAGGGAAAGATTAATTCTCTTTTCTGCCTGATCAAGACGAATAACTTTTAATTCAATTTCCTGACCTTTCTTTACAAAATCCTTTGGACGAGCTACATGACCCCAGCTCATATCATTAATATGGAGAAGACCATCAAATCCACCCAAATCAATGAATGCACCAAAGCTGGTAAAGCTCTTAACTGTACCCTTTACTGTATCTCCAATGTTTGTTGAAGCAAAGAAAGCATCGCGTTTTTCATTAATAGCTTCTTCGAGATACTTTCTGCGAGTAACAACAGGATTTAAGTGAGATTCAGAATACAAGCGTTCTATATAGAATTTAGATTTTACACCAAGTAAATCTTCTGGTTTTTCAACTTTATCTACAGAGGCCTGGCTTGTTGGCAAGAATGCCAGTCTTTCAACACCAAGATCAACTTCGTATCCGCTTTTTACAACCTTTACGATTTTTCCGTCTACCGGTGTCTTGTCTTTGTAAGCCTGCTGAATTTCTTTTAAATAACGTTTTGAATCAGCTCTTTTCTTAGAGAGAACAGGACCATTTGAATTATGACCTGTTAACATTGCCTGAACTGTATCCCCTTCCTTCGGCAGATCTTCATCTGCGAACTCCGCAACAGGGATTAAACCCTCTGATTTGTCTCCAATGTCAACATAGACATAGTCACTGGTAACCTGTACAACAACACCTTCTACCATCTGACCAGACTGTGGTGCATCAAAGTTTTTCAGAGATTCCTCTAATTGTGTCTGGAAATCGCTCTTGGAGTTCTGAGCTTCTTCCTTTTCCACTTCCATTTCTTCCATTTTTGACCCTTAATTTTTATGAAATTTGTTTTAATATTATGGCACAAACATTATCTATCGTCAAGGTAGATGTATCGATATATAAAGCATCAGGCGCTATTTTTAAAGAGCCCTCTTTCTTGTTTTTGTCCATTTCGTCGCGTTTTTCAATTGCAGCCTTGATTTCTTCGAGTGTCATATCACTTACACCCTGATCAAAACGGCGTTTTGCACGAACTTCTGCACTTGCATCAAGATAAACCTTAACTTCTGCGTCAGGAAATACAACAGTTGTCATGTCGCGGCCTTCGCAAACAATGCTCAAGGACTTTGTAATTTCACGCATCAAATCATTTACAAGATGACGGATTTCTACGATTGCACTTACCTGCGATGCATTATTTGTAATACGGTCGTCGTGGAGGTGTGCAGTTACATCAGTTCCGTTTAAAATGAAATGACCTTCTTTTGTATATTCAATCTTCTGTTTTTTACAGAATTCAACGGTTGCCTTTTCATCCTTATAATCAATTCCCGCATCTAAAACAGCCATTGTGAGTGTTCTGTAAAATCCACCGCTGTTCAAGAAAGTAATATCGAGTTTTTCAGAAAGCATTTTTGCGATTGTGCTTTTTCCAGTTCCAGCTGGTCCGTCAATTGCAATAATCATATATTTCTCCTTAGTTTTTACAAAGATTCAAAAGCCCTTTTACTTCGGCCTGAGTTAAGTCCCTTGAGTCTCCGGGACGTAAATCGTCAAGATTGATGTTTCCTATGCGCACACGCACGAGGGATTTAGTGCCTATATTCACGCTTTCAAGCATTCGTCTTATTTCACGGTTTTTTCCTTCAATAAGAACTATCTTTAATTTTCTTTCCTTTAATTTTACCACACGAACAGGCTTATAAAATACCCCTTCGATTCTCACCCCGTGCTCAAGCTTTGAAGGTAAATCGTCGGGTACATCCTGGCTTGTTTCTACAATGTATTCTTTTTCTATCTGGCTTGAAGGGTGACTGAGTTTTGCAGCAAAGTCTCCGTCGTTAGTAAATAAAATCATGCCCTTGGAATACATATCCAGGCGGCCCACATTATAAAGGCGCTCTGAATATTTATCCTTTAATAAATCTGCTGCTACTTCTCTTCCCTTTTCATCGCTGGAAGAACATACAAAGCCTGCAGGCTTATTTAAAAGGACATATCTTTTTACACTTTCCAAGCGGATTTTTTTACCGTCAACAGTAACTTCATCTTTGTCGCTAACTTTAGTTCCAAGCTCAGTAACAACGCTGCCGTTTACGCAAACTCTTCCATCAAGAATAATCTGTTCACTGGCACGGCGGCTTGCAACTCCACAGTGGGCAAGAAAAACCTGTAACCTGATTTCTTCACTAGCGGGCAAGTTCGAATCTCTCCTGTTCATCTTCATCAAGTTTTGGTAATTCAGAAATACTGTTCAGGCGGAATAATTTTAAGAATTCTTTTGTTGTACCGAATAAAGTTGGTCTTCCTGGAACTTCTTTTTTTCCAACCTCTTTAATAAGGTTTCGTTCCATCAAAAGACGAATCATATTATCAACGCTTACACCACGGATTGCTTCGATTTCTGCACGGGTGATTGGCTGTGAATAGGCAATAATTGCTAAGGTTTCCATTGCGGATTTAGAAAGACGACCTTCTCTTCTTGAACCGTAAAATTCTTTTAAAACTTCCCAGTATTCTTTTTTTGGAGCAAGGCACCATCCGCCGGTAATCATTACAAGTTCAATACCGGAATCTTCTGCGCTGTATTTTTCTTTAAGTTTATCAAGACATTTTTCTACAACTTCTTCGGAAAGCTGAGCCTTATTAGAAAGAACCTTTAATGTTAATGGTTCACTTTCCAGAAATAAAATTGTTTCAACGAGTGCGGTTTCTTTATTAAAATCCATAAAATCCTTTTTCTAAGCTAGTTTGAAGTTAATTCTTCTTCTGTAGGAACATAGCCCGAATTATCTTCTCTTGTGCATATCTTTATATCACCAAACAGCTTATTTTGGAAGATAGTAATCATCTTAAATTTTACTGCTTCAAGGATTGCCATGAATGCACAGATAATATCCATTTCGTTGCCCGGGCGTGTAAGAAGGTCTGTAAACATACATTCTTTTTTATCTTCCAAAAGCTCATTCATCAATGTGATTTTTTCGTTTACAGAAATCTCTTCGTACATATTCAAAATCTTTTCATTTGAATACTGATGCATCATCGCTTTAAAGATGTCCTGCATCTGCTGAAGTAATTCCCAGGTATCAACCTCTTCCCACATTTCTTCTGATTCATCAAACGGAAGCACTCTCTGAATCTTCTTTCGCTCAAAGTTCCATTCTGAATCATCTTCCTGCTCTTCCATCAAAGAAGAAAGCTTTTTAAATTTCTGATATTCAATGAGTTTGTCTACAAGTTCCTGACGTGGATCTTCATCTTCTTCATCATCATAATTAAATTCAACCGGAAGAAGCATACGGCTTTTAATATAAATAAGTTTTGCTGCCCAGCTGTAAAATTCAGATAAATCGCCCAAATCTGTCTGAACTGCATAATCAAGATATTCAAGATACTGTTCTGTTATCTGTGCGATTGGAATATCATAAATATTGATTTTACTTTCGCGGATTAAAGTCCACAACAAATCAAGAGGACCTTCAAACTCCCCTGCCTTATATGCATGCTTTTCTTTTGTTGCAACTACTGTTTCTGAATTATTAACTTTCTGATCCATTAAAACCACCACCTGTAAAAAGAATAAAATCTTGGGCAGAAATAAACATCTGAATGTCGCTAGCCTTCCCCTTTTCTTTTAATCTGGAAAGACAACATTCATATTTTTCCCTTATTTTACAATCGGCATCTTTTTCTAAAATCTCAAGTGCTGGAACCAATACAAAAGCCCTTTCTTCAATCCTCACATGAGGAACAACAAGTTCAGGTAAATTGATTGTTTCATCACCGAATAATTCTATATCTATATCAATAGAACGGGGACCAAATCTTATTTCCTTTGATCTGTCCCGTCCGTATTTTGCCTCAATTCCGTGGATAGTTTTTAATAAATCTAAAGCATCAGCATTATCAGGCATAAAACCCAAAGCTACCATGTTATAAAAATCATTCTGATCCGTAACATACATAGCTCTGGTTTTATACACTGAGGAAAATTTTACATTTTCCAGAAGATAAGCTAAATCATGACAAGCGCATCCTAATATCTCTAGTGATGACCTGCCTTCAAAATTCTTATTAGAACCAAGCCCTAATAAAACACGTTTCATTAATACAAACCGTCTGCCAGATTAGAATCACCTGTAGCCGCACTAGCAGCACTAGCCGCACCAGTTGATGCAGCAGGAGCTGGACCTTCAGCCTTAACACTAGCCTTTGGAGCAGTTACTGGCTCTCCTTCTTTATTCTTTAATACCTGTCCTGGAAAAACTTCGGCACGAATTCTTGTTTCAATATTCTTTGCCAGTTCAGGATTCTGTTCGATATACGAAACGGCGTTTTCTTTACCTTGACCGATTTTTTCTTCGCCCATTGTATACCATGCTCCGCGTTTATCAATAATTCCGTGTTTTACAGCAGAATCAAGCAAACTTGCAGCAGCAGAAATTCCCTTTCCAAAATAAATATCAATTTCACACTTTCTGAATGGAGGCGCAACCTTATTCTTTACAATCTTAACACGCACTCTGTTTCCAAGAGCTTCTTCTTCACCTTTACCATCAATTGTTTCAATACGTCTGATTTCAAGTCGTACAGATGAATAAAATTTCAGAGCCTGTCCACCAGTAGTAGTTTCAGGGTTACCAAACATAACCCCAATCTTCATACGAATCTGATTAATAAAAACAACAATACAGTTTGACTTTCCGATTACAGCAGTGAGCTTTCTCAATGCCTGGCTCATCAGTCTTGCCTGCATACCCATTACGGCGTCACCCATTTCACCTTCAATTTCTTTTTCAGGTGTCAATGCAGCAACAGAGTCAACAACCACAATATCCACAGCGCCGCTTCTTACCAGATTTTCGGTAATTTCAAGAGCCTGCTCTCCGGTATCAGGTTGAGAAACCCATAGTTCATCAATGTTCACGCCAAGGTTCTTTGCGTAAGTTGGATCCAAAGCATGTTCTGCGTCTACAAACGCAGCAACGCCACCCAGTTTCTGTGCTTCTGCAATCGCATGTAAAGCGAGTGTAGTCTTACCCGAGCTCTCAGGACCGTACATTTCAATTACACGTCCGCGAGGGTAACCACCGATTCCCAATGCTTCGTCAAGAAGTATGGAACCAGACGGAATCACATCAATACCGGACACATTAGCTTTATCGCCGAGCTTCATCAACGAGCCCTGTCCGAACTGCTTTTCAATCTGAAGGCGTGCAGCCTCCAAAGCTTTCATTTTTTCCGACAAATCCACGGAATTAGAATTCACGTTTGACATATTCAGCCACCTTCCTCCCTGTATATATTATGGCTTTTATATTTTAAAAAAGACCATTTTGAAATGATTTTTTTTAAAAAAAGTGTGTTTTTCTCTTAGATTATATTGTATTTGTAAGAATTTTTCTTTTAAAAACGTAAATTTCTAAAAAATTATTGTGCAAAACCGTCGTTTACGCTCTGATATACAGCCCTTCCTTCGAGGTAAATTTTCTTGTCTTCTGTGCAGATTTTACCAAGAATTTTTACAGGCTGGTCGGGAACAATACCAGGGTCTCTTGCAAAACGAACATTTACAATTCCGTTTAAAACAGTTCCTGATTCATAACCAACTAAGAGGCGGCACGAATATGCTCCGCTTTCCGAAACAACTACGTCAGAAATTTTTCCGGCCCAGTCTACAAAGCAGTCTATATAAAGGGTCGGATCCTGCTCTACGTCCGAGAAAGAAGGAACATCTGTAATTGAGTCAAAAGTTGGAGATTCAAGATAAGACATTACAACCTGAACCTTTGCCTTGATTGATAAGGATGTATTTGAATTTAAAATTCTGTTTATTTCCATTTGAGCAGCATTATCACGGCGGGCCTGGAAATAAGAAAGAATGTTTGTATAAGAATCTTTAATCTGATTGTTTGTAAGAATGTATTTAAAAGTCTGCCCCGAAAGATCCTTTTCCTGAGGGTTTATGCTTTCATCACGGGAAAGAACAAGGTCAGAGAGGTCTTTGCGGCTTCCTTCGTAGTAATTGTTGCTTCTTGGAATAAAGATAAAGGCTGCAATACAACCAAGAATTAAGAAAACAAAAGGAATGATGATGCTTGCTGCACGTTCCGGATTTACGCCCAAAGGAGGATAAAACTGTTCGATTCTTCCTGTGTCTACCCAGCGGCAGATTGTATCATAGTCTCCGCGGGTGCGGATAAATTCCATGGCGTCCTTTGCTGTCTGATTGTTAGGGTCGTTATCGCGAACTTCCATGTAGTACTGGAGAGCACGTTCTGTATCACCGCGGCGAAGGAAAATTGCTGCCTGCCCTAAAAGCAGACGGGTATCTGTAACATTGAGTCTTCTTGCCATCTGAAAGCATGTTACAGAAGATCCAACATCTCCAACATAAAGACATGCTATTCCCAAAGCAAGATAGTATTCAAAGTTATCTTCGTAAATTTCTGAGCGCCCGTCGAGCAATTTAACTGCAGTGGCAAACTTTCGCCTCCGCATATATTTCCAAGCTAGTGTTAATACATCCTGTGCCATAAATTTTTACTTCCGGTACGATTTTAAGATATCGTCTAATTCCTTATTAAGTCTGTCTATTTCTGCCCTGTCTACATTCTCACCTGAATCTTCAAGCTCGGCAATTCTGTCCAAAAGACGCTGGATATATGCCTTTGAATATTCTTCAGGCTGAACCGGGTGGTCTTTTACAGTTTCAGAAGGCTTTTGAACTGCACTTTCTTCTGGCTTATCTGTTTTTGGATTTTCCTTTGGAGTTTCTGCAGGCTTTGTTGTAGAAGCAGGTTTTTCATCAACCTTTGAATTCTGATTTTCTTTTTCCTGTGCTTCAAGCTCTTTTAATGCCTTTTCATCAATCAGGAATTTACCCTGAGGTTCATCCTTTCCGAATGCAGTACAGATATAAAAAACATCATCGGCACTGTTATCCGGCGCAATTTTTTTAGACTTCCAGATTGCACCAACAGCCGAGTTGTTATAAGAAAGAACTGTATCAAAAGCTCTGTAAGAAAGCATGTCAGGTTCCCAGTACTTTGTATCCAGAGTTGAATAGTTAGCAAGAGCAATCATTTCTACAGGTGTTGTACCCTTTCCTGCAAAAATAAACTGCATTGAAGCATTTGCATTTTTAGAAGTAAACCATGCAGGCTCCCCTTTTTTATTATATACAACTTCATTTTTTACAGGATTACCGCTTGCATCATAAAAGTGATGTCTGTCTGTTTCACCAAGGATTGTATCAAAAACGGCTTTAAGCTGATAATCAGCCTTTTTCTTTCCTGTATTTACAACGTGTGCAGTAATCTTAACTGAATCAAAGCCCTTGTATGTAGGGTTAGGACAGATGCACTGGAAGGTGATAAATACATCGCACAAATCTTCGATGGAATAAAGCACCTGCATTCCGTCTTCAATTTTTCTTGTATATGAATCTACGCATGAATCTTCATTGAGTTTAATAATTCTTTTTCCCGACTTAAGGTAAAAAGAAGTTGTGATATATTCATTCGAGGTTGAAAAGCATGGAATTGTTTTTCCAAGATCATCAACTATAGAAATATTAAATGTACCGATATTCTTTTTTGCCCTTAATCTGATTGAACCAAAGGTTGCATCAACATTTTTATTCTGTTTTTTAAGCCAGTCCTTTGAGTAAAGAATTTTTTCTTTTTTAGTCTGCTCATCCTCTTCTTCTGCAACAGGAGCAACCTTATTTTTAGAAGCACATGAAACTGCACAAAGCGCAAGAAGTGATGCAAATAAAGCTATTTCTAATTTCTTAATCAATTTCATACTTCCCTCCTACTCATCAATAAGCTGCTGAACAATCTGAGCTTTCTGCTTAAGGCGTTTGATTTCTTCTTCCTTCTGCTTGTTTTCTATAACAGCAGCCATTTCCTTGTCTTTTATTCTCTGCTCTTCTTCTGCCTGCTTTTGAGCAAGTTCTGCTTCCGACTGAGCCTGTAAAATCTTTAATTCCGAAATCTGACGTTCCAAATCTGCAATCTGTTCTTCAAGCTCTTTATTCTTCTGCTGATAATCAACTAATTTTTCTCTTGTGATTGAATCTGAATTGTAAAGCTTGAGCTGTTTTTCGTAATCTTCCTTTGCAGCAAGGTATTCTTCGCCGGTCTGTTTTAAAAGATACAAAAGCTTTTCTTCGCGTGAACGCTGTGCAATGCTTTCGAGTCTGTACTGAGCCGCAGAAACCTTTTCGCTCGCAGGGAACTGAGTAACAATTCTTTCGTAAATATCCTCTGCCTGATCGAACTTGTAGCCTGCGTATAAAGATTCAGCAATATAGAAAAGTGCTGAAGGATATAATTCGTGACCTTCGTTTTTGTGGCAGAAATCGCTTAAAGTAACGATTGCCTTTTCATATTCACCAAGACTGTATAAAAGCTTTCCCTTTGTATAGAGAATGCGCTGTGTATAAAGTGATTTAGAAAAAGAATTCAGAAAATCATCGCAGTCGCTCAATGCAGCCTTGTTATCTCCGGCATAAATTTCTGCCATAATGAGCATGTAATTTGTATCGGCTGTATCAAATGCAGTATCTGCAACCGTCTGTCTTAATAAGAAAACCGCTGTATCCCATTCACCCCTTGAAAATGCAGAACATCCCTGCTGGTAAACTGTTGCCGCAGAGCTTTGAGTTTTTGGAGCACCAAAGAGGATAAAGCACAGTGAAAAAATCAAAAAACAAAATGCAATTTTAGAAATCTTTTTCATAAGACTCCCCTGTTTTAGTAATTCCAGGTGAGGTCGCCTTTGAAGAACGATGAACCCGAAACTACAATATCTGTTCCTGCTTTTACAACACTTTCGAGAGTTTTGGAATTAACGCCTCCATCCACAGAAATCAGATATTTATAATTGTTTTCCTGTCGAATGCGCTTTAATTCACTAACCTTCTCTACGCAGGAAGGAATAATGGTCTGTCCGCCCCATCCGGGATTAACAGTCATTATTAATATAATATCGGCACATTCTAAGATTTCCGACAATACAGAAACAGGTGTAGCAGGACAAATCGCAACTCCGGCTTTTTTACCCGCTTCGTGAATCTGCTGAATAATTCTATGTGCATGGGCTGTTGCTTCATAATGGAATGTAATCCAGTCTGCCCCGCTTTTAATAAAAGATTCAATCTGTGCTTCAGGATTTTTTACCATGAGGTGAACATCAAAAGGAAGCTTTGTAAGACTACGGATTGAACGAATAACCGGCTGACCGTAAGTGATTTCGGGAACAAACTGACCGTCCATCACGTCTATGTGAACAGCTCCGCCTTTATTTTTTTCAATTTGTGAAATAGCGGCCCCAAGATTAGAGAAATCTGCTGAAAGTAAAGATGGTGCTAACGTTAACTTATTCATATTGTTCTATAATATCAAATATTATTCGTATTTACAACAAATTATTCATGAAAATATTACTTGACATATTAAAACTTTCGGTGTATATATTTTGACCCAAATTTTCTAAATTTTCATAATTTTTATTGATTAAATCGTCAATCTTTTATATAGTTAATCTTAGGATCATGGAAATTCAGACAGAAAACGGATTAAGACAGGCTCTCACCTTTCTTGAAGAGGGAAATCCCGTTCAGGCCCAGGCAGAAATCGGCAAGTTATTTGAAAAAGATCTTGACTGCCAGGAATTAAGTTATGCCAACCGTTGCTGTGTATTCTGGATTGACACAATGAAACGATTGAGCGAGGTTCAAGATCCGTTTGAACAAGGGGTAAAGCTCCTTGATGAATGGAAATCCTTTCAGTCATTTTTAAACAGGGAACAGATTGTATACGAGCCGGCTTTGTATTCGGTACAGAAAGGCTTTTTTACAATGCTCCGAAAACATTTTACTGCCCTGTTTGAAGAAAAAGATCCTCAGAGAAAGGCAGAGATATATAAGAATGCCGGAATCTGCTACAAGAAAACAGGCGATTTTGAAAATGCCAGAGCCTGCCTTTCGGAAGCAAACACAATCTGTCCGCAGATAGCTTCTGTAATTGCAGAACTCGCAGACTGTTACTCTCTTTGCGGAGAAGAACGTCCGGGCAAAGTACTTTTTCGAGAGGCTTTTTTTATTGATCCCGAAAAGATTGATATCGAAAACCTCGATTCTGAATTAATTAAGTGCCTTATAAATAAAACTACAGAAAAAGGTTTTAAAGGCAAAATACTCCAGCTCTGGATGCCCGTTTACGGAGTACTCACAGGTATTCTGAATGTAAGAAGGGTTTTGTCGAGTCAGGAGGTTGGAAGATTAAAACAGAACATCTATGCAATGGAAAATGAATTCAAGGATCCGTCCTGCAATTCAGCTGTTTTAATACCAAAGCTTCTGAACAACTATTTTTGGCTTATTGATCACTATGTGCTTACCCACGAGGACGTACACAAAATCAATGAGATATTATTAAAGATAAAAATACTGGATTCAAATATCTACGCTGCATACGTAAAATAAAATCCGGATTTATAAATGGCAAGAGTTTATAGAATTATTATCAGGAGATTTATATGTCAGAAAATTTAGTACAGTCAGTTCAGGATATGCTCAAGGAAGAAACCTGGACCCGTGCCACAATCAGTAACTACACTCAGAACAACCTTAAAGAGCTCACAACAATTGTTGAAGAAGCTAAAAATCAAAACTGTGTAGATGAACTTCTGGAAATCTGTAATGAACATTTGTCTCATTCAAAAGACAGTATCATTGCCCTTTACCTTTCGGGAATTTTCTCTCTTCAGAAGGGTGGAATTGATAACCAGTCTTTGGAAATCCTTGTTGATATCTTCCAGAAAAACCATAAGGAATCAATCGTAAACTATCTTTGCGATAATATTCTTGCCGACGATCCTAATAATAAATTTGCTTTAAGAACACTTGCCAACAGCTATCTCGCAGATAATAACGAAAAAGTATGGGAACTCTATACAACTCTTGTAAAAATCGACTTTTCCGAAGCAGAGCTTGCTAAAACACTTGCAGAACACTACGACGCAGAAGGAAACAAGGAACAGGCTATTGAATACTACAAAAAAGCCATCCTCAGATACATCAACAATGACAACTATGTTGCATGTAAGGATATCTGGACAAAGCTCGTTCAGGAAATCCCTTCTGAAATCGAATTCTTCCAGCTTTTGAGAAGAAAGATTTCTAAGAAATTCAGCGACTTAAAGACAACTACCCTCATGCAGGAACTTTACAACTGGTACAAGGACAATGCAAAGTGGGATGTTGCAATCGATATTCTTAAACAGAACCTTGAAGTTGAACCAAAAGACACATGGGCTAGAAAAGAACTTGCAGACTGTTACAAGGCTAAATATGCAGGCCACAGTCACTTGGATGAATACATCAGCTCTTCTAACCTTACACAGAACTTCAGAAACGTATTCGAAGCAATCAACGACTTTGAAAAACACATCGCATTCGACAAGGGATGCTTTGTATTCCACAGAAACTGGGGTGTAGGACGCATTGCAAAATTAGACAAGGATACACTCAAAATCAACTTTGGTAAGAAAAACGGTATCCGCGACATGTCATTAAAAATGGCAGTTACAGCATTGCAGCCACTTTCTAAAGACCACATCTGGGTATTAAAGGCTACAACTCCACGTGAAGAACTTGCTAAAAAAATCAAGGCAGATAAAAAATGGGCATTACAGACAATCATCAAGAGCTTTGACAACAACTGTGACTTTAAACGCATTAAGGCAGAGCTCGTACCTGTAATCCTCACTCCTGGTGAATGGACAAGCTGGAACACAGCAGCTAAAAAACTTCTTGAAACAGATGCTACATTCGGTGTTAATCCAAACGACATCAACATCTACATGGTTCGCGAAAACGAAATCAGCCCTGAAGAAAAGCTCTCTAACGAATTCAAGGCTCAGAAACAGTTCTTTGCAAGAATCGACATCCTCATGAAGTTCTTGAACAACGATCTTACAGACAAATCAAGCGAACTCTTTGCTGAAATGTATTCATACTTTACAAATTACCTCAAATCAATTTCTAAGGTTGATGAACACGTTATTGCTTCTTACCTCGTAGTTAAAAAGCTTTCTGCAATCGACAAGCAGTTCAGCTATCCTGTAAAAGATACTTTTGCTTCACTCTACTCTAGAATCGAAAATCCAAAGGTTATCTACAACGAATTAAAGGATACAAAAAATACAACCCTTAAAAAGGATTTCCTTGATGCAATCAAAATGCTTCCAGACTGGAACGTTCAGTATATCAAGCTCTTCCCTACTGTACTCGATGAATCATTAATCAACGACCTTGTTAAAGGCGGATTTACAGCAGACGTACAGAAGCTTGTTAAAACAAGTTTTGAATCTTACAAAGATTACCGCGAAACAATCCTTTTCTTCTTTAAGGACTGTCAGGCAAGAGACTGGTTCAAATCTGCAAACGTTGACTTTGAAGACCAGCTCATTGCTTTAATCAACCTTATTGAACTTACATTCCGCGAAATTAACAATCACGTTAATTCAACAGAAAACAAGAAAATCAACAAGAATGCTACAGATCTTTTATTCACAGACAAGGCATTGTTCAAATACCTCCAGGAATCTGATGAAAAGACTGTTAAAAAGCTCTACACACTCATCGACGATATTATCGACATTGACCCTTCATACAAGGCTCAGACACGTAACAAGATTCTCGAAAAATTCCCAGAATTCAAATTCCGTGTTTCAGAAGAAAAGAGCTCAAAACCAAAGGGAATGCTCGTTACAGCAGCAAAGCTTGCAGAAAAGAAAGCAGAACTCGAAAATATTCAGAATGTTCTTATTCCTCAGAACGCAAAGGATGTTGCAGATGCACGTGCAAAGGGCGACTTGAAGGAAAACGCAGAATACAAGGCAGCAAAGGAAGAACAGCACATGCTCAACCTTTCTCTTACAAAGCTCCAGGAAGAACTCAACCGCGCTACAGTATTCGACCCAACAACAAGTACAACAGCAATCGTTTCTTTTGCTACAGAAGTTACACTCGAAGATACCGAAACAAAGAAATCCGTTACTTACACAGTACTTGGTCCTTGGGAATCAGATCCAGAAAACAATGTAATTTCTTATATGTCACCAATCGGAAATGCCATTATGGATAAAAAAGTTGATGATGCTTGTTCATTCACAGTTAATGAGCACAAATATAATTACGTTGTAAAAGAAATTAAAAAGGCTAAGATCTAAGCCATAAAGATAAGAGGGAAGATTTACTCTTTGAACCAAACGGCTCTTAGAGTAAGTTCTCCTTCCAATTTTCTACAATTCGGGCTCCGCTTGAAGTACCGATTCTATTAGCTCCGGCTTTAATCATCATTGCAACCATATTAGGTGTCTTAATTCCGCCGGAAGCTTTAACTCCCATATCAGAACCAACAGTTTTTCTCATAAGGCTTACATGATGTTCGCTAGCCCCGTTTGGTAAGAGGCGTCCGTCTATATCTTTTAATGTTGCAAAGCCGGTAGAAGTTTTTACAAAGTCAGCCCCTGCTTTTTTTGCAACAAGACAGCAGTTTACGATTGTATCATCATCCAAAAGACAAGTTTCTAAAATTACCTTTACGATAATCTTTTTACCAACCTTTTCCCCTTCTTCATGACAGGTCTGAACTACAGTTGCAATGTCGCTTCCTACTACAGAAAGGCGGCCGTCCTTTGCAGCACCGATGTTCATTACCATATCAATTTCGTCTGCACCGTTTTCAATTGCATCCTTTGCTTCGAGAGCTTTTGCCGCTGTAGAATTAGCTCCCAATGGAAAACCAACAACAGTACAAACCTTTACACTTGTTCCTGCAAGGGCACTTACAGCAAAAGGTACATAAACAGGATTTACACAAACAGAAGCAAATTCATATTTACGTGCTTCGTTACAAATCTGTTCTACGTCTTTAACGCCTGCTTCGGGAAGTAAAATTGTGTGATCGATATATGATGATATTTCTTTTCTTGTCATGCTGTATATTATAGCGAGCATCGTCCTTTTTGTCTTGCGGAATTCAAATTATTACATTAATATATAGACATAATTTTATAGGAGCATTAAATATGGCATTTAAAATTACAGACGCATGTGTAAACTGCGGAGCTTGTGAAGCAGATTGTCCAGTTTCTGCAATTGTAGAAGCTGATAACGCAAGAAAAATCGAAGCAGATAAATGTATCAGTTGCGGTTCTTGTGCTGCATCTTGTCCTGCAGAAGCTATTGTGGAAGAGTAATTAAATCTTCTAAAGATTAAAAAAGAGTCTGTTCTTTAATAAAGATATGACTCTTTTTTTTTAATCCTGTAAAATTTTATAAAAGGTGGGAAAATGAAAAAAATCAATTCAACAATCAAAAAAATCTCTATCATTCTTTTAGTAATTCTTTTGTGTGCTCTAAGTTCCCTCCTGATTGTCTGGCCGCTCTGGAAATTTTCAACCTCGGCACCAAAGGTGTACACAATTACAGTTCTTGCAATCTCTTTTGCACTCATAATCTTTTTAATCATCCGCAGAATCAAAAACAAAAAAAGCACAAAAGAAAGTGGTAAAGCAGACAAAAAAGACTTAAATAAAGCTGAATAAATTCAGATAATATAAAAAGATGATTAAAAACATAAAAAGTTTCAAAATCCTTTTGTTAATTCTCTTAATTCCCCTGCTTATGTCTCAGACCAGGGGCTTTGTTGTTTTCAGAGAGATTGAATTTCCAAAAGAAAGGATGGCGAATATTCCTGAGCTTAAATCAAAAGATCCCATGTTCCGCGAATACAGCTATGTGGTAGAAGATAATTACAAGCTCATCATGAAAAATAAACCAATAGACATGCTCTTTTTTACATACAAGGTAACAGACGATTCTACCCTTTTAGAAATTGCTTCCCGCTGTAACATCACTTACGATTCGATTGCAACAATAAACAGATTGGAAAACATAACTGAATCACTTAAAGGAAGAACACTCATTCTTCCAACAGCTCCAGGCCTTTTTATCAACAAAAACCAGAGTGATAATTCTCTTGAAATTCTTTTATACGAAGAATATTTTGACAGCATTGTGGCAGGCACTCCCCTTTATAAAATCGGAAAGCTTGAATTCTTTTTCCTCCAGGACAAAAAGTTTTCTCCAACACAGCGTTCGTATTTTCTGGATGCAAGCTTAAGACTCCCGATCGACAGAAAACAGTTCTGGATTTCGTCTGATTTTGGAAGAAGGAAGCAGCCTTTTACAGGTGAGTTTAAAAATCACAACGGAATTGACCTTGCAGCAAATACAGGAACTCCGGTTCACGCAATAAAAGACGCAGTTGTAGCGGGAGTTATTACAGGAAATCCAACCTTTGGAAATTATATCATTCTTTCTCACGACAACGGAAAGATGACAAGCATATATGCCCACCTTTCAAAAATGACTGTAACAAAGGGACAGAGAGTAAAAAAAGGCGAAATCATCGGAAACGTAGGACAAACAGGTATGGCTACGGGTCCTCACCTTCATTTTGAAATAAGACAAGGCGGAGTTCCTCTAGACCCACAGAGTAAATTACGGTTAAAATAGGTTTAAAGAGGTTTTATGAAAAGAAAAATTGTAAGGTTATTCTTACTGACTTTTGTTTTTCTTACATCTTTAAACGCAGCATACTCAGAAGACATCAGAATACAGAATCTCCACATAATAAATGTTCAGCAGGATGCGGACTTTGCGTCTACTGCAAAATTGAATATTAACGATGCTCTTGTAATCTTTTTACCGGAGATGCTTCAGTATATAGACGGCCTTGAACTCAAGTTTGAAATCCCGGAAGAGGTTGCCGTTCAAAAAGACTGTTGTGAATTTGCGATCTACGAAAACCTTTCTCCAATGCCAAGAACCGGCCAGATTGATTATTCGGGAGAAAAAATTTTCCGCGGAATCATTCCTTCAAAATTTTCGTGGATTGTGCAGATTCCTTTTTCCAACCAGAACAATTTAAAGACAAATCAATATACAACAAAAATCGGACAGGTTCCAAAGCTCAAGGATCATTATATTTTTGTACGCCTTCATCAGCTTATTGCAAATCTTCCACAGAATGTAATGGACGCAGACATAAGTATTACAATCCGCCCTATTCTTTCGCACAAGGGAAAATTTCTTTTAAACCTCACCTGCCCCGACGAAAATATCGAAACCTGTACGATTTTTTTAGACGACACCGCATACAACATCAGCTCCCTTAAAAATGGAATCTATCTTGAATCGGGCATTCACAATGTAACAATCATTTCTGAGTATTACAGAACGGAAGTAAGAAAAATCAGAATTGATATGGCCAAGCAGACGGAAGTGAGCATACAGATGAGGAGCATAGAACCAACGCTCATTATTACGGCTCCAAGCGGCATTAAGGTTTACATCGACGATGAGCTTTGTACAAAAATCGGGCGTGAATTTATTATTCCAGAGGGAAAACACAGAATTAAATTCAACATCGGCGACTACGAGGTTACAAGAACAATTACAATCGTAAAAGGCCACACTTACAAGGCAAATATCTCTGTAGATTTACAGGTTTCGGAAGAGTAAGTTTTAAAAAGTTACAGATTTTACTTAAAATAATCAAAAAAAAAGAATTTGCAATTAAAGATTTTGGGGTGTATAGTCGATAATATAAATATCGGGGGCATTTTCCCCTCCCACCCATGCTCCCGATTGCCTGATGGGCATGGCACGGTCTTAACCGTGCCTTTTTTTTTGTCCAAATCTTTTTTTAACATAATCTTCTATATATTGTATTTGTACTTCAAAGATGATATAATTAAATTTATGAAAAAGGTTAAAATTTCAGTTATTGTACATTTAAGTTTTCTTTTCTTTTTTGCAATTGTATTTGGAGGACTCTTAGGTTTTCTCCTTTCAGAAACTACAAATATCGAAAATATTGAATACTTTCAGGAAATAGATACAGCTCTCCCTTCTAAAATCGTAGATTTAAACGGAGAATTGATTACAGAATTAACTGCCGAAGAAAAGCGTGAAATCATCTCTTACGAAGATTTACCACAGCTTCTTATCGACGCCCTTATTACTCGTGAAGACCGTGTATTCTTTGCACACGACGGATTTACTTTTAAATCTATTATGCGTGCCTTTATTGGTGTTGCAACTCACAAGCAGTTAGGTGGTGGTTCTACCCTTACACAGCAGATTGCAGGTTCCATTTATTGTGACCGTAGAGAGCAGTCTCTTAAGAGAAAGGTAAAGGAATTGTGGTGGGCCATTCAGATGGAGCGCCGTTATTCTAAAAACGAAATTCTTGAATTATATCTTAATAAAATTTATTTAGGTGGTGGTTACTACGGTGTAAGTGCAGCTTCTAAATATTACTTTGGTCATGATGCAACTCAGCTTACTCCGGCCGAAGCAGCACTTCTTGTAATCCAGCTTTCGAGCCCTTCAAAATATAATCCATTTGATAATCCAGACACAGCTATGTCACGCCAGCAGTATGTCTTAGACGAAATGGTTGATGAAGGCTACATCACTCGTGACGAAGCAACTCAGTCTTTCGAAGAATACTGGGCAAAATTTGACTATACAAGGACATCATCTTCTTCTTACCTCATGAGGGAAGATAAGGCACCATGGTTCAGTGAATATGTTCGCCGTGAACTTGGTAACTTAATCTACGGATCTGATGATATTTACTCAAGCGGATTTACAGTAAACACAACAGTAAACCTTGCTCATCAGAAGGTTGCCGAAGAAGTAATGACAAAATCTATCGAAGAAGCAAACAGAAGATATAAGAACGAATCAAGCATGAAGACAAATCAGGCTTATTACACTTATATTCCTATGGCAGAACTTGTAGCACAGCTCTTTGGTATTCCGGGATTGAACCTTGGTCACCAGAGAAGTTATGCAAGAGCTACTTCAAGATATGTAAAGGAAACAAACCCTGTTATTGATATGCTTGCAATCCTTAGTGGTGCAGACGCAGTTAAGACAGTTTCTAATAGAGGTACACAGCTTTTAAAAGAAGCAGACCAGAGAACAACAGTAGAAGGTACAATGGTTTGTATCGAAAACGAAACAGGCTACATCGACGCCCTTGTTGGTGGAAGCAAGTACAGTCCTGATAACCAGTACATTCGTGCTACACAGGCTACATTGCAGCCGGGTTCATGTTTTAAACCTCTCTACTACTCTGCCGCTATTGATTCAAGATTGTATACACCTGCAACAATCATGCACGACCAGCCAACAGTATTTACTGCAGCAGACGGAAAGCCATATATTCCTCAAAACTTTGGTGGTGCCTTCCAGGGTAACGTTTGTGTATACTACGCTTTAATCCGTTCGTTGAACATCCCTTCAATTCAGATTCTCGATGCCATTGGATTTGATGCCGCTATTGAAAGAACAACAACTCTTCTTGGTATTCCTGAAAATGAAATTGCAGCCAGAAACTTTGAACCTGTATATCCTTTAGGACTTGGTTCTTGTGATATTCATCCAATTGAACTTGCAAGAGCATTTGCAATCTTTGCCAACGGAGGAAAAATCGTAACTCCATTTGCAATCAGAAACGTTCTTGATAAGGACGGAAAGGTATTTGATGATCCTGAACAGAGACTCAAGGATGAACACGCCGCAATGGGTGATGCAGCACAGATTATTTCTCCACAGACAGCATTCATCATGACAAAGATGCTCGAAATGACTGTACATAACGGCGGTACACTTAGTAATCAGAAAAACGCTTTAACATATAAAAACTCAGAAGGAAGAGAATATTCAATCCCTTCTGCAGGTAAAACAGGTACTACACAGAACTGGGCCGATGCATGGACTTGTGCTTATACTCCATACTACACAGCTTCGTTCTGGTACGGATTTGATAAACGCGGACAATCACTTGGTTTGAGTATTACCGGTGCTTCTCTTGCGGGTCCTGCCTGGGGTGAATTCTTCCATGCAATCCACGCTGATTTACCTGTAAAACAGTTCCCTGTTCCTGAGGACGGAGTAGCACAGGCAACAGTTTGTAGAAAGAGTGGTCTTCTTGCAACAAAGGATTGTGATGAAGGTACTGCAACCTTGTGGTTCCTCTCTGGTACAATTCCTGCAGCACATTGTGACATTCATACAAACCACGCAATTAAGAACATCATGCTTGAACGTCTGGAAGAAGAACATATCCGTTCAGGAATTACATACGAAGAAGATTTCGATGATTCACCAATTACCTTTGACCTTGACGATGATCCAATTATAACTCCGGGAATGAACAAAAAAGGCAAGGAAGAGGATGAAGACAATCTCGATAACTTTCTTATTGATTAGCCTTAAAAAAATGGAGAAAGATGTTAATACCAATAAAAGATATTAAAATACGAAAAAGGGTTCGCAAGGATTTAGGAAATCTTGATGATTTAAAAGACAGTTTGAGAACTTACGGTCTTTTAAATCCAATTACTATTAACCGTAAATACGAGCTCATTGCCGGCGAAAGACGTCTCCAGGCTGCAAAGGCAATCGGTTGGACTAACATCAATGCAAACGTAGTAGATAACCTTTCCGAAGTTGATGAACTTGAAATGGAAATCGAAGAAAATAACCAGAGAAAGGAATTTACAGAACAGGAATTAATCGAAGGATATAAGAGACTTGAACGCCTTAGAAATCCGGGATTTTTCTACAGAATATATCTTTTCTTTAAGCATCTTTTCCAGAGAATCAGAGACTTTCTTATGGGTGCAAACAAGAAAAACTAAATAATACGGCTTTGAACAAAGTCTATAAAACCCTGGGTTGTTTCTTTAAGCTTCCAGGGTGCATTTATAACAAGCATTCCGCTTCCGTAAAGTCGGGGCGGATTTTTTTTGTCTTCCTTTAGTTCTTCAAGGCTTACTTCTTTATGTGAATCCTTTGAAGCTACGCAAAGAGTAAGGTTTTCTATTTCTACATTCTGATTAACTTCTTTTGCACTTTCTGTAATATTTTGAATCATCTGGTTTATAATCTCTTCTCTGTGTGCTAAAAGCGGATACCAGAGCATTATAATTCCGTTTGTCCATTTTTTATTTATCAAGCTGATTGTCTTTTGAGCATCTGTATAATCGTTTGTTTCTTCGTAGCTTGGGTCTAAGAGCACTGCTCCCCTCTTGGTTTTTGGAGGTGTAAGGGCTTTAATCATTTCCCAGCCGTCACGGTTATGTAGCTGCACTAAGGGAGAAGCTGGTGTTTTATATTTTTCCATTGTTTCTTTAAGAACGGTTATTTCTTTTGGATGAAGCTCGCTTAAGATTAAGGTATCGGTTTTTCTCATAAGGCCAAGCTCGAACAAAGGGGAGCCCGGGTAGAGATTATTTTTATAAAAGGAGTTTACAAAATCAAAATAAAAAGCAAAATCAGGCGAAGAAGAATTTTCTTTTAATAAAGAAACAATTCCCTTTTGTGCTTCGCCTGTTTTTAAGCTTCGGTTATCCAGTAAGTCGTATACACCGCTTCCTGAGTGTGTGTCAAAGAAGGTATAAGGCTTATCCTTTTTGTTTAGAGAATTCAATACAAAACTTAAGACAAAATGCTTTAATAAATCTGCATGGTTTCCTGCATGAAAAGCATGTTGATATGAGAGCATATTAAAATACTATCACAAAAAGCTTTTATTGAAAATAAACCTTTTCTGAGTCGGCCTTACATTTTACTGTAGAATCCTCGTGAATCTGTCCCGAAAGAAGCGCCTTTGCCAGAGGATTTTCGATGTAAGTCTGAATGGCACGCTTAACAGGACGGGCTCCCATATCAGGGTTGTAGCCTTTTTCTCCAAGAAAGTTGAATACTGAATCATCGAATTCCAGAACAATCTTTCTGTCCTGGAGCCTTGTCTGAACGCGCGCAAGCTGAAGCTTAATAATCTGGCTTATGCAGTCCTTGTTCAAGTGGTCAAAAGTAACAATTTCGTCTATACGGTTTATAAACTCAGGTCTGAAGGTTTTCTGTACAAGGTCCAGCTCTAAGTTACTTGTCATAATGATGATAGTATTTTTAAAGTCTACAACACGGCCCTGGCTGTCTGTTAATCTTCCGTCGTCCAAAACCTGGAGCAAAAGATTAAATACATCAGGATGAGCTTTTTCAATTTCATCAAAGAGGATTACACTGTACGGTCTTCGTCTGACTGCTTCTGTAAGCTGGCCACCTTCGTCATAACCAACGTATCCTGGAGGCGCTCCTATAAGGCGGGTAACAGAAAACTTTTCCATGTACTCACTCATATCGATTCGGGTAAGGGCTTTTTCATCATTAAAGAGGAAATCTGCAAGTGTTTTTGCAAGCTCTGTTTTTCCGACTCCTGTAGGACCTAAGAACATAAAGCTTCCAAGAGGTTTATTCGGATCACTTAATCCGCTTCTGTTTCTTCTTATTGCATCACTTACAACCTGTACGGCTTTATCCTGTCCGATTACCCTTTTATGAAGAACAGATTCAAGATCTATATATTTTTGTTTTTCGCCCCTCATCATCTTTGTTACAGGTATACCGCTCCAGGCACTTACAACCTTTGCAATATCTTCTTCTGTTACAGACTGGCGTAAAAGGCTGTCGCGGCCGGAATCTTCTTTCTGTTTTTCTCTTTCGAGTTCTTCCTGAAGTTCCTTTTCGAGGTTTGGAATTACGCTGTATTTAATTTCTGCGGCTTTTTCCAGGTTTGATTC
>JAGCUI010000067.1 GCA_017962965.1 Treponema sp. | reverse complement strand
GCAGATTACACAAAACGAAGTCCGCAAAATGGAAAGATTCAGATTATCGATGTAAAAACAATTGAAATTGTAGAAACGTTTGAAGGCGGTAATCAACCTACTGGATTGGACGTTAGCTCCGACGGAAAATATTTATGCTTTTCGAATTTCCAGGATGAAAATATCGAGCTTTACGAAATCAGTAAATAAAATCTATCGGAATAATAATCAAACTTACCAGGCAACCTTATTTTTTCCGCTGAATTTTGCCTTGTAAAGATTTGCATCAACTGACTGTAAAAGTTTTTCGTAAGTCATATCTTTTGAATAAGTGATAAAGCCCGCACTCACGGTCACGCTGTGATTTTCTTCGTATTTGATTGTATCTCGGGTTTTCTGCAAAATCCTTTCAACAACCTCCAGCGCTTCTTCGGCAGTTTTCTTTGGAATCAAAATTAAAAATTCTTCGCCGCCGTACCTGCACGCAAAAATACTGTCAAAACTTTCGTCTACAAGAATATTGGAAAACTTTTTTAAAACCTCATCACCATAAAGATGTCCAAACTTATCGTTTATGACTTTAAAATCATCAATGTCGAACATGGCAAGATGAAGCTTTCCCGTGTCGCCGAAAGTCGAAATTGCAATCTTCAAAAATTCTTTAAAATAACGTCTGTTGTAAAGCCCCGTAAGTTCATCGGTATTTGCCTGTTTTTTATAAAGCTCAGAAAATTCCTTGATTTTTTTACTGTCGTACTCATGCTGCTTTTTTACAAAGAATGCAAAGAAGAACATAATCAAAAATGAAAAAACAAGACTCGAAGAAATATCAAAAGCCTGAACGCCCGGATCAATCACAGGGAATAATTCAGGATGATTAAAATATATAGAACAAAGAAGAATGATTTCTGTAAGGTCTATCACAAAAAGAATTAAGCGCGGGATTCCCTTTAATCCAACGACAATAAAAACTGAACTCACAAGAAGATAAAAAGGCATACCGCTCTGAAATCCCCCGTTTGCAAAAAACATAAGAGGGAAGATGATGGACGTAGTTATGAAAATTGAAATAAAATTTAAAACACGTGTCTTTTTTGTATTAAACCCGATAATCAAAAGGATGATGAGGATGACAACGGCTGCAATAGGAAGAATTTTTGCAAAAATCGGAAGGTCAATAAAAAGTGATTCAAAGGCACCGACAATGTTTCCCGCAATTGCACTTATGAGCATGATGAGGTTGACCCTTCGAGTGAGGGATCGTTCAAAAGAAAAATGCCGTACGATGAAATCCTTTAAGCCTTTCATTCTAACTAAAAACTCTCTTTAAAAATTCTTGATTACAGATTATCATTTTAACATCAAATCTTTAAGTTGTAAAAATTTTTATAGCATGATGATTAAACTTCATGCAGTGGCGTCGTAAAAACGCAGATTACAGGCAGGGAATGATGCAGTGGTTCGAAAAAGAAGATTTCTGGATTAATTTTGCTCCGATCATGTTCGACGAAAAACGCTGGGCAGAAGCACCCACAGTCGCAGAATATGTAAAAAAAATTGCCGGATTAAAGGACGGGGATTCTGTTTTAGATGCAGGCTGCGGGCTTGGTCGTATTTCTGTTGAATTAGCTCTTCTTGGTCTTGATGTTACCGGAATCGATATAATCCAGGCAGAGCTTGATGCTGCAAAGGAAAGCGCAGATGACGAAGGTGTCTCCCTCACACTTTTGAACACTGATTTAAGAACTTATAAAACTGATAAAAAATTTGACTGTATTGTAAATCTTTATACTTCGTTTGGTTACTGCGACACAATCGAAGAAGATGTGATGATTTTAGAAAATATGGCCCGGGCTGTAAAAGAAGACGGAACTTTTATAATGGAATGCACAAGCCGCGAAACTGCCATTATGTACTGGACCCCGGGTGAAATCTTTGAACGCGCCGGCTACAAAGTTCAGACAGAATTTAAAGTTACCGGAGCATGGGAAGGTCTTTCTTCCAGATGGATGCTCTTCCCTTCCGACACCCCGGACACAAAGCTTAAATCCACAAAACCTCTTGTAGACCACACCTTTATCCAGCGCCTCTACCCCGCAACCTTCTTACGCGACAAGCTCAAGGATTTTGGCTTTAAAAAAGTAAATGTCTACGGCGACTTTGATTTATCCCCATATGACCAGAACGCACGTACAATGATTATTGTGGGGAAAAAATAATTCTTATTTTTCAAAATAATTCTTATTTTTCAATCAAATCAAGATATCCTGAAAATACCCAGCCGTCTGTTTTGTTCGGGTCACAGCAGTATAAATCGCTTTTATCAATTTCGGGTCTGTTTGTTTTTATCCTTACAGGAATCCAGAAACCTTTGATTCCGTTAATACTATCAGAAAATGTTAACCAGGAATATTCTGTCTGAACAAGCTCAGTTCCGTTTTCCAAAAGACCAATCTTTTTCCCCATAGGATAATTTCTAAGTCTTAAACCGTCTTCGGCCTTTACCTTCCATTCTGTTTCAGGAGGATAAAAATATTTTACCTCTGAATTAGAAGTTCTAACTTGTATATATTCAAAAAGAGAGGTTGTTGTAAATTTTTTTGTTTCGCAGTCATAAAAATCAATTTTATACTGGCCACCCTTTGCAATTTCAAAATCAAAAGTACATGTGCCGTTTTTATCATCAAAGGTTTTTACTGCAAAAAGTGGAATATATGAAAATCCTGCGTCTGTACCATAATCAGCCGAAATAATAAGCATTGTCCCTTTTGATTCTGCTTTACTTCCCTTTCCCCTGTAAATCATATGATACCTTGTATCAGTTTCTAAACTTCTTTGCTCCATGTATGAAATAAAAGGTGATTCATAATCATTTTTATAAACAAAGAATCCCTGCGAAACAGGTTTTACAACTACTGTTTTTTTTGCAACAGTCTTTTTCGTTTCTGCATCTTTAAGACAAACTGTGTAATTATAATTTTTTGAATAATAATTATAATTTGCAAAAGTGATATAAGTCCTATAACCTGCAAGCTTTTCAGAATTAATTAAACCAACTGAAAAAAATGAAAGAGGTTCATCATAGAAGAAAGTTTTCCCATCATGTTCTGCTTCAAAATTTAAAACAGAATGTTCATCATAAATTTCTTCTGGTAACTGGATTTCAAGAAATAAACCTTGCGGAATGAATTGAACTTCTTTGTACATTTTTTGTGAAATATCAGAGCCATCATCTTCATCACCAAAAACCCTTGTTGATACAACTTCCATTTCATCCGGAACAGGCATAATTACAGCATCGCCATAAATTGTAATTCCACCCTTTGTATTTCCCTTAAAGCTTGCTTCAAATCTGGCTTTAATATCCGCATAATCAACTTTCTTTTCTTCTTCCTGATCTGCCTTTGTATTTTCTGTCTTTGTCTGTGCCTTTCCCTGTTGAACCTGTTCTGCTCCATTATCCTTTTTAGAGCAACCTGCAAAAAATAAAGCCCCGATTCCAAGCAAAATTAAAATTTTTCGATACATTCTCATCCTCCGCCTTTATTAAATTAATTCCCAAACAAAAAAAATTATAACACAGATATTTGAAAAAATAAAAAAACTCAGTTAAAAATAAACATTTGACAGTGTGTATTTAATGTGTATAATTGAACTGTGAAAAGGAAAGATTTAATAAAGAGGCTTGAAAAAGGAGGTTTTGTTTTAGTCCGTCACGGAGGTAATCATGATATTTACCAGCGTGGAAAAGATCAGGAACAAATTCCTCGTCATGCAGAAATTAATGAATTTCTTGCAAGAAGCATAATAAAAAAATGGAATCTGTAGATTCCACTCTCTTTACCATAATTTCTATGAGGTAAACTTATGAACGTAATCTATCCTGTAATCTTTACAGAAACTAATGATAAAAAAGCTACTATTCTTATTGAAATTCCTGATATTAAGGGATTTACAGAAGGGTATGGAATTGCTGATGCTATAAATATGGCAAAAGATTTTATCGGAAATTCCTTGTTTGATAAATTGAATTCAGAAATTCCTGCACCTTCCAGAATAGACTCCATTGATCTCAAAAAAAGTGAATTTGCAAAAGCCGGAAAATCTTTTGTTTCACTTGTAGATGTAGATCTTGATATGTTCCGCCAGATTGAAAAAAGCCGCAATGTAAGACGAAACATTACTTTACCACAGTGGCTCGACGATATGTCCCGAAAAGCCAAAATAAATGTCTCTGCTGTTACCCAAAACGCACTTAAAAAAACATTGGGATTTTAAACAAAAAAGACGGTACCTCATAAGATACCGTCTTCTTAATTTTATACTTTTGAATTCTGATTAATCAAAAAAACCGCGGACTTTTAAGAGTTCGGCGTTAAGGATTCCACCGAGGGCGGCACCACGTTTTGTGTTGTGGCTCAGGGCTACGAATTTTACGTCGAAAACGTTACATGGACGAAGGCGGCCGATTACACATGCCATACCTTTTTCTGTTTCACGGTCGCGGCGAGGCTGTGGGCGGTTTTCTTCGTGGCGGACAACGATCGGATGCTCAGGAGCGCTTGGAAGCTTTAATTCCTGTGGAACAGATGTGTAGCTTGTCCATACGCGTTCGATTTCTTCGAGGCTTGGCTTTTTGTCATCCGGCAAATCAAACTCAAGAGAAACACATGCTGTATGTCCGTCTACTACTGGAACACGTGTACATGTAGAAGAAACAATAGGATATTCTGCATTAACAATCTTTCCATCCTTTACCGAGCCTAAAATCTTGAGACATTCCTTTTCTGTCTTTTCTTCTTCGCCGCCGATGTATGGAACAATATTGTCTATCATATCGAATGAAGGAACACCAGGATAACCTGCACCGCTTGTTGCCTGCAAAGTTGTTACAATCATCCTCTTAACAGGGTAGCCTGCCTGGATAAGTGCGTGAAGAGGCATCATATATGTCTGGAGGGAACAGTTTGGTTTTACTGCAATAAAGCCCTTGTCCCATCCGTTGTGCTTTTTTTGTGCTTCAATTACATCAAGGTGAGAATAGTTGATTTCTGGAACGAGCATTGGAACATCTTCTGTCCATCTGTTTGCAGAAGCATTACTTACTACAGGAATTCCTTCCTTGGCATAAGCTGCTTCCAGAGCCTTAATATCATCCTTTTTAGGAAGCTCGAGTGCAGAGAATACAAACTGACATTTTCCCAAAGCCTTTTCTGGAAGGTTTGCATCTTCTACTGTAAGATTTTCAACTGCCTTTGGAATATTTTCACCAATGAGCCATCTGTTTTCTACAGCTTCCTTATATAATTTTCCTGCTGAACGTGGACTTGCGGCAACATATGTTACTTCAAACCACGGATGATCTTCGAGTAATTTGATATAACGCTGGCCAACCATACCTGTTGCACCTAATACATCAACCTTAATCTTCTGAGCCATATATTTTCTCCTTCAATTCATTCTTGTATTCATCGCTGCAGAACGCGGCATCTACGGCATTCAGCAGTAATTGTTTTTTTTCGCTGGAGGTGATTCCGTACTTATTGGTTACAAAATCAAGCTCCCCTTTTAAGTTTGTTCTGCATATTGCAGGATCGTCTGTATTGATTGTTACCTTTACCCCTTTTTCCATAAGCTGTCTCAAAGGAAATAAAGACATATCATCAATTGCTTTTGTACATCTGTTGCTTGTAGGACACATTTCAAGCGGGATTTGTTTTTCTGCAAGATAATCAACTAAAGAAGGATCTTCGGTAACCCTTACTCCATGACCTATTCTTACAGCGCCAAACTTTATTGCATCCCATACGCTTTCAGGACCATCTGCTTCTCCGGCATGAATTGTAAAAGGAATGTTCTTTTGTTTTGCAATTAAAAATTCCTTTTCAAAATCCTTTGTCTTAAAAAGCGCTTCGGCTCCGGCTAAATCTATTGCTACAACTCCGTTATCCTTTACAAGATATTTTTGAGCAAGCTCAATCGTTTCTTTGTTTTCACTCTGATTAATATCGGCCCTCATAAGGCATAAAATCAGATTTGTATGTAACGAAGACTGTTTTAATCCTTCAAGAGCAGCAAGAATTACTTCTTCCTGTGAAAGCCCGTTTACACAATGCTTTTGCGGAGCGAATCGGATTTCAAGATATTCAAGACCCTGTGCCTTGCAATCTTCCTGCACAAGACGAACTGCTTCCGTAATTCCCTCTTTTGTCTGTAAGAGCCTTAAAGGAAGTCCAAAACATTCAAGAAAATCATTAAGACTCTGGCAGGTTTGCGGAACAGAAAGCTTACGGATTAATTCATCATCAGTCTTAGAAGGTAATTCTATGTTCTGAATTTCTGCAAGCTTTTTTGCTATTTCCGGTGTTATAGATCCGTCTAAGTGGCAGTGTAAATCAATCACTGTGGACTCCCAAAACGAAAATCAGAGCGATTAAAGTTTACAGTCTTTAATTGCTTTTTCGATTATCTTTTTTGCATCTGCAGTAACTTCTACCAGTGGAAGTCTTAAGGTTCCGGCAGGCATCTTCTTACAGTTCATTGCATACTTGATTGAGCCAGGATTTCCGTCGCAGAATTCAGCTTTGAAGAATGGAGCAAGTCTGTAATGAATCTCACGTCCCTTCTTAAAGTCTCCTTCAAGACATGCTGTTGCAAGTTCACGCATAAGGGCTGGAATCATGTTTGAAGCAACAGAAATAATTCCGTCTCCACCTGCAGCAATCAAAGGAAGTGTTAATGCATCATCCCCCGAAAGTACTGCAAAATCAGGATTCTTTGCCTTTACAGTGCCGATAACTTCCATCATCTGAGCAACCGAGCCCGAAGCTTCTTTTACTCCTGCAATATTTGGAAGCTGTGCTATGCGTGCAAGTAAATCTGTAGGAATGTTCAAGCCTGTTCTTCCCTGAATATTGTAAACGATGATTGGAATACCAACCTTGCTTACTGCAGCAAAATGCTGATAGATTCCTTCTTTTGAAGGTTTATTATAGTAAGGTGTAACTACAAGAGCTGCGTCTGCACCTGCTTTTTTTGCTCTCTGACAATATGCCACTGCATCCTTAGTATTGTTTGAACCAGCTCCAATGATTACAGGGATTTTTTTGCCTTTAGATTTTTCAAATGCACGAACCTCTTCCATTACAATCTGAATAATCTTGTCTTCTTCTTCCCCAGGGCGTTCATCCAATGTTGGTGTTTCTGCTGTGGTTCCAAGAGGAACAAGACCATCAATGCCTTCGGAAAGCTGATGTTTGACATTTTTGCGGAAGCCCTCAAAATCAACTGAACCGTCTTTGTTCATCGGTGTAATTAAAGCTGTAAAAGCACCACGAAAAATATTCATATATATTCCCCTTATTTAAAAGATTACCCCACATACGCGGAGTTATTTATCGCAATTTTATATTTTTTTTTCTATAAATTCAATTACTTTTTTTATTCATTTCTGTTACTATAAAACAGATAACAGGAGTAACGATGGGCGGTAATACCTTTGGTAAAAATTTTAGAGTGACAACTTTTGGCGAAAGTCATGGAGAAGGACTTGGTTGTGTAATTGACGGATGTCCTTCCGGTCTTGTTATTTCAAAAGATATTATCCAGGCTGCATTAAACAGAAGAAGACCCGGTGTGAGTATAGACGGGCAGAACAATGCGGCTGTTACCTCAAGAAAAGAAAATGATGAAGTAGAAATTCTTTCAGGCATCTTCGAAGGAAAAACTACAGGAACTCCAATCGCCCTTCTTGTAAGAAATACAAGCCAGCATTCAAACGACTATAACAACTTAAAAGACACATTCCGTCCGGGCCACGCAGACTACACGTATGATGTAAAGTACGGAGGAAACAGAGACTACAGGGGCGGAGGCCGTTCCAGCGGGAGGGAGACGGTTGCGAGGGTTGCGGCCGGAGCCGTTGCAATGGAGCTTTTAAAACAAAAGGGAATAAGCATTACCGCGTACACTATAAAGGCGGCTGGTGTTGAAGCCACAAAAAGAGACTTTTCTCAGATTGAAAAAAATGCCTTAAGAGCCCCGGACAACGACGCTGCAGAAAAGATGATTAAAAAAATTCAAGGTTTAAGAGAGGCTGGAGACAGCGCAGGCGGTATTATTGAATGTACTGTAACCGGCTGTCCTGCAGGGCTTGGAAATCCTGTTTTTGAAAAGCTTGATGCAGAACTTTCCAAGGCTGTTATGAGCATTGGTGCCATTAAGGGAATTGAATTTGGAGACGGCTTTGCCTGTGCCGATTCATTTGGAAGCACAAACAACGATGCAATGCACACAGAAAACGGAAAGCCTGTTTTTGACACAAACCACTGTGGCGGTATTCTTGGCGGAATAAGTAACGGAAACTCAATCGTATTCAGAGCAGCTGTAAAACCTGTTCCAAGTATTTTTAAAGAGCAGAACACCGTTTGCAAAAAAGACGGCGCCTACGAGGATACAAAGCTTAAGATTCAGGGAAGACACGATATTTGCCTTTGCCCGAGAATTGTTCCTGTGATAGAAGCCATGACTGCCCTCGTTCTTGCAGATTTTATTCAGACTGATTTTTAGATTCAAGGATATTAAGGAAAAACTATGGGAATCAAAAAAAATAAAACAATAAAGATTTGCCTTTCAAGTTCTACTTCCATCATTCTTGCCCTTGCAACTTTAGTAACCGTAAGAACCACAAAATTCAATAACCTTGAATTTGTTCCTCCCCTTTCTCATCTTGAAGAATTAAGACTCGAACAGACACTTAAAGATAATTATCCTGAACGCTATAACCTTGTTCATAAGCTTCCGTACGGAACAAACCTCCCTGTAATAGACACCTATGCAAAATCAGTAATGCTCATAGACACTGCCACAGGAGACATCCTTTTTGAAAAAAACGCCGATACAATTATTCCTCCTGCCAGCATGACAAAGCTTTTTGCAATGTACGTTGTAGACCAGGAAGTAAGCGGCGGAAGATTCAGCTATGACCAGATTATCCCTATTCCCGAAGAAGCCTATGCCTGTAATATGCCGCCTCATTCATCCCTCATGTTTTTGGGAGAAGGCCATGTTGTTACTTTAGAAGAACTTCTTTTAGGACTTTCAATCTGCTCCGGTAACGACGCAGCATACGCACTTGCCTACGCAGTAAGCGGAAGCATGGACGCCTTTATAGACAGAATGAACCAGGTTGCAAAGGACCTTGGGCTTACACATACACACTTTGTAGAAGCTTCGGGCTACAGTGAATTAAACACTACAACACCAAGAGAGATGGCAGCCTTCTGCAGAATCTATATAAACGAACACCCGGATTCTTTAAAGCGCTTTCACTCGGTTCCAAGCTTTACATTCCCAAAGCAGCAGAATCTTCCCGAAGGAGAAACACTTCACTATCAGAATTTTTCAAAGGGACTTCCAAAAAGAATTACGATGTCCATCACACAGCAAAACACAAATCCTCTTTTAGGAAAGCTTGCCGGCTGCGACGGACTTAAAACAGGCTACATAGACGAAAGCGGATATAACCTTGCCTTAACAGCCAAAAGAAATGATACTCGTTTTCTTTCTGTTACAATGCTTGGACCCGGCGAAAATGCAGAGGAAGGACAAAAAATCCGCGTAGCAGACGGTCTTACTTTAATGAACTTTGCCTTTACAAACTTTGCAGACTATACAGATACAAGTCTTTTCCGCCCTTATTCCATCCGCTGTTACGGAACCAAGGAAATGTGCTTTAATGCCGTTCCTGCTTTTGAAGTAAAAGCAATCTGTGTTCCTTTTGTACGCGGTGAATCTGTTTTAGAAGACGTTCAGAACGTGCATATAAGCGTAAAAATGGAAGATGAAGTATACGGAGAAGTAAAACAGGGCCAGGTTGTAGGCGAAATTCAGGTAACTTTGGGCGAATTCCTTCTTGATACCATCCCTTTAGTAGCAGATAGAGACACAACTTCAGTAAATCCGATTTTCAGACTTGCGGATAAGCTTTCTTCAATGTTATAATTATTTATATTTCTTGCAAAAAGAGGTGGAATAATGAATGTTCATAACTTGATGGAAGACGTTGTAATTCAGGCAGTAAATTCACTTTACGATCAGATTAAGTCTAACAACAACGGCTGGCTTTCGTGCGACTGTCAGAACTGTCGTCTTGATACAATCAGTTTTGTTTTAAACAGAATCCACCCTAAGTACGTAGTTTCTGGCCGCGGAGTAAATCACTCTGTAGAAGAAATGACAAGCCAGCAGCTCAAGGCAGATATTGATTCTCTTGCTCTTGCAGGAATAAGAATCGTAAACTCTACAAAACGCCCTTACCACACTCAGGCAAAAAATCTTGAAATTACACAGAACACAATTCCTGCATTCAACTTCTTTACATTCACAGGAAGAGTTCTGGACGGAACAAATTTTGAACCTGTACCGAATGCAAAAATCACTCTTAAATACGAAGGCCAGATTGCACAGATGATTGACCCTACCTGGGCAAATCCATACACAACATGTAAAACTACAAAGGGAACTTATTCTTTCTTAGTAAAGCCTCTTAAGGCAGAAAAAGAAGGAATCACTAAAAAGTTTAATTTCTGTATTACTGTAGAAGCCCCGGACTATGCAGGCACAGAATACCACTTTGAAGTTCCATTAACCAGCGACAAGCATATGAAAAACGATATCGATTCAACCTACTCCCTCAAGCTGAACGACATTATTATCTTCAAAAGCGATATCGAAAATCCGATGGAATAAAACTTAAAAAAATCTAGATTGACTCAAGTTCTTCCTCTGAATCCTTTGCCTTCTTTTTGTTATTTTGAGAAAGCATGAGTTCAAGGAATTCGTCCTTTGGAAGACCCTTTGCAAAATAAAATCCCTGCAGGTAATCACAGCCCATTTTAATAAGCCATTTTTTCTGTTCTTCCGTTTCTACCCCTTCTGCTAAAACCGTCATTCCGATTTTCTTAATCATTTCCAGAGTAGCCTTTAATGCAAGCTCTGCCTTTTTATTTTCGAATGCAGACCACACAATGTATTTATCTATCTTTACCATTTTGAACGGAAGATTTAAAAGATAACTCATATTTGAATAGCCCGAACCGTAATCATCAAGAGAAAGCTCTATTCCTTCTTTTACAAGACGGTTCATGTTTTTTAAAAGAATATCAGGAGTGTGAGCCGCAGCAGTTTCTGTAATTTCCATGTTGATAACCGAAGAAGGGATTCTGTGTATTTCGCAGATTGTTAAAATCTGATCTGCTAAAATTTCCTGCATGCACTGGGCTACAGAAAGGTTTATATCAATTTTTTCTATTCCGTATTTATGAATGTCGATTGAAGAAAGTGTTTTACATACTGATTCAAAAACAAACTGCCCGATTCTTAAAATGTCTCCGGTGCGCTCAGAAATCGGAATAAATTCTTCCGGCGAAACAAAGTTACCTTCTTCATCCTTCATTCTTATGAGGGCTTCGGCTCCAATGAGTCTTTTTTTCTGTGCTGAATAAATCGGCTGGTAATAAACATCAAAGCGTTTTTCTGTGAGGGCATTTCTTAAAAGATGTGCAATTAAAGCTGTATGCTTTGTATATTCTGTATCTATATCACGTGCATAAACAATGGATCTTTTGTAGCGGATATCCTCGCAGACCATATCGATAATATCAATAATTCCTTCCGGTGTATGAGAATCCTTTGGAACTTCTACAATACATACTCTTGAATAAAGCTTAAGCTCAAGAGAATCACTTACCCAAGGCTCATGAAAGCGCGCCCTTAATTCAAAAATATATTTTTCTATATCACGCGGATTATATTCTTTAAATAATAAAACAAACTTACCCTGCGAAAGATGATACTGCTCTGAATGCGGGAATGTGAGTGCTAAAAACTGTCCTACCTTTTTTAAAAATGAATTCATCTGATTAATGCCGAATGCATTTGAGATAAAAAGCGTATCGTCCAGAATAATACTTATAACAAGGAATTTTTCGTTCTGCTTGATATAGTGCCTGGTCATTTTTATAAAGGCAGTCTGATTGTAAAGATTTGTAACACCTTCTAGAAATTCTTCGGGCTTTTGGATAAAGGCAGAAAACATTACGATGGCAACACAAATACCAAAGTTTTGAACCAGAAGATTAGGAACTAAAAGCTGAATTATAACTCCCAAGATCATAAAAAAGATATAGCAGAAAACTACAAGGAGCGTACTGATTTTAAGATCCTTTCTTCTTTTTAATAAAACCGTGGTTGCAACAATCGTGTAGTAAATAACAAAGCCGTAGTTTATATAAAAGAAGATTCCGCCGCGGTGATAGTTTTTACTTGCATCTATATAAAAGAGTAACGGCTTATCAAAGAAATAATAAGACGGAACGGAAGCAAAGATGATAATCATCTGGAGCACAAAAGGAATGATGATTAAAGCCTTGTAAATCTTATTGTATTTATGCGAAATGGTATCTTCAAAGCTTACAAGAGAGCCGCAGTAAATTGCATAGATATACGAAAGTGTATTTGTTGCAATGTAACAGAGAATATTAAAAAGCCATACAGACCACAAAGTCCAGTTAGTCGAATCCATCTGAATAAGGGAAGAAACAATATCAAAAACAGTTGCTGCAAAGGCTACAATTAAAAAAGCAAGAATGGCCTTATTCTGGACTATGGGGAGATTCTTTTTCTGGAAATGTGAAATTATGAGGGGGATAAAAATAAAGAGCGCAGCTATGTCATAATTTATATTTAATGGATACAACTACACACTCCTTATCTTTTTGTATTTTTTACTTTTAAAGCTATTTAAACTGTAAAGCAGGAATGGTCAAAAGTCAAATATTGCTTTTTAGGTTTTGGTGTCGTAAAATAGAAGAATAAAATCTTATAAAAAAATCAAAAATAGGAGCATTTCATGTTCAAAAGTATACTTAAGTTCTTAAAGTCACTGAACAGCAACTCCCATCCGGGCGAAATTGCACATGCAGTTTGTCTTGGAATGATTCTGGGATTTATGCCAAAGGACAATGCCTTCTGGTATGTTTTAACGGTTTTCTTTCTGTTTATGAGGATAAATCGCGGAAGTCTTGTTGTTTTCACCTTCCTTTTTGCACTTTTAGCACCTGCACTGGATAATGTTTTCCACTCGCTGGGCTACAGCTTTCTTACAATTGAATCACTTGCGCCGGTGTTCAGAACGCTTTTAGACATACCGTTTGTTGCATTTACAAAATTCAACAATACGATTGTAATGGGCTCTTTCCTTGTTTCTTTGATGGCATATATTCCTGTATACATCATTGCAAGAATCTTTATTAAATACTGGAGAGCCTTCCTTGCTCCTGCCGTAAGAAAATCAAAACTCATTACAATTCTTTCTAAACTTCCTTTGATTAAGAAAATAGGAGACATGATATGAAAAAAGACGATACAACAAAAACTATGGCTCCTGAAAAACAGTCAAAGGTTCCGGCTAAAAAACAATCAAAGCTTGCAAAGGCAAAGGTTCCTTCAATCTTTAAAAAGAAGTATACAAAAAAAGCTCTGGAAAAAAGAGTATATAAAAGAATCTATGTTCCTGCAGATAAAACCTTTATTCAAAGCCTCTTTAAAGAAACTGGTAAAAATAAAAAGGGTGTAGCACTCTACTCTATTCCTCAGGAAACCTTACTCGAAAAGAAAGACCAGACTAAGCTTAAGACAATTGCAAAGGAAATCCGCTCGCAGAAGGGAAGAATCCGCTGGGTTCCTTTAATTGCAGCAGTTTCTACAATCGCAATTATCGCAATTTTGTTTACAACGTTTAAAAACAGAATCATTAAAAGAGCAATTCAGAATACCTGCGAAAGTATTTTTGAAGCAAAGTGTGATATAGACAGAGTTGATTTCCGCCTCTTTGCAGCATCATTCCGCTTGGACGGATTACAGATTGCCAACAAAGATGAGCCTATGAAAAACCTCTTCTCTCTTGATACAATCATCCTTGATTTTGATTTGACTCAGGCTTTGAGAGGACGCTTTATTACTGATGAAGTTAGGGTATCCGGAATGGCAACAAACACAGACCGAACTTACTCAGGAGACATCTCTGCAAAATTAGCCGCTAAAAAAGCTAAAAAACAGGATTCAGCATTTGTAAAAGAAATTAAGGCAAGATCAAACGCAGCACTTGATTCAATGAAGGGCTCGGTACAGGGGCTCTTTGACGAATACAATCCTGAAACTATCATCAAAAACTGCTATGCAAATATGGAAAGTCCTGAGCTTGCAAAGAAAACAGAAGCACAGGTAAAAGAGCTTTCTGCAAAATACATGGCGAAAAAAGATGAGCTTGCAACAGAAATTCAGGATGTTCAAAAGCTTGTAGAAGACTGTCAGAAAATCGACATGGAAGCAATCAAGACAAATCCTGTAAAGCTTAAGGAAGCAATCTCTACTATTGATTCTGCTTACAAAAAGGTTGAATCCCTTAAAACAAAGACAACAACCGAAGTAAACGCAATCAAAAAGGATGCTGCTACTGTAAAAACACTTTCCAACGATATTCAAAAAGCGATTAAGCACGACTCGGCACTCATTTCCAAGGAAATAAACAAAATCACTTCTATAAACATCAATGACGGCAAGAAGTTTATTTCCGGAACTCTCGACGGCGCCGCATACCAGCTTCTTGGAAAGTATTATCCTTATGCGATGAAGCTTGTAGACTATCTTATGGAAATGAAGAATTCTCCAAAAGAGGAAAATGAGCCTACAGAAAAAGAAAAGCTCAATGCACTTTTAAAACCTCGTGCTAAGGGAAAGAACATCTGGTACAGAGGAAATCCTCCAAAGTTCTGGATTAAAAAGCTCTTGGTTTCAGGCTTTAATTTTTCACTTAACATGACAGACATTGCTTCTGATATGGATGCTGTAGGACGTCCTGCAATCGGTGAATTTAAAATTGCAATCAAAGATATTGATCACACAGGAACAGTTACTGTGGACACAAGAACAAACACAAAAGAACCAATTGTTGATGTAAGATACGTTTGCGATAAGTTTCCTCTTGCATTACCAACATCATTCTTTGGTGCAGAAGGTGTTCCAGGAGTTCCTTCCCTCACTCAGTCTAAATCTACATTGGACTTTGACCTTGCAATTTGGGATGCAGACGGCTTTAATATCACAGGAACTGGAAAATTTACAGACATGATTTTAACTGCCGCTCCATTTACTCCGGAATTCATTTCCAACATCTATATAAATACTCTTGCAAAGATGAAGGCTATGATGCTTTCTGTTCAGATTGGCTACAGAAGCTCAAGCGGATTAAACCTTGGTCTTGATACAGACATAGACAAGCAGTTTATTGCAGCCCTCAAGGAAGAACTCAAGAATCAGCTTGGTGTTCTTAAAAAGTCTGTAGAAGAAGAAATGAACAAGAAAATCAACGAGCTTACCGGTGGTGCTGTAACAGAAATCGGAAGCTTCGACGACATCTATGCAACAATCACAGATTACTCAAATACTTCGAACAAGTTCAAAGATCAGCTCGAAGCAAAGAAAAAGCAGGCTAACGATTACATCAATGGAAAAACCAATGAAGCAATCGAAAGCGCTAAGAGTAAATCTAAAGATTACCTTAAGGGTATGTTAAAGCAATAAAACAGAAGGGGTAAGCTAGACTGTAAACTGGCTTACCTTTTCCTGAATTCTTAATACAGAATCTTTGTTGCCGTCTGCGGAAGTATCTACCTTCTGGATTGTATCCTTTAATCTGGTTGTAGCTTCTATACTTTCCTGTACGGCAATTTCTGTTGAATGGGCAGCATCTACTACAGTGCTCATGAACTCACGTAATCCTTCCGCATTTTCAGTTTCTTTTTCTGCAAGACTCTTAATTCGTTCTACAGCTTCAAGAACTTCTACGGCAGATTTTTGTGTATCGTTTGCACCAAGCTTCTGCTCTTCCATTGCATCAAAGATGATTTTAATATATTCGGCGTTGTGCTTTACGCTGTAGTTTACTTCTGTGAATGAAGAACCTGCGGCAGAAATAGCATCTACACCGGCTTTAATCTTAACAAGCATTTCTTCGATGTGCTTTTTAATGTTGGAAGCACTGGCAGCAGAAGAAGCCGCAAGAGAGAATACTTCGCCTGCAACAACCGCAAATCCTTTTCCGTATTCACCAGCATGTGCCGCTTCGATTGCAGCGTTCATAGAAAGAAGGTTTGTCTTACTTGCAATGTCCTGGATAACTGCAATAATCTTTCTAACTTCATCAGAAGATTTTTCGATATCCTTCATACTTTCTACAGCCTTGGAAATAGCTTCGTTACCGTTTACGCTTGAATTTGTAAGAAGGTCCGAAACGTCCTGTGCTTTTTTAGCGGTTTCTGCTACAGAGTTGATGTTTGCCGTCATCTGTGTAATGGCAGAAGAAATGTTTTGAATTGCATTTGTCTGTTCAAGCACATTTGTTTTTACAGTTTCAAGGTTTTCTACAAGAGAAGAAATATTTTCATCAGCCTCGTAAATCAATTCGTTCTGCTTCTGGCTGTTACTGTCTATACGTTCAAGAGAGGTAGACATATTTTCGAGCGCAGTTGCCGCATTAGCTGCAGAGTCCGAAATAAAGGCTGCTGTTTCACTAACCACACTTGTTCCGTTTTTCATTTCTATAATCATAGAAGAAAGCTTAGAAATCAAAAGGTTTATGGAGGTTGTGAGCATACCAAAGTCGTCTGTCATTGTAATATCAATACGACCGGTTAAATCACCCTTGTCTGCAATATCTTCAAGTCTCTTTGCTGTAGCACGGATACGTTTTGAAAGACCACCGATAAGAACTGCTGCAGGATAGAACGAAAGAAGAACACAGTAAATAATACATTCCACACCTTTAATAAAGTATGAATTCATTCCTTCTGCGGCTGTCATTGTTTTGTAGTTCATGTCAAAGAAGGCACCGTATGGAACCGAAAAAAGATTGATTGCAAAAAAGTATGCGATTACAAAAAGAGAGATAAAAATCGAAGTAGAAATATTTATGTTCTTGTATTTTTTATATTCTTCGAGCGAGCGGATCTTTAAAAGACGGCGGAAACGTGCAAGATGATTATCCATCGCATTGATTGTAGAAACTGCGCAGATTCCTCCAAAGCCGCAGGCCTGGGCAATAATAAAGAATACACGGCTTGGATAGAATTCTACACCGTTAAATTTAATTCCAATATATACAAGGATTATCTGACCTATAAAAAAACCGAATACAACTGCATAAAGAGTCAGGTGCATAAGGTTTTTATAACACCCAAGGCTTCGGTCAATTTCTTCGTGAGTTGGAACATAATTTTCCGTTTTAATTTTTTTGATAAGACGGTCAAAGAACGAGCACATTTTTTTTGCAATAACAGTTGCTACTGCCAAAAGTGCTGTTGTTACTAATAATGTAGTAGGACATCCACTCCACATATCCTGTGGCGCATTATAAATAAACTCCAGTGCAAACCAACGTAAAAACAATACACAAATGTATGTTACGGGTGCTAGTACAGACATAAATGATATAAAAACACTCATGTAAAGATTATAAATCATAATACTTGATTTTTCCAATAAAATATGACATATTCAATTTGCGACTAATTCGCAATTTCAAAAAAAGGAAAAACATGGTTTACAATACTGAACAAAGAACTCTTTTGTTAAATTTCCTCAAAGAACACCCCGATACAATGTTCTGTGCAAAACAAATAGAAGCTGCCATTCAAAAAGACTGTATAAGCAGAAGTGCCGTGTACAGAAATCTTGCCGAACTTGAATCTGACGGGAAAATAAAACGCTGCTCCAAAGCCGGTTCCAGAGAAGTTTACTATCAGTATTTCGACAGTCAGAGCTGCAAAAATCATATCCATCTTTTCTGCAAGCAATGCGGAAAAATCTTTCACATGGAAAATAAAATTGCAGACTCAATTGTAAACAATGTTGAACAGGACAACGGCTTTGAAATAAATAAGGGAGAAACCACTATTTACGGAGTATGCCGCGACTGTAACACAAGGAGTATTAAATGAAATCTTTACTTAAAAAAATATCTATATTCACATTATCAGTTTTTGTATTATGCGCATTCTCTTCCTGCAAGGCAAAAAAAATTGATACAACAGGAAAGCTTAAGGTAATCAGCACAATCTTTCCTGAATACGACTGGTTCAAAAATGTTGCCGGAGAAGAAAATCCAAAAATCATTCATTCACTTTTAATCAAAAGCGGAATAGACCTTCACAGCTATCAGCCATCTACAAAAGACATGATTGATATTTCAGACTGCGATTTACTCATTTACGTTGGAGGTGAATCTGACGAATGGATTAAAAAAGCAACTACAAATTCTACAAATCCTAACCAGAGGGTTTTAAACCTCATGGAAATTTTAAAAGACCAGGTAAAGGAAGAAGAGCTTGTAGAAGGAATGCAGGCCGAAGAAGAAGAGGATGATGAAGATGAGCACCACGAAGAAGGTGAAGAACATCATCACGAGGAAGGCGAAGAACACCACCATCATCACGACGGAGAAATTGAATACGACGAACACGTATGGCTTTCTGTAAAAAATGCAGTGATTATTGTAGAAGCTATTAAAGACACTCTCTGCCAGATGGACAGCGAAAATGCTTTAACTTACCAGAAGAACGCAGAAGAATACATTGCAAAGCTGAATGCACTTGATGCAGAATACCAGTCCGCATTTAAAAACTCAAACGGTAAGCCTCTTATTTTCTGCGACCGCTTTCCGTTCCGCTACCTTACAGAAGATTACAAGCTTCCTTATTATGCTGCCTTCTTAGGCTGTTCAACTGAATCCGAAGCAAGCTTTGAAACTGTAATCTTTCTTGCAAACAAGCTCAACGAATTTGATATCAATAATGTAATTATTATAGAAAACTCTGCAGACAAGATTGCAAATACAGTTATTGCAACTGCAAAAAGACCTTCGTGCAATATATTCAGCTTAGACTCAATGCAGTCTACAACCCTTAATGACATTTTTAAGGGAAAGACATATATTGATACAATGAAAAACAATCTTGAAGAGCTCAAGAAAATAATTCAGTAAAAAGGAAAACAAATGGCACAGATTTCCTGTAAAAAACTTTCTGTAGGCTACGGCTCAAATGTCCTCGTAAAAAATCTTTCGTTCAACGTGAACAAGGGAGACTATCTTTATATACTCGGGGACAACGGCTCTGGAAAAACAACCCTCATGCAGACTCTGCTTCACCTTATTAAACCCATAAGCGGATCAATCACAACAGGCGACGGGCTTTTAAGTGATGAAATAGGATACCTTCCGCAGCAGACAGAGGCACAAAAGGATTTTCCTGCGAGCGTACGTGAAATTGTTCTTTCGGGAAATCAGTCCAGATGCGGTAAACGCCCCTTCTACAACAAGGAAGAAAAACAGCTTGCCAAAGACAACATGAAAAAAATGGGAATCTATGAATTACGAAAGCGATGTTACAGAGAGCTTTCAGGGGGGCAGCAGCAGAGAGTTTTACTGGCAAGGGCTTTGTGTGCCACCCAGAAAATGCTTTTACTGGATGAACCGGTTACAGGACTTGATCCTAAGGTTAGCGTTGAGATGTATGAATTGATTGAAGAACTTCATAAAGAAGGAATTACAATCATCATGATTTCGCACGATATGGAAGCAGCTGTAAAATACGCGACCCACATTCTTCATATTGGAAACGATACATTCTTTGGAACTAAGGAGGAATACTTATGCTGGAAAAAATAATCTTTTACTTTCAATACCCGATTGTTCAGCGTGCGTTTATCGTAGGAACACTTATTGCAATAAGCTCTGCCCTCCTTGGAGTTATTCTTGTTTTAAAACGCTTTTCTTTTATTGGAGACGGACTTTCTCACGTAGCCTTTGGTGCAATGTGTATTGCAGGAATTTTAAATTTTTCGAACAACATGTACCTCATTCTTCCGGTTACAATTATTGCAGCAATCCTTCTTTTAAGAACGGGCCAGGAAACCAAAATAAAAGGAGATGCCGCCGTAGCAATGATTTCCGTTGGGGCACTTGCTATAGGTTATCTTCTTAAAAGCTTATTTTCCACCTCTGCAAATATAAGCGGAGATGTGTGCACCACCCTTTTTAGCTCTGCAGCAATTTTAAATCTCAACGAGACGGACGTAATTTTATGTTCAAGTCTTTCCATCTTTGTAATAATTGCGTTCATAGTTTTTTACAATAAAATCTTTGCGGTTACCTTTGACGAAAAATTTGCAAAAGCCGTAGGAACTCATGCTTCTGTTTATAACCTTGTAATTGCCATTATTATTGCAATCATCATTGTACTTGCCATGAAGCTTGTCGGTTCCCTTCTTGTTTCTGCTTTAATTATTTTCCCGTCTCTTTCTGCAATGAGGGTTTTTAAAAGCTTTAAGGCCGTAACAATCTGCTCTGCTGTTTTTTCTGCAGTGGCTTCTTCCATCGGAATTATTTTGAGTATTACAGTAACAAATCTTTTGGGACCTTCAATTGTAGCAGTTGACATAATCGGCTTTTTGGTTTTTAGTCTTATTGGAGCCATTAGAAAATGAAAAAATTTTTGATTACTGCATTCTTACTTTCCTTAATTTTTACAGGCTGCAATAAAACAAAAACAGCTTCTCTTCCACCCGTTAATCAAAATTCACAATCCATAGATGATATTATTGCACAAAGCACACAGGACGCTCCTGTTACAGTTCTTCCGATTCCAACAGAAGAAGTAACTCTTTCTATGGGCGTGCTTCCTTCTCAAAAAGAAATGTACGATGCCGTAAAACCAAGCTTTACTCCCGCATCACAAATTGATATTGATTTATCTCAGATGTCTTCTTCCATGATTTATTCAATGGTATTCGAAATGATTTGTATGCCGGAAATGTATGAGGATAAAAACTTAAAGGTAAAGGGAAATTTTGTTGTTTATATTTCAGAAGAAACCGGCGACAGACACTATGCAATCGTCATTCCTGATGCTACACAGTGCTGCCAGCAGGGTATTGAATTTATCTGGTTTGGAGACAATAAAACTTATCCCCAGGATTTTCCTCCAATCGGCACAGAGATTGAACTTACAGGAAGATACAAATCCATCTACACAAAAGAAGGCTTTTTAATCAACTTTATAGAAGCTGAAAAAATCGAATCCTAGAAGCTTCTCCAGCACAATCCTACACCAACAGTTCCATAACGGTAATTGTCCTGATTATCTCTCAAAGGATAAATAAAGTTATCCTGATAGAATGCATTTATAATTACCCATGGATTTTTAACAGGTCCAATTTTAAATATAAGACCTGCGTTCCAAGCCCAACCGCCGGCCGGATTATTTGTAATTATGTCGAAAAGAGTATGAGCCGAAACATTTGGAATAATATTCAGCTTACTTCCGAGCGTAAAATTAACTCCAAGATATAAACCAAAATCAAAGAAGAGATGATTTACGCCATCCTTGTACTGCCACAATAATCCTCCGCCGGTTCCTGCGTATTTGTAAAAATTGATTCCCTGGAAAGAACAACCGAATGTAAATTCATCAATGTTGTCTCCAAAAACAGGAATGATAAAGTTTAATGTACTGACACCTCCATAAGGTTCAAATCTTACAAGATAATCGCGATCCATTGAGTATTCGTGTTCCACCTCATAATCAGTACTTCCCTTCTTAAAGGAAATAAATTTTAATCTCCAGATTCCGAATTCCTTTGTCCATACAGTTTCGATTGTATTTTTCTTTTTCTCTTCTTCACATTTTAAAAGAATTGTATAACTGTTATCATCATTCTTCTTAATGCTTTCTTCGTCTACCTTGTATTTATAATATTTTCTCTTTTCAGGGTCACGAATGATTTTATATTTAGTAAGAATGTAACGGGCAATGATGTATTTTCTCTGACTTACATTATAATTACTTGTAAATGCCCATGATGAAATACCAAGCTGTGTACACACATTATTAAACTGCTTGAGTGTTATTGAATCTGCGTATTCATTTGAAACATATTTCATACAGTCTTCGAACGCTGAGCTTGAATATACTGAAGAAGGAGTTTCTCCAAGGAATTTTGCAAATTTTTCTGCACGGGACTTTACATCTTCACTATCATTATTTTTTGTACTCAGGGCTGTTTCTATAAATGTTTTAAGAGTAGAAACCGGGATTGTAAAACCTGCAAGTGCTCTGTTATAAGCCTTCCATGTATTAATACCTACAACCCTGTATCCTATTTCTGTAGTTTTATCTTCGATAAGAAGAGGACCACCAGAGTTTCCCGAATCAATTGGAGCTGAGTGCTGGATTACAAAAGAAACCTTTGGATCCATCAGTTCTTTAATTTCTGCCTTTGCATTTGAAATGTTACCCTTTGCAAACTGCCACGAAGGTTTATTTTTTAAAGCAGGGAAGCCGGCAGAATAAACTTCCATTCCGTCGTACACTTCCTTTTCATAAAATTCAAAGCCATTTTTAAACTCTTTTTTAGAGAACGCAATGAGGGCAATATCCATATCGTCGGAAAGATAAACTACCTTCAAATCATCATAAAGCTTTTTCTCTCCAGAAACAGGATCTACAAGCTCAAAGCATGCCATTTCTGCATCACCTACTACATGGCGATTTGTAATGACATAATTTTTTCCGTCCTTTGCAACATATACAAAGCCCGAACCAAAAGTAGTTGTATCTATTTTTTTGTCGTACTTGGATTCTTCCTTCTTTTTAGTCTCTTCTTCCTCGTCCTCATCCTCGTCGTCTTCTTCTTCCTTGGCTTCGGTCTTTTTCTTGCCGTTCTTCTTTAAAGTCTCTTCCATTTTTTCTTCATCAAATTTCATGGAAGCTTCTGTCTTCTGCGGACGAACAATTCCAATATAAGAGTTAATCTGTGCAAAAAGCATCTGTCCAAAAAGTAATACAATTAAAATCAGTAAATATTTTTTCATTTTCGTTTACCTCAATCCCTCAAAAATACAAAGTCCGATTCCAAGACTTCCAGCATGAATTTGATTTCCACCTTTTACAGTGTATAAATATCTGTCTTTATAAAAACATACGATTCCGACTGTACTTAAATCTCCAGCTCCTGGTCCTGGTACTGCCATGCTAAGCTTTAATCCACCCTGCCATGCATAACCGAATACAGGTAAATCTGCAGTAAGACAAAGGTCAGAAGTTACAGTTACAAAAGGCTCTACAAATACAGGTCCGAATTTTAATGGAAGCCTTAAACCAACTCCGGCATCAAACATAAAATAATTGTCTACCTGAGTACACTGCCAGTCAAAGCCAAAGCTGAAATCAAAATATGAAATATCAACTGCAATATTTAAATTACATCCGGGATAGAAGAAATCAACATTATCTGCAACAAGAGGCTGTGTATAGGCTAAAATCAAACTAACGCCTACAGAAGAAACAATTATATCTTCCTTCTTAACCTTCTTTTTAGAATCCTTGTTGTGTTTTTCTTCAAGGTTATATTTAGAACTGTTCTTTGTGTAAGAAATACTCTTTATAACCCAGATGTTCATTTCAGTCATCCATTCAGATTCAATCTCGTTATTTTTATCTGAGCTTTCAAAAACAACCTTATAAATGCCGTCTTTTTCCTTCTGAATTGATATAACTTCGAGCTTGATATTTGAAGAATCCTTTACATCCTCATAGGTTTTATATTTATTCCACACGTTCTTTGCAAGAAGATATCTTTTTCCATACGGAATCTGATATTTTGAAATATTATAAACCTTGGTTCCTTCCTTTTCATATTTTTTGACAAGGTTTTCTAACTGAGTGTAAGTTAAAGAATTAAGATCGCTTTGAGAAATATATTTTTGAAATTCATCATGCTTCTTTGTTTTTTTACCAAGGAAGTCTGCAAATTCTTCAACCTTCTTTTTAAGAACCTTTTCTGTATTTTCCTTGTTAAAATATTCGTTCAAAAATTTCTGCACGGTAACAGAAGGAATTGTAAATCCTGCTAAGGTTCTTCTTAAAGCGCTCCATGTATTTACACCTGCAACCTTGTAGCCTGCTTTAGCTGATTTATCTTCTACTAAAAGAGGGCCTCCAGAGTTACCAGGATCTATTGGAGCAGTATGCTGAAAGATGTATGAATAATCAGGGTCAATAAGTTTTTTATCGAAAAAGCGTTCGTTCGAAATATTGCCGTTTGCAATCTGCCATGCCGGTTTATCATTCAAGGCAGGAAAGCCTGCAGAACGAACTGTATCTCCGTCCTTAAGTGAGCCTGTATAAAGTTCAAAGCCTGTTTTAAAAGGTTTCTTTCCTTTTGGAAAAGCAAGGAGTGCAAGGTCTACATTGTCGGAAACAGCTACAACCTCTAAATCTTCGTAGAGAGTTTTTTCCTTAGTCTGAGGATTAACAAATTCAACACAAACATTGGAATAATCTTCTACAACATGGTGATTAGTGATGATATAATTTGTTCCGTCCTTTGCGACATAAACAAATCCCGAACCAAAAACTCCGGTATTGATTTTTTCATCGTAACCCTGGTTTTCTTTTTCTTCCTC
>JAGCUI010000066.1 GCA_017962965.1 Treponema sp. | reverse complement strand
TGAGGGCTTCCTTCGCAACTTCGATTTTGAACTTGTCTGAAAAATCTTTTCTCTTTCTTCCCATGAATTTGTCCTACCTTGAGGTTAGCACAAATTCGTTATTTTTTCTCCTCCGTGTCTAAATCTGAGGCTTATTATATTTGAAATAAAACTACTAACCTCAAAAAAAATAATTGACATTACCCTATAATATAGGGTAATATTTGAGAGGAAGTAAATGAAAAGAGAGTTTATAGAAACCCCTTCTTTTACTAAGAAATGGTATGCTCTCGGATTCGATGATGACGATCTTGCTGAATTACAGCAATATCTTATTAAAAATCCAGATGCAGGAAGTACTATGGTTGGTACTGGTGGTCTTAGAAAGATTCGTTATGCTTTTGAAGGTCGTGGAAAAAGTGGCAGTGCCAGAGTTTGTTATGTAGATTTTGCTGCTTTCGAGAAAAACTATTTAATTCAAGTCTTTTCAAAAGATGAAAAACAAAATCTTAATGATTCTGAAAAAAATAGTATCAAAAAACTTGTGCGAATCTTAAAAAAAGAAGCTGATAAAAACTGGAGGACCAATCATGAATAATTATTATAAAGACTTAATGACTGGGCTGAATGAAGCAATTGGAATTGAACGTGGTGAGCTAAATGGTCGTAAAACAGTTTATGAAATTCAGCCTGTAAAAAAATATGATAATAAGCAGATTCGAGACATACGTAATTCGGTGGGGATGACACAAGTTCTTTTTGCAGATTACATGGGTGTTTCCAGCAAAACTGTAGAAGCCTGGGAAAAAGGAACTAATCATCCAACTGGCACTGCATGCAGATTAATCAGTATGCTTGAAAACAAAACTTTTGAATCATTACCTTTTGTAAAAAAAATTGCAATAAGATAAACAAAACATTCAATTTATCTGATTTTGGAACATTCCCCCTCTCCCCGAAACATAAGTCTTACATTACTACAATAAAACTAAATTGCTTTATTTCATTCTTTCCATTACACTATCTGTAAGGAGAAATAATATGAAAAGTTTTACAAAATTGTTTTTATCATTCACATTAATTGTTTTGTGTTTTCTGGGTTTAACCAGTTCGAACAGTAACACAACATTTATCGACTACGAGCAGGATACAAAAACTGTATTCAGTAAAGAAACTGACGGGCCGCTTAGAATTTCAATTTATACACATCAAGACCTTGAAACACCATCTAAAACAAATAAGATTTACAGATGGATAAAAAACACTTTCGGAGTAACTTTTAAATGGGATATTCTTGGGAAAAAAAATGAAACTCAAATGCTTGCCCAGTATATGGCAAATAATAATTTTCCTGATATTCTTCACTGTAAGAACACAGAAATCTTAAAAGATAATAATTGCCTTAAAGATTTAAAACCTTTACTCGAAAAACACTGCCCTAATCTGATGAAGCATTACGCCTCTGTATGGAACCAGATGCTCTTTGCTGATTCTGAACTGGCAACTATGACTACAATCAAAAAAGAACATATATACACTCTTCCTACCTTTGGCGTAATGGATGGCCCTGATGGCGGTACTTACTATAACCAGAGCGCATTCTGGATTCAAAAAGCAGTACTTAAAGAATTTAATTATCCCAAAATTACAACAATAGATGAATACTTTGAACTTCTCGGAAAATATTATAAAAAGTATCCAAGCATTAACGGTAAGCCAACAATTCCTTTCTCTATCTTATGCTACGACTGGGAATCGTTTAACTTATGGAATCCAGGTTATTTTCTTGCTGGCTCTCCAAACGACGGATATGCAAAAGTTATCTACAAGAACAATAAATATATAGCAGAAAGTATTTTTACAAATGATGATGCAAAAAAATGGCTTAATACATTGAATAAATATCATAAACAGGGCCTTGTTCCATCAACAATTTTCACAGATACAAGAGACCACTTTCATGACCAACTCAATCAGGGAATTGTACTTGGAATGTTCTGTCAGGGATGGGAATTCTTTTGGAATATAGATAATCTTAAAGATAAGACAATGTATGAAAGAACCTACTGCCCTCTTCCTTTGGTTTTTGATAAATCAATAAAACCGGCATATCGCGACAGTCTTTTACCATCTGAACAGGGAATATCTATTTCGAAAAACTGCAGCGATGAAAAAGCAATCAAAATCCTTAAATTTTTGGACGAGATGATTAAAGAACAAAATCAGAAAATTCTTTACTGGGGATTCGAAGGCGAAGACTATAAACTTGATTCTAAAAAAATTCCTTATAGAACACAAGATCAGATAAATAAACAGAAAGATCCTTTCTGGAAGAATGAAAACCAGGCAACCTTATGGATTAATATGGCTCCTCAGCTTGAAGGAAAAAGAAAGAGCGGATATCTTCAGAGAATCGATGATTTCCCATCTGTTTACAGAAAAACTGTAGAAAAGATTGATAATCAATTATTCGATGCTTATAAAGTTGATTCATATGCAGAAATGATGGATAAAAACCCTCTTCCTAATCCATTCTGGTATCCGTTGTGGAGATACAATCCAAATTCTGATACAGATGAAGGTTACAGACTCACTCAATCTCTATTTGCAGTACAAGACTATGCAGTCCAGAATATTCCGTCCCTTGTAACCTGTAAAACTTCTGAGTTTGAATCAAAATGGAAATCTTATTCTGCAGAACAGAAAAAACTCGAAAAAGACTATTATGTCTATATGCAGAAACAGCTCGACATACTTGTAAAGCGCTACGGTAATAAATAATGAATAAAGACGGCATAATTCTTTTTGCAAAACCAAAAGGTCCTACTTCGTTTAATTCAATCTCTGCCATCAAACGGGCACTTGATACAACAAAGGTTGGACACACGGGAACCCTCGACAGTTTTGCACAGGGATTACTGGTTGTATGTACTGGCCGTCTTACAAAACTTGCAGGAAACATCATCGAGTTTGATAAATCTTACAGCGCAGTAATAAAATTCGGTGAAGAAACGGATACTCTTGAATATACCGGTAATGTAGTAAAAACCTCTGCCCTTCCCTCACTCAAAAACCTTGAAGAAGCTGTAAAAGCATTCACGGGAAAAATCATGCAGACTCCGCCGGTGTTCAGTGCTATCCACATAAACGGGAAGCGTGCAAGTGATTTAATCAGACAGGGACAGGAAGTACAGATGGAAAGCCGCGAAGTACAGATTCACAGTGCTGATATAAAAGAAACAAAACTAAGCGCTGACGGCCTTGTTGAATATGCCCTGATTGATTTTAATGTTTCTAAGGGAACTTACATCCGCTGTCTTGCCCGCGACATTGCACAAAAGGCCGGTAGCACAGGTCATCTTCTTGGTTTATACAGAACAAAGGTCGGGAATTTTAATATAGAAGATGCTGCAGGCTTTAATCTTCTTGAACCTTTTACAATCGATTCTGTTATTAAAAACCGCGATATAGATATTGATTCAAGAACGATTGATCTTACAGATGAAATTATAAATAAAATGAAAACCTTTGATGAAGAGGCTGCACGTCTCTGCGGATTTTCCATCATTCATCTTAATTCTTTACAGGCTGATGATGACTTTAGAAACGGTCGGCCTTTAAGAAGCAAAAACTTTGATACAAATCTTTACACCATTCCGGAAAATACCATGCTTGCAGTTTATACTTCTGAAAATGATTTTGCAGGACTTATAGAAAAGAATCAGGAAAAGAGGATTAAATATAAGATGGTTATAAATTAAAAGGACTGACTCCCTTAAACAATCGGGGAATCAATCCTTTTTATTTTCTTCCGAAGGCAGTGTTTCTTCGTTTGCCTTTGACTGGCGTTCAAGTTCATTTAATTTCTGAACCATATTAAAGCCTTCTTTCATGCCTGAATCTACAATAAACTGAAGCTTTGGAAACTGACGTAATCTTAATTTTTTTGCAATTTCTCTCTGGATAAAACCGGCAGCTGCATTTAAACCTGCAACCCCGTGTTTTAACTGATTATCTGTAAGAAAGGTAGAGACATATACTTTTGCATAGCGTAAATCGCTTGTTACTTCTACACGGTTTATGCTTAAAAAAGTATTAACTCTCGGGTCCTTAACGTCTCCATGTAAAATCAATTTGGAGATTTCGTCGCGGACCTGATCGTTTAATCTCTGCAGTCTGTACTGACCCATTAGTTAGCTCCTTCGGAACCAGTTGCAGTTACATTACGTTTAGCAGCTTCTGCTTCTTCTTCTGCAATTGTCTTTCCAAGCTTTTTAGCAACTTCGATAATTTCGAATACTTCAAGCTTATCGCCAACCTGAATGTCCTGCCAGTTTTCAAGACCGATACCACATTCGTATCCTACGCTGACTTCCTTTGCATCATCCTTAAAGCGCTTGAGGGAAGAAATCTTTCCTGTGAATTTAACAATTCCGTCGCGGATGAGGTTAACGCTTGCTGAACGGCGTACAATACCTTCTGAAACAGAACATCCTGCAATAACACCAATCTTTGGTACTTTGAATGTATTGCGTACTTCGACCATACCGATAACTTCTTCTTTTGTATCCGGCTGGAGCATACCTTCCATAGCCTGCTGAATTTCTTCAACACACTTGTAGATGATGTTATATTTACGGATTTCAACCTGTTCCTGTTCTGCAAGTACTTTTGCTTTTGGAGTAGGACGAACGTTAAATCCGATGATGATTGCATTTGAGTCTGCTGCTGCAAGAGTAACATCAGATTCGTTAATAGCACCCGCACTTGAGTGAATAACATTCAGGCGGATTTCGCGTGTAGAAAGCTTTTCGAGAGAAGTTTTAAGAGCTTCGGCACTACCCTGTAAATCAGCCTTGATGATAACCTTAAGTTCATTAACTTCACTGTTTTCGATATCTGTATAGAGAGTATCGAGTGTTGTCTTTTTAACAGCCTTTGCAGCTTCGAATCGTTTGAGTTCCTGTCTTTTTGCAGAAATTGCACGTGCATCTTTTTCGTTTTCTGTTACCTGGAAAGGATCACCGGCATTAGGCATTTCTTCCATACCAAGAACTTCAACAGGAATTGAAGGACCTGCTTCTGTAATTCTCTTACCTCTGTCGTCGAACATAGCACGAACACGGCCGGAATAAATACCTGCAACAAAAGGATCACCCTGATGCAATGTACCACGCTGAATAATAACAGAAGAAACAACACCTCGTCCCTGATCTACGCGGGATTCAAGAAGCTTACCTTCTGCACGACATTTATCGTTTGCTTTGAGTTCGAGCATTTCTGCCTGAAGAAGAATTGCATCCAGAAGATCATCAATACCTTCTTTTTTCAAAGCGGAAATATGTACATACTGAGTGTCTCCACCCCATTCTTCCGGAGTAAGACCAAGTTCAGAAAGCTGAGTTTTTACGCGGTCCGGATTTGCTTCCGGTTTATCAACCTTGTTTACTGCAACAATAATCGGAACCTTTGCATCCTTTGCGTGAAAAATAGCTTCGAGAGTCTGAGGCATAACACCATCATCTGCAGCTACTACTAAAACTACGATATCTGTTACCTGAGCACCACGGGCACGCATCATTGTGAATGCTTCATGACCTGGGGTGTCGAGGAATGTAATCTTTCCTTTTTCTGTAGTTACTGAATAAGCACCAATAGACTGTGTAATTCCTCCGGCTTCTCCTTCTGCAACATGTGCATGGCGGATAGCATCCAAAGTTTTTGTCTTACCATGGTCTACGTGTCCCATTACTGTTACGATTGGTGGACGAGACTGTAATTCAACACCGTCGTCTTTTTCGCTTTCAATAACTGTTTCATCATAAAGAGAAACAAGGTGAACTTCACAATTGTATTCTGCTGCAAGGAGTGTTGCTGTATCAGAATCGATTGACTGAGTGATAGTTACCATCATACCCATTCCCATGAGTTTTGCGATAACTTCGCTTGCCTTAAGATTCATTTTACGAGCAAGGTCCGAAACAGAAATAGATTCCATAATATCAATTGATTTTGGAACTACGCTTGCAGGAGTTTCAACCTTCTTTTTCTGTTCAAAGAATTTATCATCGTATTGTTCTTCGTCTTTACGATTATAAATCTGTTTTTTACCTTTGTAGGCAGCCTTTTTTCCAGGAGAGCGTGAATTGTCGATTGGAAGAGGAGCTGCACCCGCACCCATACCATTTCTTGGTCCGCGGAAGCCTCCATTTCCTGCTCCACCCTGTCTTGGTGTAAAGCCCTGTCTGTTCTGGAAATCACCTTTTTTGGCAAAGTTCGCACCCTGGCGTCCCTGTCCCGGCTTTCCGGAATTATCTCTTTCGCGGTTCTGGTAACTTTGTCTTGCCTGAGCACCGCTAAAACCACCGCCTTCGCGATTAAAGGTCTTTCCATTAGAACCATTACGATTCTGATTAAAGCCCTTGCTGTTCTGTCTTCCCTTGTCGGAAAGATTTCCAGCCTTTACGTTTGGACGTGAAGGATTTAATTCAAAAGTGGTCTTTTTATTTTCAACCTTTTTAGGGGCAGCTGAGTCAGAAGCTGTATCTTTTTTAGGTTCAACCTTTGCAGCAGATTTTACTACAACTTTTTTCTGAGAATCGGCAGGAGTTTTTGCTGGGGCAGCGGCTTGAGGTGCCTTCTTTTTAACTACAATTACCCTTTTCTTTTCTGCAGACGCACCGCTTTTACCGGCAGCCTTAGCAGAGCTAGGTTCCTGTTCCTTCTTGTGAACAACAAATTCGGGCTTTTTTTCATTTTCTTCAGCCATAAATTATCCTATTCCTCTTCCTCTGTGAATACTAACTCAATGCCGCAGTTTGGACATTTTGTCATATCCGGTGTAATTTTTGCACCACATTCAGGACAGAAATATTCTTCTTCCTGTGGTTCGTTATCTTCTGATTGAGCCTGTTCTGCTTCTGCAGTTTCTTCTTCTGCTTCTTCTTCTACAAACTCAACGTTTTCATTAATAAGTTCATTTATCTTATCAAGAGCTTCTTTTGAAACTCCTTCGATTTCGATTGAATTGTTATCGTATGCTTCAACAAAGTCCTGAATCTGTTCAATTCCGTTTTCTTTGAGAAGTTCTGCAATTTCTGCATCAACTCCAGGTAATTCTGCAACAGTAACAATTTCATCAACCTGTTCTTCGTCATTAAAGAGAGCCTGAGCATTCTGTACAGTTGTGAATGAAGAAAGGTCAAGTTCTGCAGCCTGTTCAACTGTCTTAACATCGATGTTCCAGTCGCAGAGCTTATTTGCAAGGCGAACATTCTGTCCCTGTTTACCGATTGCAAGTGAGAACTGGCTTTCTTCTACAATTGCAAGTGCCTGTCTCTTATCTGCATCTGTGATGATTACGCGCTGTACCTGTGCTGGTGAAAGTGCGTTTTTAATAAATACTGTTGGATCCGGATCCCATTTAAGAACGTCAATTTTTTCGTTGAGTAATTCGCGGATTACATTCTGAATACGAACACCCTTAAGACCAACACATGCTCCAACTGGATCTACTTCTTCGCGTTTTGAATAAACAGCAATCTTTGTTCTGTAGCCTGCATCGCGTACAATCTTTGTAATTTCTACAGTTCCGTCTGTAATTTCTGGAACTTCTTTTTCGAGAATCTGACTTACAAGGCGTGGATCGCTTCTTGAAAGTACAAGCTGGATTCCTGAATTAGTTGGTTTAATATCTACAATCAAAGCCTTAATTCTGTCGTTCTTTTCGTAGAATTCGAGCTTAGACTGATATTTTACAGGGAGAACACCTTCGAGTCTTCCTGCGTTTCCAAGGTCTACATAAATGTTGCCGTTTCTTTCTCTCTGGTAATAACCGATGATGATTTCGCCAACCTTGTCTTTATATTCGTTCATCAAAGATTTTTTATAATCTTCGTTCAAGCCTTTGTGCGCTTCCTGTTTACCGGTAGAAATTGCCGAGCGTGCAAAAGATTTTGGATCTTCGCGGATATCAATTTCGTCGCCTTCTTCAATTTCATCACCTGCTAATTTTCTTGCATCTTCAAGTTCGATTTCTTTTACAGGATCATAAACTCCGTCAATTACAACTTTTCTTGAAAAAATTGAAACATCAGACATATCATCGTTGAATTTTACGATTGCGTTTTCGTCTGTTCCATAAGTTCTTTTGTATGCAGCTTTAAGTGCTTTTTCAATTGTCTGCCTTACTGAATCTTCAGAATAACCTTTTTCCTGAATCAGCTGGCGGATAGCTTCTGCCATTTCTGACATTTTAAGCCTCCCTTTATTTTGTTAAAAATTTTGCTTTCGCTATATTATCAAAAAGTACAGTGAAAGATTCACCGCTTTCTTTTTCCAAAGTAACAGATTTTTCATCTGATGAAAGGATTTTTCCTCCTACCCAATCGGTAACAGTTTTATCCCATACCCTTACATCCCTTCCTGTAAATACAGAAAATTCTGCAGCATTTTTAATATTGTGTTCAATGCCCGGGCTTGTAAGCTCCATTGTTGTATCTTCGGTACCAAGAAGAGCTTCTAATCGGGGAAGCAATGCTCTGTGTACCTTTGCACAATCATTTACACCCATGTTCACGTCATTCTGAATAGGAGTAACAATTGCAGAAATTTTTGTGGTAGTTTTGCCGGGAATAATTTTTAAATCAACAAGCTTATATCCAAGACCTTCTACCAGCGGCGCACATTCTGAGTAATACTTAATTTTGCTGTAAGGAATATAATCCATTTATACCTCTTAAAAAATAAATAATTACCAAAAAAAAAGACCCGAGAAGCTCGAGTCCATTTAATAATTAATATAAAATGTACATTAATAATATAGAAGTAATTAAAAAAAATGTCAAGATTGAGAGGCCTGCATAGCAAAGAAAAGGAATTCCTTCATGCCGTTTAATACTTTTATAAGACGGTAGCCCTTGTCTGTTTTCTTAAACCAGAAGATTGAAATTTCAGTTTCGTCCTGCCCGTCTTGATTTTCATAATGAACAACTGCAACAACACCGTATAACTTTGTGCTTTCATCCTTATCATTAAGATAGATTGAATCGTTTAGTGTTACACTCTGAATATTTGTATAAGAAGAAAAAGCTTTTATTTTGTCTCCGTCTTCGAAAAGTGATTTTTTTGCAGTAGGCTTTATTTCAGGGCTTAGAAACTTTTTATAAACATTAGAGCCTGTGATATAAGAAGCCGTAACAGCTTTTGCAGTATCCAAAAGTGAATTATCCTTGTTTAATGGATCTGCTTGTTTTTCTACCTCTGGGGCCTCTTCTTGTGTGATTTTAGCTCCCTGATTAAAGATTTCTCCGTATTCAAGGTCTAAAAGCTCTTTGTAATAATTTTCCCAAGCTGCATTTTTATATGATGAATAATAAAGATAATAATCTGTAAAGGAATCCAAAGTGATTCCCTGGTGGCTTAAAAATTCTTTAAGTTCATCTTTTTGAGGCTCTGATGCAGGCGCTTCGGTTGAGTTTTCTGCTGCTTTTGGAGTTTGAGTCTCTTCCGCAATGGCAGCACTTTCTTCATCATCTAAAATACTTTCTTCATCTTCCAATTCAGAATCGTCCAAAGCATAATTTTGTGAAGTTGATTTTGAATCTTCCCACCAGCTTTTTACCAAAGATTCCTGGTCCGGAATATCGATGAGCCATTCTACTCCGGTATAATCCCCGGGATATAAAATTCCTTCAGGTGTCATTACTGTCTCTTGTGCACTAAGATTTACAAAAAGAGAAAATAAAACTAAAAGAATACCTGGGAATATTTTTTTCATTACTCGCCTTTAATAATCTTTACTGCTTTTTCGCAGTCTGTTCCATTAAACATTTCTCTTGTGCTTAAGTTTTTAAGGGTAAATGTATTTTTAGAAACATCCTCGTCGTTTACAAGAATGCCCCATGGAATAGATTTTGCTTCTGTAACATTATACTGCTGGTTCATCTTTTTTGCTTCCGGGAACACTTCTACGTTGATATTTTTTGCGCGAAGAAGGGATGCAATTTTTTGTGAATAAACCTGGTGTTCAGTATTCTGGCAGAAGATTTCTACATCAACATAGCTGCCTTTCTTTTGTGAAACTCCAAGCTGTTCAAGACCTGCAATAAGTCTGTCTAGGCCGATTGACATTCCAACACCCGGAATCTTTTCTTTCATATAAAGACCTGCAAGGTTATCGTAACGACCGCCTGAACATACAGAGCCGATTGAAGGTAAATCATTTAAGAAGGTTTCGTAAACAACACCGGTATAATAATCAAGACCACGTGTAATAGAAGGATCAAGAACATAAGTTGAATCAATTCCGCTGGCCTTCATCATTTCGTAAATGTCTTTCATTCTCTGTGAATCTGCATCAGGCCCGCCGGCCATTTCTTCTATCTTATTCAAAATAGAAATAAAATCACCCTTCTGGCTTACGTATTCCAAAATTAAAGCAGCCTTTGAATCATCCTGAGTATATTCTTTGATTTCTTTTAAAACTTCTTCCTGACCAACCTTTGCAAGCTTATCTACACTGCGCAAAATATCTTCTGATTTATCCATTACGCCAAGCTTAGACAAAAAGCGGTTAAAGATTCCTCTGTGGTTCACGTGAATTGTAATATTATCAACATTGATTGCGTGTAAAGCATTTTTCATTACGTTTAAAATTTCGAAATCTGCTGCGGCACTGTCTGAACCAACCATATCAACGTCGCATTGAACAAATTCGCGGTAACGACCAGCCTGAGGTTTTTCTCCACGCCATACTTTTGCAATATGATAGCGCTTGAACGGCATGTAAAGTTCAGAAAAATGTTCAGCGGTAAAACGTGCAAACGGAACTGTTAAATCAAAACGCATTGCAACATCGCGGCCACCGTTATCTTCAAATCTGAAAACCTGTTTTTCTGTTTCACCATTACTTTTTCTTAAAAGAATTTCTGTGTATTCAAGAACAGGAGTATCAATCGGAACAAAGCCTAATGAACGGTAAACTTCCGTAATCTTTTCGATGAGACTGGAACGCTGAATTTCATTTACAGGCAGAATATCTCTAAAGCCTTTTAGTACTTTTGGTTGAATTAAATCGCTCATAAACTATATAATAACGATAATTAAAAAAATAGAAAAGTGATAAAGTTACTTTTGTGAGGTAAGAAAATGGTTTTAGGATTTGATATTGGAAACACAAATATTAAGGTTGTTCTTTACGAAAAAACTGAAATTAAAAATGTGTGGAGACTTTCTACAGATTTAAAAAGAACAGGTGATGAATATTTTTCCATCCTGCGCCCACTCTTCCGCGATGCCCAGATTGATTTTTCAAATATCGAAGATACAGTTATAAGCTGCGTAGTTCCGGCTCTCATCGGTCCTTTTGTAATTGTTACACAGCACTTTACCCAGAAAAAACCGGTTATTATTGCCCCAGAATATTACAATAAGCTTCCCTTAAAATTACCTCCAACTGCCGTTCACGAAATCGGTACAGACCTTTTGTGCGACGCCGTAGAAGCATGGGAAAAATATAAATCGCCATGTATTATTGCAGACTTTGGAACAGCACTTTCTTTTACTGCAATTGATAAGGATGCAAATATTGCCGGAGTTGCGATTGCGCCTGGAATCAGAACTGCATTTAATTCTCTTTTTGCAAATACAGCACAGCTTCCTGCCGTACCTCTTGATATTCCAGAAACTAGTCTTGGTAAAAACACAGTTGTTGCAATTCAGTCTGGAATTTTAAACGGATATAAAGGACTTGTTGAAAATTTGATTAAACAGATGAAAATTGATTTGGAAAAGGAAACAGGAACAAAGGCTGATGATGTACAGGTAATTGCTACAGGCGGATTAAACAGTATGCTTTCGCCTATTACAGATATTTTTGACCATACCGACAAGAACTTAACCTTAGACGGTATGATCCGTATTTATAATTTTATACGCGGTGCATGCTGCTAAACACTTTTTCGTTCATGATGTTGATTTCAACACCCATGTCTTCTGCAAGTGTATTCATGTTAGAGCGTAAATCTTCGATTGAAATATCAGACTTATCAAGGTTTACCATCATCATCATTACAAAGTTACCCGAAAGAATTGTCTGAGTAATATCTGCGATGTTGATTTTATGTTCGCTTAAGAAATTAGAAACCTTTGCGATAATTCCGACTTTATCTGAACCTACTACAGTAATAATTGCGTTCATAAATTTATTCCTCCAGATAATGGATTGCTTCGCCTTTGGCTCGCAATGACGCTTTATTTACAGCAACGTCATTGCGAGCGCAGCGCGGCAATCCACTTAAAAATTATTTCCTAATGTGGCGGCGATTACAGCCTTAATAGTATGCATTCTGTTTTCTGCTTCGTCAAAAACTACAGACTGCTTTGATTCAAAAACCTCGTCTGTAACTTCCATTGCATCAAGCCCGAATTTATCATGGATTTCCTTTCCGATTTTTGTGTTCAAATCGTGGAAGGAAGGTAAATCGTGCATAAAGATTGCAGTCTTTTTAGCCTTAGCCATAACTTCTTTTGTTACCTGATATGGTTTTAAATCTGCAATTCTTTCGGCCCAAACTTCATCCGGTTCTCCCATGCTCAGCCATACGTCTGTGTAAATAATATCAGCGTCTTTTGTAGCTTCATCAACATTTTCTGTCATGGTGATTGTACCACCGCTTTTTTTACACCATTCGTTGCATTCCTGAACAAGTGCCGAAGAAGGAGAATATTTTTTTGGGCTGCACAAAACAAGGTTTATACCAAGCTTTGAGCAGACAATACACAAAGAATTTCCGATGTTATATCTTGCATCACCAAAATATACAAGCTTGAGCCCTTTGATTTTTCCAAAGTGTTCGCGGATTGTAAGCATGTCTGCAAGCATCTGTGTGGGGTGGAATTCATTTGTTAAACCGTTCCAGACAACAACGCCCGAATACTTTGCAAGGTCTTCTACAATTTTCTGACCAAAGCCTCTGTATTCAATACCGTCGAACATTCTTCCAAGAACACGAGCAGTATCTGCAATGCTTTCTTTTTTACCAATCTGAGAACCTTCTGCTAAATATGTAGTGCTTATACCTAAATCGTGCGCTGCAACTTCGAATGCGCATCGTGTACGAGTACTTGTTTTTTCAAAAATTAAAGCAATGTTTTTTCCGCGATGAATATCTACCGGAATACCCTTTTTCTTTTTCTGCTTTAAATCTTCTGCAAGATCAAGGAGTCCCGTGATTTCTTCTGGAGTAAAATCTTTTAATGTAAGAAAATTCCTGCCTTTCAAGTCCATATAAAACCTCGTACAAATTTTTTAATGAATTTATATTTTAACAGAATTTTATAAAAAGGTTAAGACCGGAAATTAAAGGCCTTCTTTAATTTCCAGTCTTAGCAATTTGAGAAAAAAACTTTTATAAACTACTAACGTTTTTTAGCTTTCTTTGTATCTGTTTTTTTAGTTTCAGTTTTCTTGGTTTCTGTCTTTTTTGTTTCAGACGGTTTATAGTTCGGATCTTTTTCGAGCTCGGAAGAAATATAAAGCACATCCTGATACCAGTCTATGAGCAATGAATAAAGCTCTTCCTTGTAGCCTTCGCAGGTTGTTTTAATCTTCCATACCTTGGCTGTTTTTAAATCATCCGAAGAAACATCTTTTATAGAAACCCATTTATCCTTATAAAGGATTGTAACCTCTGAGTTTTTGGAAATATCTTTTCCGCTTTCTCTGTCTATTACATTTACCTTTATATCAAGATTTCTTGTTGCGTTGGAAAGAAGATTGCATTTTAAAGTTACGTCTTCTTTTCCTACAGTAAAGCTTCTCCACCATACATAAGAACCGGCTACAACCTTTACACGATAGTTTCCGTGCTTAAGATAGATTGTAGGAATGTCGAATGTATCGCTCTTGGAAGCCTGGCGTTCAACTGTAATCTTTGGCTTAAACGAAAAATAATCTTCAAGACGTTTGGTTCCCTTTGGAGCAAAAACCTGTGTAGAGCCTTCAACCTCAGGAATATCCTTTGAATCGTCGTAGAAGAAGAAGCAGCGCATTGGAAGGTCCAAGCTGTTTGAAAGAGGTTTTGGTGCCTGGATTTCAACTTTTACAGGAGTGTATTTTGAACGTAAAACTGTTTTATGAATTACACCCGCTTTAAAGAATAAGGTGAACAATGCTCCTGCAATTACAACAGCTGTTACACTTCTTCTTACGATTGTTCTTACCCTGTCTTTCTGGATGGAAGCCGGGAACGGATATTCTTTTCCTGCAATAACAGATTTTGCAAGCTGTACTCTAAGCTCGTGTGTGTCGTAATGACGGAGATATCTTTTTACAATCCTTAATACTGCATTAATTGAGCCGAATCTGTGCTTTCTGTTAGGGCGAATCATTCTGTGAATAAGATGCTCAATCTCAGGCGGAACAGATTTATCAATCTTTCTTGGATGAATGTATTTACCCTTACGGATTACTTTTAAAGTTTCCATAGAGAAGGTTCCAGGATAAGGCTTGGTTCCTGTTACCATTTCGTAAAGCATAATACCAAGGGCATAAATATCTGCACGGTTATCTACTGTGGCACTGTTTTCGAACTGCTCTGGTGGCATGTAAGCCGGAGTTCCAAGTGCTACACCGTCCTTTGTAATTTCTTCATCATCCTTGTCTGCGGCAATACCAAAGTCTGCAAGCTTGATTTCCCCGCGTTTTGAAATAAGGATGTTTCCAGGCTTAATATCGCGGTGAACAATGCTCTTTGAATGTGCGTATTTTAAGGCATAACATGCATCCTGAATAATAAGCATGGCAACAGGACACGGAAGCACCATCTGCTTTTGAATGAGCTTATCAAGGGCAAGACCATCAACAAGTTCTTCTACCATGTATCTGTAGCCGCCTTCTGTAAAATAATCAAAAAGGTGAACGATATAAGGGCTTTGTAAATCAAGGAGAATCTTTGCTTCTTTTTTAAAGCGTTCTGCACTTCCTGCGTTTCCTCTTCCTGTCATCTTTTTAATAACGACATATCTTTTTAAAGAAGGATGAAGGGCCTTATAAACAACTCCCATTCCGCCCTTTGCAATAACGCCTAAAACTTTGTACTTTCCAATGCTTGCTGGATAATCATTAGTCATGGTTTTACCTCATATATATCTTTTTGTGGATTAAATTTTCTTTTACTGCTGACAACACAAATATTTTGTCTTGCAGGATTATGAATCTGTATATATTTTCCGTCCTGTCTTAATGCGTAATTTCCGATAACCGGTCTGTGTCCTCCAAAATGAAGTGCCTTTTCTACATCCTCTTTGTCTAAAAGATTTTTCATGATTGGAACAACAGTGTAATCGGTAACTACATCATTACGAGTCCAGATTAAAGAATAAATTACTTCAGGATATTTTCTTGCATCTATAAGCTGTTTTTTTGTAAACACCTTTGCAGGTTCTGCGTGAGTAACAACATAATATTTTCCGTAGGCTGCAAAAGGAAGAAGATTTTCGTAGCATGAAATTAAATAAAGAATATCTTCTCCGTAATACTGTGAAATAAAACGCTTAACCATTGAGCCTTCATCAGCATATTTACAAAAAGCAAAATCACCGTTTACAGAAACATTCAAAATATTTTCGTGATTGCCTTTTAAAAAGTGAAAATATTCAGGATATTTAACTTTTAAAGTAAGAAGAGCTGTAAAAGCCGCAAGGCATTCAGTCATCTCTTGTACCATTGCATCTCCGTCCACTACTCCGCTGTTAAATTCCTTTTGAATCTTTTCCCAGCGCGGCCCGGTTTTTTCTGTATGGAAAGCATCACCTACACAAACCACATAAGCCCTTCCGTCCTGCAGTGCTTTTTCTACAGAAATAGGTTTAGAAGCCGCTTTGAATTTTGCAGGGATATTAAAATTTAAAATATTTTTTACAAAGAAAGGTCTTGCATGAATGTCTGGAACAATGATTGCAGGCTTTTCTTTATTAAGCACCAATAGACTGCCGGGATTTCCCTTACAGTCAACAGGACGATAACTGCTTTTTTCATTTTCCAAAGCAGTAATTGCCTGATTTAAAAGAGTATTTAAAATTTCATACGAAGGTAACTGTTTAAAATTACAGCAATCGATAGCGCTTAATTCGAGTTTATCCATTACAAATTTTAGGAAATAACCAGTGACATATTTCCAATAGAAATTTTATCACCCGGATTTAATTTTACATATTTGTCTGCAGGAATTTTTACACCGTTGATATAAGTACCGTTGGTGCTGTTTGCATCCTTAACAAAATATGCATCCTTAATTTTCTGAATTACAGCATGATGACGGCTTGCAAGCTTATTATCTACAACCACATCATTATCAGATTCTCGTCCGATTGTAATTTTTGCAACAAGTTCAATTTTTTTACGATTGAACATCAAATAAGAGGCTGGTTTTGTGTCCCCGTAAGAGCTAAGCTGCTGGCCTACAGGTGAAATTGATTGTATTGTTTCGTTACTCATAAATACAGTATATATCCATTATCCTAACTTCGCAATTTTAAATTTTTAGGATTGAATATACTGAATAATGGCATATTTTCCATAAAGACTTTAAAGAAAACCATCATATTTTCCTTGAGCGCTTTTTTGTCCTCGGACGGTAATTTTGAAAAAGCAGAAAAGATTTTTGCCGTAGAAGAGATTTTTTCCTTTTCAAAGTCTGCAATTTTTTCTTTACCGGAAGCCCAGCAAAGGTCAAAAAGATTATCTACAAACTTCTTTTTTTCGTCTGAGTTCAAGCGTGTTACCCATTCATTAAAGGATTTTGCAAAGAATTTACTATCGTCTGTAAAGTCGATGTCGTTTACAAATTTATTACCGGTAACTGCCCATGAGAAAGGATCGTGCTGCATAAAGGATTTTCCGTTACTATGAATAATTTCAAAACGGCGGTCGTGCTTAAAAATCATTCCTACAATTGAAAACTGAGGATAAAAAGAAAAAATTCTATTTTTAATGAGTGAAAAAGTTTTTGAATCAATTACTTCCTGTTTAAAGCCAGGACCATCAAAATTATAAATCGAAGTGATTTTATTTCGTTCAGAAGGAGTACAGTTCAAGGCTGAATAAATTGCATCAGAGCCGCCTTTAGAATGTCCTGCTAAAATAAAGCGTCCCTTTAAGGCTTTACGTGCTTTTTTATAATAAATCAGCGCCTGCTTTTGAGACGGAATTACATCCATGTATGAAAGATTAAAGTCTTCCTTCCAGCCTAAGAATGAATCGTCTGTTCCGCGGTATGCAATTACTCTTGTGTGTTTTTTATCCGGAAGAATAAAGGTAGCTGCTGCAAACTGAATCTCTGCAGAACGGTCAAGAATGGAAACATAACCGCAAACCTGAACCTTTCCAAAACGCTGGGAATTGGCACACTGGTCCATGAGGCCCGGAATACCGTCGTTAATCATTGCACCCATCATACAGCGCTCAGAATAGTTTCCCGCATTAATAAAGTTACGGTTTAAGCTGTACAAAGAGATTTGAGAAGAAAACGGCTGTTCCAAAAGATTGTCGAAATTTAAGTAGATTAACTGGCTGAAAATAAGGGCGTCGACACAATTAAAAGGAGATTTGTCGAATGACAAATCTCCTCTCCATTCAAGGTAAGTTAAAAAATTATCTTTATCACTCATACAGGTGAATTATACACCTATACTGTAAATTGTCCAACGTCATTTCCAATCTGGCGGATAGAATCTGTGAACTGTGCAGAAATTTCGCGGAGCTTGTTAGTACTTTCATTTACATAGTTTGTACCTTCGTGAATTTCTGATACAGCATTTTCTACGTTTGCCATACTTTCCTTTAATAGCTGAACGTCCTTCATGATTGCTTCACCACCCTTAGTCATTTCTGAAGCAGCACCACGTACTTCTGTTGTACTGTCGTTCATAGACTGCAAAGCCTGAAGAATCTGATGTGATCCGGCCTGCTGTTCTTCCATGGCACCACGAATCTGAGAGATGATTTCGTTGGTCATATTAATACGGTTAGAAACAGCCTGGAATGAATGTTCTGATTCAGAAGATGCTTCTACTACATTTTCAATACCATTCTGGATGTTAGTAAGCTCTTCACCAATCTTGTTAGACTGTTCTGCAGAGGTTTCGGCAAGCTTACGAATTTCGTCGGCAACTACCGAGAATCCCTTACCTGCTTCACCAGCGTGAGCCGCTTCGATTGCAGCGTTCATAGCAAGAAGGTTTGTCTGTTCTGCGATGTTCTGAATTGTGGTGTTGGCATCAACCATTGATGTTGACTGTTCTGCAATACGCTGAATAAGAGAGTTTACAGAAGAGTTCTTGTCGATTCCGTTCTTAGTATCTGCTTCAAGTACATTGAATGCTTCTACCATCTTCATAACTGACTTATCTACAGAGTTGATGTTTCCAATCATTTCTTCTACAGCTGCAGATGCTTCTTCTACGCTTGAAGCCTGAGACTGAATCATGTTGTCCAGAGAGTCGATGTTTCTTGTAATCTGTGTGATTGCAGTTGCTGAGTTATCAACACTCTGTGCCTGGTTTTTAACCTGTGCGTTTACTACGCTGATATTGTCTGCCATCTGGCTGATTGTAGAAGTTGTAGTTGTAATTTCGTTGATGAGGGTTTCGCCCGCACCTGTAAGATTCTGTTCTGAGCCTTTTACGGTAATCATAATTGAGTGGAACTTTTCGAGGAACTTATTAACCGATTCAACAAGAGCTCCGATTTCATCGTTATGATTAACTGTAAGACGTTTTGTTAAGTCTGCAGAACCTGTTGAAAGTTCGAGGATGAGTTTATTTACTGCGTTAAGACGTCCAATAATCTTTCCAATGATGATGATGAATGCAATCAAAAGAACAAGACCGATTACGATACCTGAAATAATGATTACTCTTTCTGAGTGTTCTACGGCTTCGCGCATCTGCTCTTCTGAAACAATGTAACCTGTTACAAAGTCCAATTCAGGGATTTTCTGAACATAGGCAAAACAGTCTGTTACATCAATCTGTAATGCAGTTTTTGTTTCATTTGTAGCAAGAATCTGTTTGATTTCCGGATATACATCAAGCTTCTGCAAAACCATTTCGTTAATTCTGTGAGCGATGATTGTTTCACTGCGGTCTGCAAGGAAGAAGTATCCGTCTTTTCCGATTGCAAAGTTTCCGATTTCTGCTTTAATAGCATCAAGACCAAGCATACCAACAAAGTAACCGCAAACTCTTCCGTTTCTATCTCTTGCTGAACGTGCAATTGGAAGTACATATTTTCCGGATGTCTTTGAAAGAACCATGTTTCCAACAAAGATATCTTTTTTATCATTAATCATTGCTTTATGGTAATCACGTTCTACTAAGGCACCCTTTCCACCAACAAGACCGGTATCACGGTAAGAAGTACCTTCGGTAGTACAGAAGAACATATAGTCATAATCAGGATTTCTTAATTCTGTGTGTTTCTGAAGCCATGCAATAATCTGGTCAGGATCACCTGTTTTAACAACATCAGCATCGGAATAAACCTTTAAGTCGTTTTTATAAACATCAATCCATTTAACGATTTCTGCCGAACGACCTGCAACAACTTCCTTTGCCATACCGTCGTATGATTTATCAATCCATGAAGTAACAATAGCAGAGCTTATAAAAAGCAAAAGTGCCATTAAAATGATTACTAAGATGAAGATAAAAACACCGTAACGCTTAGCAAGACTGGCTTTTTTCTCTTTTATTTCCTCTTTAATATTCTGTGAAATCTCTTCAAGCATAAAAACTCCTCTTAAGAAACAATGATTAAACTATATCATTATAATTATATCTCAAAATATGAATTTGTCCATTTTTTTATTGAAGGATAGCGCCTTTATCTGCACTTGAAACAAGTTTTGCGTATCTTGCAAGGTATCCTGTGCTTACCTTTGGCTTTGGAGCCTTCCAGACTTTTCTTCTTTCTTCAAGCTCTTTTTCGCTTACTTGTAGTGTGATTTTATATGCGTTGATGTCGATGGAAATCTTATCACCTTCCTGAACAAGGGCTATCGGACCGCCGTCTGCAGCTTCTGGAGAACAGTGTCCCAAAGATGCACCTCTTGTAGCTCCGCTGAATCTTCCGTCTGTAATTAAAACTACATCCTTATCAAGTCCCTGTCCTGCAAGAGCTGCGGTTACTGCAAGCATTTCCCTCATTCCAGGTCCTCCCTTTGGACCTTCGTAGCGGATTACAACAACATCGCCTTTTTGAATTTCCTGGTTCTGTACGGCCTTCATTGCTTCGCTTTCGTCATTAAATACACGTGCAGGACCTGTGTGCTTCATAAGTTCTTTTGCACATGCAGAGCGTTTTACAACTGTTCCGTTTGGAGCAAGATTTCCAAAAAGGATTGCAATTCCGCCGTTGTTGCTGAACGGTTTATCTATAGGGCGAATAACATCTGTATTTCTGTTTGTTACCTTTTTAATGTTTTCTGCAATTGTTTTTCCGGTTACAGTGATGAGCTTTGTGTTAATAAGCTTTTTCTTTGCAAGCTCTGCCAAAACTGCCTGTACTCCTCCTGCCTGATCAAGCTCGCACATAAAGGTGTGGCCAGCAGGTGCTAAGTGACAGAGATTTGGAGTTCTGTTTGAAATATCGTTTATCATCTGTAAGTCAATCTGGATTCCAGCTTCGTGAGCAATTGCAGGAACGTGTAAAATTGTATTTGAAGAACATCCCAGTGCCATATCTGCTGCAAGTGCATTTTTAAAGTTTTCTAAAGTGAACATTCTTCTTGCAGTGATTTTTTTATTGAACATTTCCATAACCTGCATGCCGGCTTTTTTTGCAAGTGCAATTCTTTTTCCGGTTACAGCAGGAATAGTTCCGTTTCCAGGAAGACCGAGTCCCAAAACTTCTGTAAGACAGTTCATTGAGTTTGCAGTAAACATACCGGAGCATGCCCCGCAACCAGGACAGGCAGAAAGCTCCATTTCCCTAAGCTGTTCCTTTGTGATTTTTCCTGAAGCAAATGCTCCAACAGCTTCGAACATATCTGTGAGAGAAAGATCTCTTCCCGAATATGGATTTGATTTATCGTTTCCAGGAAGACGTCCCGGCATCATTGGTCCACCGCTTACAAAAACAGAAGGTAAATCAAGTCTTGCTGCAGCCATGAGCATACCAGGAACAATTTTGTCGCAGTTAGGAATAAAAACAAGAGCATCAAACTGGTGTGCCTTTGTCATACATTCGATTGAATCTGCAATGAGTTCGCGTGTAACAAGAGAATATTTCATGCCTTCGTGGCCCATTGCAATACCATCGCAAACACCAATAGCAGGAAATTCAACAGGAGTTCCACCTGCCATTCTGATTCCGTCTTTTACAGCCTGGGCAATACGGTCAAGTTCAATGTGCCCCGGAATAATTTCGTTTTTGGCACAGCATACACCAACTAAAGGACGGTCAAGTTCTTCATCTGTGTAGCCCATTGCATAAAATAAAGATCTGTGAGGAGCTCTTTCTACTCCCTTTTTTGCGTTATCACTTTTCATTTTGTAAACCTTCTTAGGTAGATTTTAGTCTTCGTAAATATCCTGGATTACCAGTTTTACCATTGAATTATTCTTTGTACTGATTCTCTTTCTCTGAGTTACAAGGTCTTCCTTCTGGAGGCTGATTCTTGATTCCTTACAGATAGCCTTTGCGTATTCAGAAAGAGTTGCAGGGCTCTGGGCTTCGCAGGCAAGAACAATGTTTTTTGTAGCCATAAAGCCTGAATAGAAATTTTCAAACTCAGGGTTTTCAAAAGGAAGTCCGTATAAAAGCACTACCCTCTTAAAATTCTGAATATGTGCAAATGTATTACAGCAGCGAAGAAGCTTTGGTGTAAATACCTTGTTACCCTGATTATCTGTAATAAGGTTTTCTGCAATTACAAACAAATCAGTTTTTGCAGGAAGCTCTCCCTGTGGATTAAATGCAAGTATTTTGTACTGTTTAACAGACTGTGTAAGAATCTTGATTTTCTGTTCTGTATCATCAAGCTTTTGAGGCTTATCGTTAGGACTTAAAAGATTTACAAGCTCTTCATCAGAAACCTTTGATTCCTGACTTGGAGCCGGTGTGTCATTCATAACATCCATCATCTGGCTCAAAACCTGAGTTTCTTTTTCGTCTACAAGAACATCCGAAGCAACTGTATCACGCTGTTTTTCTTCGTTCATAATATCTTCTAGCATTCCGTCTACATCTTCTTCGGTGCCCATCATAATCTCCTTTTCTTCTTCGGCAAGTCCCAGAGCCTGTTCTGTTTCCTCTTCTTCAGGTTCCATTGTGTCTTGAACCTGAGGCTCTGTTTCTTCTGTCATACTTTCTGTTATCTGTTGAGTTATATTATCCTGTTGAACAAGATTCTGTGTTTCTTCATCTGTAGGTAAAACTGTTGCGCTGAATGTTTCATCAATTTCGTCAAAATCTTCGTCCGAAAAGAAATCATCCGATTCATCATCAACATTATCCTTAAAGAATGCTACCTGCTGCTTTTGAATTGCCGAGGTTGCTATGCGTAATTTATCTCCGTCTGCTGTGTGCTCGTAAAGACAACCGTCTTCTTCACTTACATAAAAGATTTTATTGCTTCCGTCTATACGGATATTATGAAGTGAGGTACAGCCTTCAAAAGCACTGTCTGAAAGATATTCAAGAGAAGCCGGGAGCACAAGCGCTGTAAGGGCTGTACAGTATGAAGCGGCATTTGATTCAATTCTCTTTACTGTATTTGGTATTACAAGAGAGCGAAGGTTTGAACATCTGGAAAAGACATACTGTGGAAGAACTGTGATTCCTGCTCTAAACGGTATTTCTTCGAGGCTTATACATTCATTAAAAAGACCTTCAGGAAATCCATTTAATTCATTAGGCATATAAACTTTGGTTAAGCTTTTACAGCCCGAGAACATGTATGGAGGAAGCTCTTTAATCTCTGGAGGAAGCTTTACTGTTTCAAGATTTTCTGAATTTGCAAAGAGTCTGTATCCAAGACTTTCAATTGAGTCTGGAAGAGATATGGATTCATACGGGCATTCATTGAATACTTCTTCATCAATTGCTTTAGCTCCGTATGGAACTTTCCCCGTAAAGGCATTTGATTCGATATCAACTCCCAGGATTGTTTTACCGTCAGGCGTATAAAGGAGTCCGTCTTTCTGAATAAAAATCTTTTCCATGCCTTCTATTTTATTACGGATTTAATAATCTATCAATTATCTAAATTAATTAATTTACTTCTACAGATTCAAAACCGGCAGTTAAAAAGATTTGAGTAAGGATTTTCTTTGCATAATCGCGGGCATCATTTAATAATCCGTCGTCCAAAAGCTCTGCAAGTGCAATATCCTTGGAATTTTCAATCTCTGCAAAAACTTCGTCCATTTTAAGAGGAACAAAGATACTGTGCTGCTCGTCGAATACCTGCTCTGATTCAATCTCGTTTCCCAAAATTTCTGCCTCGGGTAAAGTAATTGTAAGTGATTTTCCGTCGGAAGAGACTTTAATATCACACTGAGTTAAATCAGGGATTCCTGCTCTTACAATGCCTGAATATTTTACAAGAGCATAGCTTTTAGAAAGAAATCCTTCTTTTTTGATGGAAACAATATCGCTGTATCTGTATTTTAATGTAACAAATTCCTGCCAGTAGGTTAAAGATTCCTTTACAAGCACGTAGCTTTTAGTAACTTCCGGATTCTGATTCTTCTTCCATCCAAAATACGCAAAACCCATAATACCAAGAATAAGGATGAGAATAATGATAATCTTTGTTAAAAAGCGGGAAACCGGGCCGTTTACCCTGACTGTCTTTACTTTTTTTACCTTTACAGGTTTTGACTGGTTTGTTTTTTCTTCACTCATACTAATATTATACATTACTTAAAAAAAATTTGTTGTTTTTTTATTTTTATTTTACTATCTTTGATATATCACATTTTTAAACTTTAAGTGCAGCTTAGTTTATAAATTTTTAAGGAGATTCTGGAATGGACGAACAGAAAGCAAAGAAAAAAGGTTTTTCCGTTAAATGGATTGTAATTCTTGCCTTAATTGTTCTTGCAGGCGTTACCAGCTTTTATATGGTTTCTGCTACAGAACAGGCAGTAGTTACACGTTTTGGTAAATACATAAAAACAGTGGGTGCAGGCCCTCATTTAAAGCTTCCTTTTGGAATAGACAAGCATTATAACGTTCCTGTAACAGTTGAATTAACAAAGCAATATGGATTCCGCACAACTAAGGCCGGAAGAAACAACGAATACAGAAACAATATTACAGAAGAATCTACAATGCTCACAGGAGACCTGAATCTTGTTGAGGTTGAATGGACTATCTATTACCGCATTAATGATCCTGTAAAATGGCTTTTTAATGTAAAGGAAAGAGAAAACACTATCGACGATGTTTCACGCTCTGTAATCAGCACTTTGATTGGCGACAGAAGTATTCAGAATGTTTTGAGTAATGCACGTATTCCAATCAGCGAAGCCGGCATTACAATGATGAACGAAACCTTCGATAAAATCGGGCTTGGTATTGTTGTAACAAACATTCAGTTCCAGAATATCATTGCTCCGGAAGGGGTTCGCGATTCATTCATCGATGTTACAAAAGCAATGCAGGAAATGGAAAGCTCTATTAACGAAGGTAAGGAAGCTTACAACAACGAAATTCCAAAGGCAGAAGGTGAAGCAAAACGCCAGGAACAGATTGCAGAAGGTTATGCTACAGAACGTATTAACCAGGCAAAGGGTGATGTTGCAAGATTCAACTCTGTTTACGAAGAATACAAACGAAGTCCAAGAGTAACTAAAGAAAGAATCTACCTTGAAACAATGGAAGAAATCTTTAGCGACGAAACAAAACCAACTATTCTGGACAGCGAACTTAAAAATGTACTCCCTTATAAAGATTTGAACGAAGGAGGAAAAAACTAATATGGCTTCAAAAGTAAAGAAAATTATCACTTTAGTTTTAACAGTAGTTATTATTGCCGTTGTATGTGTTCTTGCAAAGCCTTTCTACATTGTAGACGAAGGAGATCAGGTAGTAGTAATCAGATTTGAAAATATCGTATGCTCTCATTCAGAAGCAGGACTTTATTTTAAGATTCCTTTTATTGATCAGCTCGAAGTTTTCCCAAAGAAAATTCTTTCTATCGATGGTGACACAAAGGAAATCCAGACCCTTGATAATCTTTCCATAATTGCAGACATTACTGCCCGCTGGAAGATTACAGATCCTAAGGCATTCTATAAAACTTTCATCAAGCTTGATTCATGCTATAACAAATTAAGCGACATTATAGATGCTTCGTGCCGAACTGTAATTACACAGAACAAGCTCAACGAAATTGTACGCTCTTCGAATATCATAAATGAAAGTGAAGTAACAGAAGTTTCGGAAGATTCAGAAATAACACTGCAGACAGATATTAATTCTACAGAAAGCATTAAAATCGGAAGAAATGTTTTGTGCAGCCAGATGCTCGAGCTTTCTCAGAAGGCAGTTGCAGGCTACGGAATTGAAATTATTGATATTGTTCCACGCCAGATTAAATACACAGATTCAATGACAGATTCAGTTTATCAGAGAATGGTTTCTGAACGTAAGCAGATTGCTCAGAAATTCCGTTCAAGCGGTGAAGGTAAAAAAGCTGAATGGCTTGGTAAACTTGAAAACGAAAAAAGAAGAATTGAATCAGAAGCTTATACAAGAGCAGAAAAAATCAAGGGTGATGCAGATGCAGAAGCTGCAAAGATTTACGCAGAAGCATACAACAAAGACCCTGAATTCTATACCTTCTGGAAGAGTATGGAATCTTACAAAAAGACTTTAAAAGGATATAATGCAACCTACAGTACAAAGATGGATTACTTTGATTACTTATATGGTGTAAACGGAAGGTAATTTTTTATGGAATTAGTGACAATTGATTCAAAACATATTTTACTCAACTCAAGAATGGAAGAACTCAGCTTTAGTAAAACCAACTATGATTCGGTTGTCACTCAAAGCGGATTACTTGCTGTAAGTAAGACTCCTTCAAAAAAATCCGACGGAAAATACGATTTTAAATTCAGTCCATGGAGCTTTAATGATGTTTTAGCCCTGGAAACAAAGGAAAACAAAAACCGTGTTGTTTTTTACAGCGGAAAAAATCCTTTTTCTTCAAAGGCAAAAACCTTTTTAAGCATTGCTGAATCAAACGACTATTTTGATGCAGGCTTTGCAATTTGTTCCATGCTTACACAAGCGGCTTTGCAGAATGTACAGGTGCCTTTAGTCGGAGCCGGCGGAATAATCGTAGACATAACAAAAGACGAAACACGGCTCCTCTTTGTGCCGGAAGATCTATACAAATTTTCTGCCGGTGGCCTTGCCGATACTGAGTTTACACGCATTCAGGCACAGTGGCTCAACCTTACAATCTACGACCTTCCTGCAGTTTGCTTTATGCGTGCTGTAATTGCATACAAAATGATTACAGGAAACATGCCTTACACAGCAACAGATCCGCTCGAAAGAAATGCAGACCTTTTGGACCACAAGTTTACTCCGATTAATTACATCATCAACGGAATAAATAAAAAGCTTGCATACGAAATAAACAAGGCATTAAAGCTCAATGCAGATGTTGTAAAGGAACCGGGTAAAAAGAAAAAAGGAAAGGATGTAGAAGACTTAACTCCTACTCCGGACTTCCCTTTGGACCTTTTGTTGAATTCCAAAAACATTGCAGAAAGCGAAAAACTTTCGGACGAGGAATTCAGTCTTTCGGTTCAGAAGTTTAAAAAGAGACAGGCTTCTCATATTAAGTTCAGAAGATTTGTACGCAGAAACAAGGCTGGAATCATCGTTGGAATTATTGGTGTTATTGCCGTAATCATAATCGGCCTTAATACTTATTCTACAGAGATGGACCGCTATACAGTAAAGGGACAGACAGCCAAAGAAGTTATAGAAGCATACTGCATGAGCATAAATTCAAAAGACTCAACCTTGATGGACGACGTTTCTTACGGTAAACAGATTTCCAAACAGAATGAAGGCGTAAGCAGTATTTTTGTAATCGGTAAGATGAGACAGCAATACGGCTTTGACAGCGGTTATGAAGATCCTGCAGAATGGTTTTTATCAATCGACAGCGAAGAAAGCTTTCTAAGACACAGCGTTTACGGAATTTCAAATCTTTATATAAATGACGAACCATGTGACCTTACTCTGGAGCTTAAAAAGAAAAAAGATAAACCTTAGCCAGTTAAATTTGAAAACGGAAAAGAAATCCAGGATAAAGATACAGTAAATTATAAAATTGAATACGATGTTCTTTATACAGATCCAGAAACTATGGACATCATGGTAAATCACAGAAAGGGAACTATTACACTTACTTATGTAAAGGAACAGTGGAAAGTTAGTGCACTTGATGTTTCGGAAAATGAATACACTGTAACTGCAAAAGAATATGTAGAAAACCTTACAAAGATTTACAACGAAAACGAACAGGATATTTCTAAAACTGCAGAAGGAATGAGACAGATTTATTCATGGATTCCTTCTTACAACACCTTAGATAAAGCTTTTAAAAAGATGCTTAAAGAATACAGGGAAAGAAATTTCCTTGCTCCTATAGAGGACGCGGAGTAATAAAGGCTGCCTGAACCGTAAAGGTTTTTGATTCCATTGTTTCTCTTCTGTTAGAACCAAAAATATTATTGCAGCATGTGCAGTCCGTGCTGTAGTTGATGTTTTCTTTTTTAACTCCGGCTTTTAAAAGTGCATAAAGATTTGCCTTTAATAAAGAAAGCCTGTAAAGTTCCCCTTCCCCGTTATCCCATTCAATTTTTAATTTTTGAGTTTTACGGTCATAAGGAGTAACACAGTCCGGGGTAAAGTTTTTTCTAAAAAACTCTGCTCTCTCCTGGTTTACAATATAGCAGCAGTCGTTTATGTGGGGCCCAAGAATTACACAAAAATCCTGGGGCTTTGAGCCGTATTTTTCACCGGCTAGCTTAATGGCATCACAGGCGATTCCTGTTCCCTTCCATCCTGAATGAACAATTCCGTAAACTTTATTTTTTACATCATATAAAAAAAGCGGCATGCAGTCTGCAACGGTTACTACAGGCATTAAATCTTTTTGTATGCTAATAATTCCATCACCTGTTTTATTCTGAGTGTCTTTATATGAACTTACATCATAAACTATGTGGGAATGGATTAATTCAAGCGGTGTGATTTTAACATCTGAAACTTTTAATTCAGTTTTAATCTGTGAAAGAACAGAGTCTCGGTTTGGGTTAGTTTCATCCCAGCGGAATCTCATTGAGCCGGCCTTTTTTAAAGTCATTCCGCAAAGAGGAGCATGGGGAATTATTTTTCCGTTATAAATAAAATTGAACAGCTCAAACTTTTTATCTGATTTACTGATTGAAAAAGTGTTTTCCATTTTATTTTTCACTTACAGCATCAATTGGTTCAAGCTCTGAAATATAATAAAGACTTTGTTTGATGATATTTCTGATTTCCTGCAAAGTATGTCTGAAGTTAGTGTTTTCACGGCCGCGGATTGTATTCATATTCTGTAAGCCTTCGTGGATTCCGTCCTTATCTTCGTCAAAGAAACCATGGAAGGTTCTTTCGATTGCACGGGCACCCTTACCAAAAAGCTTGATACAGTCTTTAATTACGGCTTCTGTATCCCTCATCATAGAAGAAATCTGATTTTGAACCTGAAGTGTATGAACCTTGTTTTCTGCAAAATCCTGGAACATTCTTCCGTAATCACCTTTAGGAGAAAGCTTTTCCACAAGAGACTTCATATTTGTATTTGCGTTTACAAAGTTATTAACGCCCTCGGAATATTCAGTACGGTTTTCGCTCTTAAGGAAGATACCTTCCATAATTACAAGATTTAAATTAAAGATGATTTCATCATATTTTTCCGTTGCAAACCACGAAAGAAAACCGCCTGTAAGCTCGCAGCCGAATGTAACAGGGCTCCATAATTTTTCCCAAGGTCTGTATTTAAATGTTGGAAATTCATCAAGACCAAAATCCATCTTAAGGCTTTCGCTCAAAGTCATTTTCTTTTGTTCTCTGAGCCAGTCGTTCCATCTAATATCCTGAATCTTTCTCCACTGAGCACGGAACAACGGGAACCAGCCCTCTGCCCCTTCCATATTTTTAGGCTCCCAGTCGTAGTTATTCGAAATAACTCTTCCAAGTTTGAAAATTGAAAGTTCAGCAATATATTCCTGAATTGTAACTAAATAGGTGTTTGCACGAGAAAGATATTCTTTAGTTGATTTTTCTACATCCTGCTCCTGAAGATTCTGACTCAAATTTTTACGCTGAGAAAATAGGAACAATGCTTCCAGAACTTCATTATCAATCGGCTGGATTTTTGTGAATACGGCTGCAAATTCATTAAAGTCTGTAATAACGCTTGAATACGGCGCTGTATATACATCACCTGCAACATTTGTAAACTGTGCTGTGATATGAAGATAAGGAAGTGAAACAAAGTGAATGAGCCAGTTTGATGCTACAACGGCAGCGTACAAGGTTGACTTCATTCCTGAATCCATGTTTTTTAATATTTCATCAAGCTTTTTTGCAAGGTCGCTTCGTACATCCGGAGAAGGCTCTTTTCCAAAAGGAAGAGCAAAAGGGTCTGCCCTCTGATTAATCTGTTCTGCAAGGTCGGGCGCAACAAAGGAACTCATGAACACATAAAAATCACCGGGATTTTCATTAATAAAGCTGCAGTAAGGCTTAAAGAAATCTGCTGCCTCTTTTAAAACCTGAAGGCGTTCGTAAAAAAGATAATCAAGAGATTTTGTTTTATGATTAATAATACCCGGATGATTATGATTTATTTTTTTTGCAAGATTTGCAATCTGGTCGTCATTATATATCTGTTCTTTGGAAGCATTTCCCTGAAAGAGCGCTCGAATCCACAAAAAGAATCTGTAAATAAAGGATTCGTTCTGGAGCTTTACTTTTAATGTCTGATACTGGTCATTTGAATCCGGATCCGGCGTTACAATCTGCACAGTCTGCATAGTGCTTTCATGAATACGTCTGAGCATGGCATTTCTGTCCGCAGAGCTCAATCCGGCCACGAGTTTATCAAATGCATTCTTATTATCGTTATCACTCATATTCTCTAAATATCGACTCTTTATAATACAATGTATAGTAAAAAAATAAAAGAAAAAAATATGAGTGATGAACTAAACCGATATTCGAAGGATATTATATAGCAAAACCGTTAAAAAAAATTGCGAATACTTGGAGCAATTTTTTAGGTTTTACATCTTTATAAATTTGGTAAAGACTACAAAAATGCTGGCGCATTTTTGTTTAACGTCTTCTCTATTGAACAATTGAGAGAGCTGCTCTCTAAACCGATAATCGCTACGGCCCCTTCGAAAAAAAATAGCCCCTACGGGAGTCATTTAAGAAGGATAAGACTACAAAAATGCATTCGCATTTTTGCTTAACGTCTTCTCGATTATATAAACCTTGAGAGGGTGATGAACTAAACCGATATTCAAAGGGGCCTGTACATTGCATCTTCATTTTCCGGCCCCATGTTAAGTTAAAATAAATTAGCTCCCTTGCGGGAGCCGATGCTTTCTGTCTCAAGATAGCCCCAACGGGAATCGAACCCGTCTCTCTAATTTTTTATAGTAAAATCTAAAAAATTGCTCCAGGTTTTCGCAATTTTTTTTAACGATTTTGCTATTTGATAATTGAGAGGGTCCCTCACTAAACCGATATTCTATGGGGCCTATACATTGCTTCTACATTTTCCGGCCCTGAAGTTAAAATAAAGCAGCTCCCTTGCGGGAGCCGATTGCTTCTTTGTAAGGTTAGCCCCTACGGGAGTCGAACCCGTCTCTCCACCTTGAGAGGGTGATGAACTAAACCGATATTCGAAGGGGCCGGAAAATGTAAAAAATAAAAAAGCTGAACTTGATAGTTCAGCTTGAAGTTCCCCAAGGAGGATTCGAACCCCCACAGTCAGAACCAGAATCTGAAGTGCTACCATTACACAATCGGGGAATAATTGAATTTAATATACTAAATTCCTCTTAGTTGGTCAAGAGAGTTAGAGGGATTTTAGGTTTTATTTTTTAATTAAACGAACGAGAACGTTTATTTTTTTCCTCTAATTCAATTTAACGTATGTTTTGCCGGTGCCGCCGTCTTCGGGAGGGGCAAAGGTGAACTCTTTTACGGACGGAACGTGGGATAAATAATCCTGAACGGCCTGCTGCAAAATGCCGTCGCCTTTTCCGTGGATTACGCTGAAGGAATTAAAATTATCAAGAAGACAGAGATCTATCTGGCGTTCAAGGGCTTTTATGGCTTCGTCTACGTGCATGCCCAAAAGTCTTAATTCAAACACAGGTTTTTCGCGTTCCTTGTTCACAACACCATCGTTCTGGTCGCGGAGAAGGTCTATTTGAATCGAAGGCTTTAATTCTTTTTTATTCGGGATGAGAATCAAATCTTTCTGCTTAACAGACATCTTTAAGCTTCCAAACTGAACAAGCCAGAGTCCCTTCTTTTCTTCCTTTACGAGCACGCCCTCTGTCTTTGTAGAAGCAGAAATCACACTCGCCCCTTCCTTAAATTCCAACGGCTCACCTTCTGCTTCCGCCTGCTTAATGTGGAGTTTAAAAAACTCTTCATTCGACGTTGCATTAGATAACGCTTCTGCATTGCTCAGCTTTTTCCTGGTCTTTTTGTTACTTACAGGACGAGGTTTTAATGTTTTTTCAAACTCTTCTTTTTCCTTTGTAAGCTTTTCATCTTCGGCTTCAGTTTTATTTGCAAGATAATCAGTTTTTTCTTCGAGCTCGGAAATGAACTTTTTTACGCCCAGAGTTTTTTCTCTTGTAATTTCGCCTTCCTTTAAAGTGCGCACAAGATTTTCAAGCTGACGGCGGGAATGAATAAGAAAATCATTTAACTCCTGCTGCTTTCCTTTTTTAAGGTCGTTTTCCTTTCGTCTTAAATCAAGCTCCTTAATTTTTAATCGCTCGAATTTATCTTTAAAATCCTTTTCCTTCTGTTCAGCTTCTTTCTGGATTTTATTTAACTCAATGTGCTTTCTGTTCAAACCACGGATTAAAGCTGAAACATCAGCCTGCTCTGTTGCAATATAATTTCTGGCAGACTTACAGATTTCTTTTGGAAGACCATTTTTTTCTGCAATATCAAGCGCATGACTTTCACCCGGCACTCCCATCAAAAGTCTGTAGGACGGAGAAAGTGTATCCTGATTAAACTCTACCGACGCATTTACACAATACGGATTTGTATATCCATAATTTTTCAAAACACCCATGTGAGTTGTTACAAGCACAAATGATTTTTTTGAAATTAAATTATCCAGAACCGACATTGCAATTGCAGTTCCTTCCTGCGGGTCTGTTCCGCTTCCAAGCTCATCCAAAAGAACAAGGGTTTTTGGACCTGCCTTTTGAACGGCGTTTGCAATATTTTTCATATGACCGCTAAAGGTTGAAAGATTCTGATCCAAGGACTGATCATCACCAATATCTGCAAAAACGTCCGTAAAAACAGGGAGGCGTGAACCTTCTGCTGCAGGAACCGGTAGCCCGGTCTGATTCATTACCGAAAACAATGCAAAGGTTTTAAGGCTTACTGTCTTTCCGCCGGTATTAGGACCTGTGATAATCAAAATCCTTTTTTGCTCCATAAAGCGGATATCAATAGGAACTGCCTTTTCTCCCAAAAGAGGATGACGTGCTTTTAAAAGACAAGGGGCCTCGTTCTGTGTGCTTTCTATATAAACACAGTCGTTCTGCATTCCCCATCTTGCAGCCGCCAGAGTCTGATCCAGAAGAATCATAACCGGTAAGGATGATTTTAATTCAGGGATGCAAGGCTCAAGGCTTTGAGTTAATTCCAGTAAAATCTTTTTGATAACAGCCGCAAGCTCAAATTCCTTCTGGACAAGCTCGTTACTGCATAAAACTGCTTCTTCGGGTTCAATGTAAACAGTCTGTGCAGACTGAGAAACCTCGTGGATAATTCCTTCGATTTTATTCTGCATGCTGGACTTTACTGCAAGCACCTGTCTTCCGTTTCTTAAAACAGGTACATTGGATTCCAATACCTTAGAAAGCTTCTGGTCCGAAGTAAATTTCTGCATGATGAGTTTTATTTTTGAATTTAACGAAGCAATCTGTTTTCTTATTGCAACAATTTCAGGTAAATCACGAAGAGAACCGTCCTGGCTGATTACACGGAAAATCAATTTTTCGGCCTGGCTTAAATCTCCAAGCTTTTCTGCTTCCTGAACAAGGTATTTTAATTTGAGCTGAGTTTTATGAACGCTTATGCATTTTTTAAAATTATTCACGCTCAAAATAAACTGACCAAGGCTGTTCACATTTTCCAGAGTAAGGCTTGCACCCTTAGTTTTAATTACTGCAAACAAAGGTCTGATTGTACCAAAGCCTGAAATTCCGTTTTTGGTAGAAGCCGAAAGAAATGTGCTCCATTCCCGGCCAAGATTTTTTAACTGTTCAATTTCTGCAAATTTTGTTAAAGGTTCTTTATTTAAAAATTCTGCTTTACCTTCTTCCGAAACACAAAAGGATGCAACCTCGTTGCGGATGCGGTAAAAGTCTATTTCTGATAATGTCTTTGAATCCATATTATTTTCCTATGAAATTCTCCAGCTGTACCCCGTCTCCCGCTTTAACATCCATGCTCAAAACTGCACCCTGTATCATGTCAAAATACTGCGGAGAAATACCCGGTGTAAGAAACTTTTCTGTCCTTAAAATCTGAACATCACCTTCTTTGATTTTCTGGCCCTTTTTCATATCATTCATAAAATGAAGGCTTCTGTTTGTGCGTCCATAGTTTTGTTTTTCCGAAGAAGCAAGGCGCTTTACTCCGTCTCCTAAAACCTTCATCACTTTTTCTTTTCCAAACTGCTCGGAAATCTGTTCTATAATTCTCTGAGTTCCAACTTCGTTTCCATAATGTTTTAAGGTAACCTCGCTTTGATGAACTACATGTACCATCATTGCAAACAGTTCTCCTTCGAGCGCAACCGGATCATCAAGACCAAGAGTTTTACGGCTCAAGGTGATGTGCTTTTCTATAATAGTTCCGCCGGCTGCAATGGAAAGGGATGGAACAAGAATCGGGTCCAGGCTATGGTCGCTTACACCGCAATCTATTCCAAATATATTTTTAAGATTCGTTATGAGCTTAAGGTTATACTCCTCTTCGGGAGCAGGATAACTTGTAATGCAGTGAAGCAAAGAAACATTTTCTGTTCCAAGAATTTCCACTGCCCTCTCAATATCTTTTAAGGTTGAAACACCGCTTGAAAGAATTACCGGAATTTTCTTTTTCTGCTTGTTACGGTAATCGCGAAGGTATTCCAGCATCTTGTAATGATTTAATTCCGGAGAAGCAATCTTTACGTAATCAGGTTTTATTTCCAGAAGTTCCTTTAAGCTCTGTAATCCAAATGGTGAACAGCAGAAGGTACAGTTTTTAGAGTGAACATAATCTGCCATTTTTTTATAAAAGCTCTTTGGACATTCAAGCTGTTTAAAGCGGTCATAAAGTCTGATATCACCTGTTGGAAGCTTTACAATTCCAGTATTCGGGTGGAGAATTTCGTCTGCATAAACCCACTGGAATTTTATACAATCGGCTCCGGCATTTGCTGCTGTATCCACAAGTTGTTTAGCTTTTTCGATTGAGCCTGAGTGTGAAGTTCCAATTTCGGCAATTATCAAACTCATTTTATAACCTTATTCTTTTTCTTTTAATTCTTCTGCCGCTCTCTGAGCCTTTAAGCGGTTACTGTACACTGTGATTGTAGAAGCAGGCAACCATCCTGTTTCAAATCTGTACCACTCATTGTCGTTTTTATCTTCAGACCGGCTCAAAACCTGCAGAATCTGTCCTCTGCGGCTGTATCCCATTACAGGAGATTCCCAGTCTGTTTTTTCGTAATAAGCAGCATAAGGTGCAATAACCAAAGCCCATCTTACATCGGGTGCAAGTGCAAGAGGTTCCGAATTATCAAACTCTAAGACCGTAATCTTGTTTTTATTACATGAAGTAAGGCAAACTAAAATTACGAGACTGTAAATAATCAATCTTAATGTATTTTTTTTAAACGCATTTTTCATTTTTTTATACTTTTTAAAACCTCAGGGAAAATCGATAAGTCTGAATCAACAAAATCAAGATTAAAGATTTCCTGTGGTTCTACCCATTTATATTCTGTATGTTCAGTAAGAACAAAAGGCTTTTTAATTCCGTCCTCCATAAACTCGGTAAAAAATACATGCAGCGAACATTCTTTTCCCTTGTGCATGAATTTTCCTTCCGTAATTTTCTGGTGAACCTTTACATCAACGCCGAATTCTTCCTGCATTTCCCTTTTGATTGCAGTTTCAAAATCTTCACCGTCTTCAAGTTTGCCGCCGGGAAATTCCCACTTGCCGCCCATATCACCCTTCTGGCATCTTTTGGCAATAAAGATTTTTCCGTCTCTGTAATCAATGCATGCAATTGAACAACTCATCTAAAGCCCCGTAAACCCTGGTACTAAAAGAAAAGTACACCAGGCATAATAAAATGAAGCAAGGCCACAATCAGACAGACAAAACCAACAAGATATGTCTTATCAATAAAGATGGTCTTTACAACAGAAGGCAGGTTTATTTTAGATGAATCCTTGTTTACATAAATCGAAAGTAAAACAGTTAAACCCGCAAGAATACCTGTGATTGCAGGAAAGAAATCGCCGAATACAGCAGGACTATCTCCGCAAACTACAAAGAGCTTTATGATTCCCACAAACAAAGAAAGAATTGCAACTACAAGAATGAAAACAGGACTGTTTAAAACTTCAAGTGTAGAAATTTTACCCCTGATGTTGTCTATAAATCCGCCCTTTGGACTTTCCTGAGCTTGGGCTCCTTCAATGCTCTCAGTTTCTTTTTTACCTTCGAGCTTGAGTAAAATTAATCCGGCTGTAATATTCATAATCACAGATAAAAAATAAAACTGCATCATAGAAAAACTCCTTTAATATTCTTTTTATAATCTTTGTACCACTGTGGTAAGCTCCTTTGTCTTTTCACCCACAGTTATTGTTATATTAACCTTAATTATATCATAGTCGGTTGCTTTTGTCCGTAAATATTCTTCACCATTTTTATATACAAGAGATAACTCCGATGCCTCTGAAACTTCACCGTCTGAGTTTACAAAGCTTACAAGAGCATCAACTTTTTTTGGAACAGATTTTGCATCAGTCTTTTTGTTGTAGACCTTGATGTTGGTGTATACTTCCCTTTCATAAATAAACGACTGTGCATCAAACTTAATGCCGTCTATTGTGGTGTAAGAAACATTCTTGCTTATTCCGCTGAAGATCCATGTGGCAGCAACAAAAAAGATTAAGGCTAAAAAAACAAATTTATTTCCCTTGTAAAAAAGAGACTTGATTCCTTTTACGGGCCTCATACCGCCGTTGTAATATTCCTGAACCTGCTTTGAAGCCTTTTTGATTCTTTCTTCGCGATTATAATAAAACTTAAGAGGCTGTTCTCCGTCCGGTCTTGTTTCTTCAATTTCTTCAAACATAGGCCTCTCCTTTTATTCCATCTAGTTATTCAAGATTGCATCAATAAGGCTGTCGGTTCTGTACCAAACAACACGTGCAGTATCCTTATCAAGATACAAGGCAGTAATAATTCCTTCCGGAGAAAGATACATGTCGTAGTAAAGATTATTCTGCTGATTTACATCAAGATGACGGCGCAAAATCTTCTGGCTTTCGTCCTGAATCATTTCGATATTAAATCCATCCTGATTTTTGATGATAAAATATTTCCAGCCGTTTGCAGTAACACCCATAAAATCATAAGGGATTCTGTATGTGAGCTTACTGTAATCAACTACAACCGATTCTTCGTATGGCGGAATGGAAACTGAATCTTCATAAGTTTCTTTGTTACAGTCCAGAGGATATAAAAGCGACTGAAGGTAATTTACACCCGACTGAACCATTGAATCATCATCTACAAAGGTTGTGTAATAATCAACGTAAACATAAAGCTTGTAATCTGTCTGAGACGGAATTACATTTGAAATTGTTGAATAAATCTCGTTTTTAATATCAGGATTTTTGAACTTTGGAATATTACCTGAATTGATGTTTACAGTGTATTTTGGAAATCCGTTTCTTCCAATCCAGTAAACAATAAAGCCGTCGTTGGAATTACTTACAACAACAAGCTCATCACTCTGGGTAATATAAATATCCTTGATAAGCGGGAATGGTTTTCCTCCAGGTCCCTGCTGACCAATGTAGTCCATGTTTGTACCGTCTCTGTCGAACTTTAAAACACCCTGGCAGTAAAGTAATCCATCCGGACCGAGCTCCTGCTGCTTTTTAATAAAGGTTCCTGTTGCATAAATTGTTTTATTTGAATCAACTGCAATCTGTCCAGGATAATCAAACTGAAGTCCGATTGTTTTATGAGAGCACTCAGGCACTCTTTCTGATTTATTGATTAAATCTGCAGTCTGGGAATCTTCGTAATAATAAAGCGAAAGTAAATCACCATAGGAAATCAATTCCATAATTTTTTCTGATTCACCGTCTATTACGTAAAAGAAACCGTCCCTCATGGCAATACCCTTTCTTACAGTACCCACCGAGTTCAAATCTCCTACACTAATCTGCTCTTCAAAATTTCCGTATGGAATATCAAACTGCTTTACTTCCTTTAAAGATTCAATTGTTTCTTTTTTAGAACATGAAGTAAAAGCAGAGAATAATAAAATTGATGTCAAAATAATTGCTGTTTTTTTCATATTAATTACAGTTTAAATATTCATTTTTTCCTTGTCAATCGTACTATAAATATAGTAAATTTATTAAAGATTGGATATAATATTTTAACTAAATTTACAAGGAATAAACGAAAAATGTTAATTGATAAAATCCTTACAGCCATATTCGGTACACAAAACGACAGAGACGTAAAGGCCCTCAGACCAATTCTTAAAAAGGTAAATGAAAAAGAAGAATGGGCTAAATCACTTAAACCGGAAGAGTTCCCGTTACAGACAAAAAGATTTAAAGAGGAATTAGCACAGGGTAAAACCCTTGATGATATTTTGCCGGAAGCATTTGCATTATGCCGTGAAGCAGCAAGCAGAGTTCGTGGAGAACGTGCATTTGATGTTCAGGTTATGGGTTCTATCAACCTTCATATGGGTAGAATCACAGAAATGAAAACCGGTGAAGGTAAAACACTCGTTGCCGTAGCTCCAGCATACTTAAACTCACTTACAGGAAAAGGCGTTCACATTGTAACAGTAAACGACTACCTTGCAGGCCGTGACGCAGACACAATGCGCCCAGTCTTTTCTTATCTTGGATGTACAGTTGGTGCAATTCTTTCGGACATGGATAACGATGCACGTAAGGCTGCATATAACTGCGATATTACTTACGGTACAAACAACGAATTCGGATTTGACTATCTTCGCGACAACATGAAGATTGACCTTAACGACAAGGTTCAGCGCGGATTTAATTACTGTATCGTGGACGAAATCGACTCTATCTTGATTGATGAAGCCAGAACTCCACTTATTATTTCCGGTGCCGGAGAAGATGATACATATAAATATCACGAAGTAGATAAATACGTTGGCGAATTAAAGGAAGTAGAAAAAGATCCTAAAACTGATGATTATCCTGACGAAAGCTTTATGACTCCTGAGCAGAGAGATGCCATCCAGGGTGATTATAAAATCGATGAAAAATCAAAACGTGTTACCTTTACAGATAAGGGTATGCTCCACATCAACGAAATTCTTCACAAGCACAACTTAATCCGCGGTTCTCTTGAAGATGAAGAAAACTTTGAATTTACACACTACTTTACACAGGCTTTAAGAGCTCACCTGCTTTTCCATAATGATGTTGATTACCTTGTTCGCGACGGAAAGGTAGAAATTATTGATGAATTTACAGGACGTGTTCTCGAAGGACGCCGTTATTCAGACGGATTGCACCAGGCTATTGAAGCAAAGGAACACATCAGAATTGCACAGCGCAACAGAACAATGGCTACAATCACATTCCAGAATTTCTTCCGTATGTATACAAAGCTTTCGGGAATGACTGGTACAGCCGCTACAGAAGCAGTTGAATTTAATAAGATTTATAAACTCGATGTTGTTGCAATTCCTACAAACCTCCCAGTTGCCAGAAAGGATGAAAATGATGAAGTTTACATGAACGAAGGCGACAAATGGGAAGCAATTGCAAAAGAGATTCAGGATGCTCATGCAAAGGGACAGCCGGTTCTTGTTGGTACAGTTTCGGTTGAAAAATCAGAACTCCTTTCCAGCCTCCTTACAAGAAAAGGAATCCGCCACGAAGTATTGAATGCTAAAAACCACGCACGCGAAGCTTTGATTATTGCAGAAGCCGGTGCCAAGGGAGCAGTTACAATCGCTACAAATATGGCAGGTCGTGGTACCGATATTAAACTCGGCGGTAACCCGGAATTCAGAGCAAGAAAGAGAGCCGGAACAAATGCTACAGAAGAACAGTACAAGCAGGCTTTAGCAATTGAAAAAGAAAACTGGAAAAAGGATTACGAAGAAGTTCGTGCAGCAGGTGGTCTTTATGTAATCGGTTCAGAACGCCATGAATCACGCCGTATTGATAATCAGCTTCGTGGACGTTCAGGACGTCAGGGAGACCCGGGCCGTTCAAAATTCTTTATCTCTATGGACGACGATCTTATGCGCCTCTTTGGTGGAGAACGCATGAAGCTCATGATGAGAAGAATCGGTATGCAGCCTGGAGAACCAATTGACCATCCATGGCTCAACAAGGGAATTGAAAAGGCACAGCAGAAGGTAGAAGACAGAAACTTTGAAATCCGTAAACACCTTTTGGACTACGATGATGTTTTGAACGAACAGCGCTCAGTAATCTATGAACAGAGAGATACAATTCTTGCAGACGACAAGCTTTCTGAACGCATCATGAACAATGCACGCGACACAGTTGAAGTTCTCTTTGATGAATATGAAGATGCAGTTAAGCACGCAAGAAGAGATACAGCCGGTGTTACAAACGAACTTGCAGAAAAAATCAAGAATACATTCGGAGTTATGATTCCTGCAGAACGCCTTACAAAGGATTCAGTTCTTGCAGAATTACAGAATGATATAACAGAAAAAGAAACACTTGCAGGAAAAGAAAACCTGAACATGTTCATCCGCTACCAGTACATTCAGCTCATCGATAAAAAATGGCTTGATCAGCTTGAAACACTCGAAGGCTTAAGGGAAGCTGTTGGACTTCGTTCTTACGGTTCTAAAAACCCATTAACAGAATACAAAATCGACGGATTCAGATATTTTGATGACATGCTCGACGCAATCAGAAATACAGTAATGTCTCGCGTATTCAAGGTAAGAATCCAGCTTTCTCCGGAAGCAGCAGAACACAGAAAACAGATGCTCGCTTCTCAGAACAAGAATATGAACGCACAGCATACAGATGCAACATCTTCTTTTGGAAATACACCGGGTTCTGTTCAGGCACAGTCGGCACACAATGAAATGCAGAGAAGTGCTGCTTCTTCATTCAATGGCGCAATGGCAAGAAGACAGGCTCAGGGAAGCGCAATGAACCAGCGTTCTCAGGGAGATTCAATCACAGTAAGAAGAACAATGCCAAAGGTTGGAAGAAACGATCCATGCCCATGCGGTTCCGGCAAAAAATACAAACAGTGCTGCGGTAGATAAAATCAGCAAAAATAAAATAAATAATTCAAACACAGAACGGGGTACATTGAAGTGTACCCCATTTATTGGACACTTTAAGCTGTCTGAATAAGAGGATCTGAAACACTCTTTCCGTTTTCATATATGACATAAGGATCAAGGTCTATACAGTTATGTTTATCATATCTGCCGTCTAAAGTCCATGCCAAAGTGCCATTAAGAACCGTACAGTTATTTTTGTAAAAATCGAGATTATTAAGACATTCAAAGATACCCTTTCCGGCAAGGTGAGAAACGTCATATTCTTTTATAGCACCGTCTACAAAATAAACTATAACTTTATAATCGTCTTGTGGAATTACCTGAACTACTTCCATTAGTCTCTCCTATTTTAATGGATCAATTTTTTGAGGAAGCTGCATATTTTTTGCTTTATTCCAGTTTTCCATTAATTCATTCTTATGAAGTTCACTCCATGCCAGAACAAGTTTTAATTTATTTGATGGAATTGAACCTTTTAAAACGCAGCTGCCTTCAATATCGACTAAGGCCTCATTATTATTATATTTTGCATGAAAATGCGGTGGCATGTGATCATCAAAATACAAGCAAATTTCAATTCCTTCAAATTCACTTACAATTGGCATCGTTATTCTCCTTGTATTATATTATACAACGAATACAAAATTTATAATACTTTTTTCACAAGTAAAATTCATATTTTATTCCTGCAGAACAATATGTAGTGCCTCGCAAGTTTGCAAAATCGAGGATTTAGTCCTACAATTGCATTCACTATAACAAAGCATGACATTACCTCATGCAAAAAGGAGACACTACATGAATAGTATAATTTACATT
>JAGCUI010000065.1 GCA_017962965.1 Treponema sp. | reverse complement strand
CAGCTTGTACAGGTTGAAGCATAAGCAAAAATATCATATAAAATAGATATGATTTTCCAAAAGAAAAACATTTCTATTTCTCTGCTTGCAGCATACACAGCTAAAGACAGAGTGATTGGCGCTCAGGGGAAAATTCCATGGTTCATTCCTTCTGAGCGCGATCGTTTTAAAAGCATCTGCCGCGGAAAATACGTAATAATCGGAAGAAAATCCTTTGACGAAATCGGAAAAGCCCTCTCCTACTGCACCCTCGTTATTGTTTCCAAAAAGATGAAAACCGCTCCAGAAGGCTGCCTCTTATGTAAAAGCTACAAAAAGGCGGTAAGGCTTATATACAGATTGAATTCCGGTGCCGATTGTGCGGCGGTTAAACCAAGGAGCGCGGTGGAAATTCTTGTGGCGGGCGGGGAAAGCATTTATAAAAAAGCCATAAAAAACTGTTCAAAAATTTATGCCACAGAGATTAAAAAAGAATTTAAAGGAGACAGATTTTTTCCACCTCTTAAAGGCAAATGGACAAAAAAAGTTGAACAGACTGTTAGCGAAGACGGAATTGAATACGACTACGTTCTTTTTACAAAAGGCTGATCTACGGTAACCACGCAGTAAACATCAGGCTCTGCCTCGTGTATTTTATTATGTATCAAAAGCTTTAATTCCGAATCCGGAATCTTACACGAAAACGGTTTTACAACATCGAACATAAGGTTTGAATGAGTAATACCCGGAACAATTCTTACATCGTGATAAGTAAATTCCGGATCGATTTCCTTTACAGTTTTTTCGATGAGTTTTTTGAGGGCAGAAAGCCTTTTGTTTTTTGTGTCAATCGGGTCCATGTGAATTACAACGTGGCAGTTAAACTTAGTTGCAATATCAACCTCTGCGATATCAATTGAATCATGAATTTCGAAAATATTTTTATCACCCGGCACTTCTGCATGAAGGCTAATCATAAGTCTGCCAGGACCATAATCATGAACAACAAGGTCGTGCATTCCGATTATGTTTTCGTGCTCAAGTAATTCTTTTTCAATTCCCTTTACAAGCTCTTCCGAAGGCGCTGTTCCCAAAAGAGTTCCGACTGTATCCTTTGCGGCTTCAAAACCTGTTCTAAGAATAAAAATACCAACTATAATTCCACCGATTCCATCAACAGGGAAAGAAACAAAGCGGCTCAAAACAACAGAAAGAATAACAACCGAAGTAGAAATTACATCACCAAAGCTGTCTTTTGCGGTTGCTTCCATTGCCACAGAGTTGATTTTTTTTGCAACAGAGTGATTATAAAAATACATGTACACCTTTACTAAAACTGCGCTTACCAGAACAATGAGAGAAAAAATATCAGCCTTTACAGGATCCGGGTTGATTAAAGCCTTTACAGAATCCTTTATTAAATCAATTCCCATGTAGAGGATAAAAAACGAGATGATTACGCCCGAGATGTATTCAATTCTTCCATGGCCGAACGGATGATCAGGATCCGGTTTTTTGGAAGAAAGCTTAAAGCCGAAAATCTGAACGATTGAGCTTGCCGCATCAGAAAGGTTATTAAATGCATCTGCAACCATGGCAACACTGGCAGCGATTGTTCCAAAAATAAATTTGAGGGCAAAAAGAAGGAGGTTCAAAAAAATACCAAAGCCTCCGCATAAAACTCCGTACTGCTCGCGCACCTTGAGGTTTGAATAATCCTTGTTGTTTTTAATAAAAATACGTGCAAGTAAACTAATCATACAAGTCTCCTATTTTGTATATTCATAGGTTTTTGATTCAATTGATTCTTCTACATCATCCGGCAAAAGCTCAAAAAAATCATATCCTGTGATGCTTTCTATTTCGTCAATCGTAGTTATGTACTGCTCCCAATCGCCTGTTTTTCCCATCCCCATAAGGTTTGGAACATTGATTGCAATGCAGAGAGTATTTTCGTCAATTCTGGAAATATCGTCTGTTCCGTCGGGTAAAGCAATCAAAACCTTCCAGGTGTATGAAGGGACAACCATATCAATTGTTTCTCCGTTTTTAAGTTGAACCGGGATTGATTCAAAAGTTCCCTTGGCACCCGTTCCGCCTTTTCCATAAGGACCTGCAATCAGATAAACTTCATACCCCTGACGTACAAGCTCACGCTCGTAATTTTCAAAATGCATCCAGATTACGCGGTTATTGTCCGGAGTCTGCGGCACCATGTTTGTCATCAAAAAAGTCATGGAATTATCTTCTTTTGTTTTTGTTCTGTCTGCAGAAGGACAGATGTGGCCCCGGTCAAATCCATAATCTTTATACTGATAGTCCTTCTTTTTTATTGCATACCATCCAAGAGGAAGTTCCTTATCGGGGCGGAAATCATCGCTTCTGTCTGCGTCGCCAAGATCATCCTTACAAAGATGCCAGGCAACCCAGTTAGGATTAAAAGTGCTTGCGTTGTAAGAAAGCGTATACTGAGGCTTTATCATCATATAATTGTTCATCAAAGATAAATCGGTTTTTGCGTCGGAAGGGTTTCCAAAATAAAGGGGATTATTTTCCTCGTAGCCCGTGTCGCATTCTTTGGAAGAGTATTCAGCCTTGCCTGATTTTTTTGATTTTGTAGATTTTGATGAAGTTTTTTTTGTGCCGGATTTTGATGATTTTTTAGAGGATTTATCATTCTGGGAGTTTGTAGTGTCTGTATTCTGTGCATCCTCTTCGCTTTTTGAAGGAGCAGTCTGTTCAGTTCGAGTGAGTGAATCTATTTTTTCCTTCTGTTCGGGCTTTGCATAATAAGTGTACCAGATTGCATAACCTAAGATTAAAGTAAAACACAATATAGATAAAAGCAGGCGTTTAGTTTTTTTAGTCATGATATGAATTTACCCATAATCAGGTTCTTGTTCAAGTTGTAGAGGATAATTCATCCCTTCACGACCGCTGCATTCCGCTCCCCTATTCCGTGCCTTTGATATGTGCTATACTCGGCTTATGAATCTTCTTTCTATAAATAACCTTTCCAAAATCGGGCGCGAAAAACCTCTTTTTACCGGTGTTACGTTCGGACTTCAGGAAGGCGAAAAGGCTGCATTAATCGGAAAAAACGGAACGGGAAAATCAACTCTTTTGAACACAATTGCAGGAGTTTTACAGCCCGACGAAGGAAGTGTAGTTTTTAACCGTGAAGCAGGAGTTTCATTTTTACCGCAAAATCCTTTATACCAGAAAGAAGATACAATACGCGAGCATATTTTTAAAAGCGATTCCCCAAAATTAAAAATCATAAATGAATACACAAAGATTTGCGACGAGTTAGCCACATCTAAAAACGAAGCGGCCGTTACAAAAAAGTATGATGAAGTAATGCACAAAATGGATCAGGCTGATTTATGGAACTACGAAGCGCAGATAAGTTCAATCCTTGGCGTACTCGATATCCAGAACCTTAATCAGAAGATGGGGACCTTAAGCGGCGGGATGATTAAAAAAGTCTGCCTTGCACAGGTTTTAGTCGAAGATACAAAAGTTCTTTTACTGGACGAACCGACCAACCACCTTGATATAAAAACAATCTCGTGGCTGCAAAAATATCTTAAAGATACAACCCGCTCAGTTTTGATGGTTACCCACGACCGATACTTCCTTGATGCAGTTTGTACGAATATCTACGAGCTTGCAAGAAATAAACTAAAGCTCTACACCGGAAATTATTCCCAGTATCTTGAAAAAAAAGAAACAGAAGCAGAGATCGAAGCAAACACAGAACGAAGGATTGAATCAGTCTTACGCTTTGAACGTGAATGGCTTTTGCGCGGCCCTTGTGCAAGGGGAACAAAAATAAAGGCAAGGATTCAGAGGGACGAGCAACTTATAAACAGAGAAAAATTTAAAGCTGATAAGGGCTTTACCTTTGAAGTAAAGGGAAAACGTCTTGGCGGAAAAGTCCTTGAACTTCACAATATTTCTAAAACGTTTGGCGGCCAGAAAATAATTTCTGATTTTTCGTATAAGTTTACAAAAGGCCAGAAAATCGGGATTTTTGGAGATAACGGAGCAGGAAAATCAACTTTTTTAAATATTGTAACAGGAAAGCTTTCCCCGGATTCTGGAAATGTTGAAACAGGCGTAAACACAAAATTCGGCTACTACGAGCAAAACCCGGTTTTTAAAGATACAAATCTTACAGTGCTTGAATACATCAAGGAAACTGCCGAGCACATGACACTGAACGACGGCACAAAAGAAGTAAGCGCTGCAAAATTTTTAGAAGAGTTCGGCTTTGAAGGAAAAATCCAGCATTCACCGGTTAGTACGCTTTCCGGTGGAGAAAGAAAAAGACTTTATCTTGTGCGCCTGCTTTTAGAAAACCCGAACTTTTTAATTTTAGACGAACCTACAAACGATTTTGATATTTTTACGATGAACCTTTTAGAGCAGTTTTTAATGCATTTTGAAGGCTGCCTCCTTCTCGTAAGCCACGACCGCTATTTTATGGATAAGTGCGCCGACACCCTTTTTATTATGGAAGAGGACGGAAGCATCAGCGGCTTTGTCGGAAAATGCAGCGAATACATTGAGTATCTGGAAGAGGAGAAGAAGGCGGGTTCTAAAGAGGATATCGCTTCTGGGGATAAAAATATCACTTCTGGGGGCGCGGGTTCTGCCGATAAAAACATCTCTTCTCCGGCCCCTGATTTTTCATCATCTGCCACTGCTTCTGCCGCTACCACTCCTCCTGCCAGAAAAAAACTTTCCTACAAAGAACAGCGCGAATTCGAAGCCTTAGACAAAGAAATCCCCGAGCTCGAAAAAGAACAAAAAGAGCTGGAACCATTAATGTCCAGCCCCGACTTCGAAACCTCCCGAAAAGCCGGCGAGCGCTACACAGAAATCACCAAACTCCTGGAAGAAAAATACGCCCGCTGGGAAGAGCTGGCGGTGTAGAGAGGAAAAAAAGCAGCCTGCCTTTGATGTGCATTGCATCGGGCAAGCTGCATTTTGATTAGATTATTGCCTCCGCAAGGATTTCCTAAATTAAAATTGGCTAAGCCAATTTTAATTTAGGCACAAAGCCGGCACAACACCTCCATTACTGGCATTCACGTAGCAATTGCTGTACGCATACCCATTAGGGGCGACGTCGAGCGCGATGTTTCCACCATCATAGTAAGGAGATCGCAGCCACCAAACACCGCCGCAGCCGGATGTACCACTCTGCCAAGCTCCTTCTTCCTGTGCAAAAGCTGTTGTCATACGGATTCTTGTACTGTCATTATGCGTACCGTCACCTTTGCACTCATTGTATGCTGCAAATCCATAATCCGCTTTTGTTACTTCCTGCTCGCTAAGCAAAAAGATTTTATCGCTGCTTGAAGTGTCACTGGCGTACTGATTAACTCCGTTGTTCCACTCTTTGTTATTACTGTCCGGATTTGTGCTTCTTGCATTATTTATTACTGTTGTCGTTGCAATTGCATCCTGTTCTGCTTGTGTAAATGCTGTCTGGAAAAAGCCTTTATTTACAAAAGTTTCATCTAATTTTTGAGCTGATTCATCATATTTTATCTGATAAGAAAGTCCATTTAAATATGCCCGCACTATGCTGTGTTCATAGTTATTCGAGTAAATAGTTGCATTACTAATAGTTCTGTTTACGTTAGAGCAACTATAATACACACAACTTATAAGAATATTTTCTGCAAGCAAAAGCTTTTTTCCTGGGGTAGAGGCATTACCGTCGTGGTCGTAGTTTGTCGTAAGCACACGCCATTTAATCGGTTCTACTTTATAGTATTTTGAATTAAGTTCTGCATACCATTCGTTGTCGTCTCCCTTGTAATAAGTAAATGAACCGACAGTTTTTGTCTCTGAAGTTATTGAAACAGTAGAATCTTTTTCCGACTGCGGAAAACTTCCAAAGGTTACAATGTCATATGTACTTCCACCTCCTCCGCCAGAACCACTACCCCCGCCGCTTTCTACCTCTCCCTTACAGCTGATAAAACTCATAAGAGCTAAACCTGTAAGTAAACCAATAATCGTTTTTTTCATTCTGAAAAATCCTCCTTAAAAAATTTTAAAATATAAAAAACTGCATTCCGGAAAGTGTTCAGAATGCAGTCTTTAATTTGAGAGAAAAATTGTAATGCGATATTATTTGTAGAATAGTACTTTGATTGATTGATTGGGAGTGCGCCAAAGAAGGTTTTGTGTCAAGAGAAAGTTTATTCTTAATCAAAAATTTTAATCCTAACATACATCACCCTATACATTTCTTCAATTCTTCAATCAATTGCGGTAAATCTTCAGATATTGTTTCCCATACAACTTTCAGGTTTACACCATCATAATCATGAATAATTCTGTTACGCATTCCATAAATTGATTTCCATGGAATATTCAGATATGTATTCTGGAATTCATCGGTCAATCTATGAGCCAGTTCACCTATCTGACCAAGAT
>JAGCUI010000064.1 GCA_017962965.1 Treponema sp. | reverse complement strand
TTGTAATATAAAAAAATAGGTGAAAAATCAATGTTTTTCACCTATTCCTTGATAAAATATTAGTCTAGTTTTGTATAGATAAATTCGGCTTTATCCCCGACTTATCCACATTTAATCCACTTTAAATTAACCTAAAGAAACTTCGCCGTTTTCGTTAATTGCAAGAATTGATTTACAGCCTGAGCATCTGAATCTTCCGGACTTTGTAGCACGGAGCTTTTTAGAACAAACCGGGCAAGAAATTACAAGAGGGAAGATTGAAGAAGTACTAACTGTTCCTTCAGAGAAGAAAGCAATTGCTTCGTCAGCTGTGTTTTTGATATTAAAGAACTGGCTGAATCCCAGGAGCTGGAATACTTCGTAAACCTTTGGCTGGATTTCAAGAAGAACTACGTCTCCACCCTTTGGTTTTACCATCTTTAAGAATACGGTAAATGAACCAATACCTGTAGAAGATACATAGTTTAATGATGAACAATTGAAGATAAGATTGATATATCCTGCTTCGATAACTTGAGTAACTTTTTTCTGAAAGTAACTTGAATTGTAAGTGTCAATGTAACCACTGAGATAAATGAAAATACCGTTTTGAACCCCATCTGCCTTTCTCAAATTAATCTGAAGGCTGTCGTCTTTTTCATTGTCAAAACCAGGGATTACTACATTATTATCCATATTTTTTTATAACTCCACAACGTGAAAACGATTATTTTAAAACATTATTTATCGTATTATGATACAATATATTAGTGATTTCTGTCAAACCGTTATTAAGATTATTGGCAGGAAAAATTAAATTTATTAGGGTTTTTTTACGATAATATATATATGAACAAAGCTTTAAAGTTATTGGTAATGTATTTTGTATTCGCAGTTGCTTTTATTGTACTTGGAACTGCTTTTTATTTTCTCTTTTTGAACGTACTGAATTTTAGTGCCGGGCAGAAAATGCTCTTTTTTAATAAGGAATTGGTCTTTAAATCTTTCATGTATATGTGCTGTATCCTTGCAGTAATTATCTGTCCGTGTCTTGCATATTTTAGAATCAGACATAGAGGCGGAATTATCCAGCTTTTGTTTTATATTGCATTATGTGCAGTTACATGGATTTTACTTTTTCCTTTGTGTTTGAATAAGGGAGCGGGTGCCGGTGTTTTTGAAGAAAGCAAGGCTAAGGAGCATGTTGTTACAGCAGGTTATTTTAGGGAGAGCGAAGGTACAGTTTATTATTTATCAAAAGACCTTAAATCAAGTGAAGCAGGTTCAGCTGTAGATTCAGTTATTATTGATACAGGGGATACAGGAACAGTTAAGTTTGCACAGATTACAAGCAGCCCTGATTTCCGTCTTTTTAAGAATGCAGAACCTTACAGCGACATCCTCTTAAAACAGTCTTTTGGTAATTCATCAACCTTTAAAGAATTCAGCTTCCGTGATCTTCTTACTCGTGCGGCCCAGGCTAAAACTAAGGGTGGAACCTTCTGGCTCGGATTTCTAAGTCTGGCTCTTGCTTTGTGCTGTGTCTACGGAATCTCTCATATGTTCGACTGGAAACTTGTTAATGCTTCGTTTGTAATTCTTTTTACAGGATTCATCCTTTGCATTAATTTATTATATTTTGGTCCTTTGTTTGAAAATTTAAGAACTAAGCTTGCAGGAAACGGACTTATGATTTCCCTTTCCACTTATTTTGATGCGCCTCTTTTAGTGCTTTTTAATTTGTTCTTGAGCTTTGTGTTTATTGTGATTGGCATTATCAGATTTTTTAAGAAAAACTCTGATGCGGATGAGGCCTAGGGAGGGATTTTATGAAAAAGGTTCTTGGTATACTTTCGTTCTTTTTGGTACTTGGATTTGCTGTATGCGTGATTATGGGCTTTTGCTCTAAACTGCCGCCCGAAGTAACCGTGTACGGGGCAAAAACCTACAAGTTCTTAACCGGGCTGGAATACTTTTTAAAGTTTTTGCCCGCTATGGTCTTTACAGGCTTTGCGGTAAGCTGCTCTGTGCACTTTGGTCATAACAGCGAAGGGTCTACCAGACGCTTCAGTCACGCTATGATTAAAAAATACGAAGTTGTTATGATAGTTTCGATTATCTGTGTGGCTCTTTTAACTTTAGCTAACGAAACATTTGGACTCATGGTAAACCGCGGAAAAAGCGAAATCATCAATCGCCCGAAAATCATCCGTGAATACATTAAGGTTGGTAATTATTTCTACGACGAAGGCTACTATTCACGTGCAGCCCGCTATGCAGATGCTGTTTTAAAGCTTGAACCGAATTCCGAAGAAGCAAACGAGCTTAAAAATAAAACAGACATCCAGATGAACCAGACCTTTGTAAAAACACCAAAAATCAATGCCGCAACAGCAGAGGTTATCCAGGAAAAGGATTTGAGCCTCAAAATGGAAGATCAGAAAATCTCCCAGGCTTATCAGTGTCTTTTAAAATCACGCAAGGCATTCGAAGAAGAAAAATGGTTCGACGCTCATTACAACGCAGAAATGGGAATCAAGCTCACTTCTTCCAAGGACCCGAACCTTTCTGAATTAAAACAGCTTTCTGCCAGGGCATGGAATAATATTACTCAAGTGCACAATAACAAAAAAACTCAGGCTCAGATTGATTATGCTCAGAAGGTAGAAGCATACACCGCTTTGATTCAGGGAGACGATATTAAAGCTTATTATCTTTTCAGTAAGTTGAGTAATCAGTCTATTGAATTAAGCCGCGACCCAGACGTAATTTTTTATCTTGATGTTGCCAAAAAGAGTGTAGAAGAAAAATACTTCTTTATAGACGAAACACTTGAGCTTGCAAGCTTTGAAAGTGCAAACAATGTTTATTTTACATACGAAAATCCTGATCACAGTAAATCAATTTTCTACTTTAAGGGAATGACTGTGGTTGAATCTACAGGCTTTTCTGTTCAGTATTTAAGGGATTTTTCAATCGTTACAATGAGTAAGGAAGGAAAATGGATTAAAACAATGAACGTTCCTTATGCAAAGATTCTTCCTGTTGCCGCTGCAAACTTCGACGAGCAGACTAAAAAGGATCTTGGTATTGATGAAAAAACAGATTACGTTCCATACATCCTTCTTAAATCAATAGGCCGTAATGATGAAGGACATATAAGTGCACCAAAATATACCTTTGCAGAGGGTGTAAAAGAAGATGCTCCTGAAACAATTCTTTATCCGATTTCTTTTGATTTATTCAAGATGATAGAAGATTCAACAGGTAATCCTAATGCAATCACAATGGTTACTTTGTTCAAATTAGTTTCTCAGGCTGCAACCTTCGGCTTTTCAACTGAGCTTTACGGACAGAATCTTTTGAACAGACTTTTATATCCAATCTTCCTTTTGTTCCTGCTTGTTTGTACTGCTTCCTTTGGATGGAACAACAGAATCGGCGAAAGTCAGTACTTTAAGTTCTCATGGGTATTCAGCTTCCCGTTCATGATTGCAGGCTTCATCTTTTTCTTACAGATGGTGCTCTTCTTATTCAGACTTTTGAACTATGTTCTTTTAGGACTTGTAGGAGCAACGGGTGCAATTTTCTTAGGTATGTTTATATATATCATTGCTTTAGTAATTGCATCGGTTTACTTCATCGGTAGACGTTCCGTTTAGTTTGTATTAAAATATCAGTCTTATGGAGTGTATTCGAAATGACTTTAGAAATGCTTGATAAGGCTGTTCGCCGCGTTCCTGATTTTCCAAAACCGGGGATTTTATTCTATGACATTACCGGAATTCTCGTTAATCCAGAAGCATTAAAATTTGTTACAGACCAGATGGTTCAGATTTACAAAGATGCAAAGATTGATGCAATTGGCGCTGTAGAAAGCCGTGGTTTTATTTTTGCCGCTCCTCTGGCAGAAAAACTTGGCATTCCTTTAGTTTTAATCCGCAAAAAAGGTAAGCTCCCTGGAGATACCTATGAATGCAGTTATGCACTTGAATATGGTTCTGCAACTGTAGAAATTCACAAAGCCGATGTAAAAAAAGGCCAGAAGTTTTTGGTTGTAGATGATTTGATTGCTACAGGCGGTACGCTCGCTGCCAGCAAAAATTTGATTGAGCAGGGAGGCGGGGAAGTAACTGATTTCTTCGGAGTTATCGGTCTTCCCGCATTAAATTATCAGAAGGTTTTGTCTCCATGTAAAGTAACAACTTTAATAAACTATGACGGTGAATAAGGATAAAACTATGATTAAATTACCTGCAAAATATAAATCAATATTAAACACAAAAGAAACAGAACACGCAATTATTGCAATAAAAGATTTTTTTCAGCTTTCGCTTTCTACAGAGTTGAATCTTACCCGCGTTACAGCTCCATTGTTTGTTGGAAGCGGTCGTGGTATTAACGATGATTTGAACGGTGTAGAACGCCCGGTATCTTTTCCTGTAAAAGCCTTGAACGATTCTAAAATGGAAATTGTTCAGTCGCTTGCAAAATGGAAGAGAATGAAGATTACAGAGCTGGGCATGGAACCAGGCTTTGGTATTTATACTGATATGAATGCCTTAAGACCGGACGAAGATTTGGATCCGATTCATTCTATTTATGTAGACCAGTGGGACTGGGAAATGGCAATTGATCCAAAAGACAGAACTGTTTTCTATCTCCACGAAATTGTAAAGAAGGTTTACAACAGCATTAAGCGTGCAGAGTTCTTTATCTTTGATAGATATCCTCAGATTAAACCATGTCTTCCAAAAGAAATTAAGATTCTTTATGCGGATGACCTTCAGAGACAATATCCGAAATTGACTCCTAAGGAAAGAGAAGACAAGGTAACAAAAGAATACGGTGCTGTATTTATTACAGGTATTGGCGGAAAGCTCGATGATGGAACTATTCACGACGGACGTGCTCCTGACTACGACGATTGGATTACAGAAACTGGAGACGGTCACCGCGGTTTGAACGGAGACATCCTTGTTTGGAACCCTGTTTTGAATTCTGCGTTTGAGCTTTCTTCAATGGGTATTAGAGTTAGCCCTGAAAGCCTTAAGGCTCAGCTCGAAGAAAGAGGAATGACAGAACGCGAAGGTCTTGAATTCCACAAAAAGCTTTTGAGCGGTAAACTCACCCAGACTTTGGGCGGAGGAATCGGTCAGTCTCGTCTGTGCATGTTCCTTCTGCGCAAGGCTCACATCGGCGAAACACAGGTTAGTGTCTGGACCGACGAGATCAAAGCCGACTGTAAAAAGCGCGGAATAGTACTGTTATAGTATGGATAGCTATAGATTTAAATCACAGGAAATAGAGTCTCAGATTCCGAACCTTGTTTCTAAAAACATTACGGAATTTTTTATTCACGACGAGGCGCTTGCTAAGGACAAAAGGCGGGTATTAAAAATACTTGGTCTTCTGGAACAGCATGCGCCTTTCGTTTTTGTTTCTTTTTTAATAGATGCATCCATTCTGGACCGCGAAGTAATCAACGCTGCTTCTAAAATCTATATTTCATTCGACATTCCTCTAAGGTGCACTGCAAAGGGCGGTAAAATCCTCTTTGACAAAAAGTTTTATGCAAATAAGGCAAGACTTTTAAACGAAAGCGGAATTGTGTTCGGCTTTATGCTTTTTTATGCAGTGGACGAATGCGACACTTTAAAAGCCTTTATGGAACGCCTGGATTTTGCAGTGCAGCAGTATCCAAACCACATAGATTTTCCGCAATTAGAAAATACAGAACGCGAAGATTTTGAAGCAAAGGTTACGGGGCTTTTTTCTGCAAAGGATATCCGCTATTCACGTGAAGTAAGCTTTGCATGCAAGACCTTTTATTCTTTTGGCCGTGCTGTTCCATGGTTTTTGTCGGTCCTTAAGCCTCTCCGCCTTTATCCTTCTAAATTTTTTGCAGACTTTGCAGAATGGCAGAGATGCAATAACTGCGATTTTAAAAGCGGCTACACTCCCGAAAAAGAAAATCACCTTGATATAGAAAAAATGCAGATTCTTTTTACAAACGAAAAGTACGAAGAAAAATCAAAAAATGAATACATTGTTCTGGTGGATGATATCATCAGAGTAAACGGCGCAATGTCCCGCGTTGTTGCAGAAAACATGGAAACTGTGATGGAAACTTCATATAATCCCGACGATTTATTCAGCCCTGAGGTTTTAGACCTTGAATCCTTTATGGAAAACGTGTGTATGGAACATTGTAAAATAAAAATTTTTGCGGGTGGCGAAGGTCCTGATTTTATAGTACAATAGTAGAATAAGATGAAAAAATTTTTGTCGTTTTTTGTCATTTTACAGATTTTTCTCACCGGTACGGCTTTTTCTCAGGATAAGCTTAAGCAGATAAAAGAATATTCTGTTGATGTGCTTTATGAAAAACTTCGTTCGGGCGACAAAGATGTTTATAATGCCGTAAGTCAGAAAAAGGTTAATTTAAATCGCGAAAATCTTTTGGGTTATACAGTTTTAAGTTATGCCGCAATCGATAATGAATACGAGCTTGCAAAGATGCTTTTAAAATCCGGAGCAAAGCCTGATTACGGTTTGAATTTTCCTTTGTATCAAATCTGCTGGGCATCTGAAAAACCAAAGAATCAGAACGAAATGATTAAGCTTTTGATTGCTTATGGTGCCAACGTAAATAAAAAACAGAAGAACACAAACGACACACCTCTCATGGCTACAATTAAAAAGCAGGGTGGTAAATATGCCAAGCTTTTGATTCAGTATGGAGCAAAGGTAAACGTTGTAAATTCAGAAGGTGAAACTCCTTTAATCTTAGCAGTTGATTATTATGCAAATCTCATAGATGTTTCTCTTGTTCAGTATTTAATTTCTCAAGGCTCTGATGTAAACGTAATCACAAAAACAGGGCACACTGCTTTATCCATTGCAGCTTATAACGGCTATCCTTTGATTTTAAGACAGCTTTTGGAAAACGGTGCCGACGTAAAAATCACCAAGAAAAACAAAAACGAAATCCCGATTTTAAATGCCTGCTACAACGGCGAAATTGAATGTGTTAATCTTTTGCTTCAGTACGGAGCTGATATCACTGTTAAAGATTCTTACGGAAGTACGGCTCTCATTATGGCTTGCATTTCTAAAGATAGTCCTGAATTGGTAAAGCTTTGTATTCAGAAGGGCTGCCAGGTAAATTATGTAGATCCTTCTACAGGCTACACACCTTTTATTCTTGCTGCAATCTGGAATCACCCTAAGCAGATGAAGGCTTTGTACGAGGCCGGCGCAAATATCAATGCAGAAAATCCTGACGTTGGTAATACACTTATGTTCATCATTTCAAACGGAATTAAAGAGCCGAATCCTCCATATTATCCTGCAAGTGAATTGGGTGGAGCAATCTGTGGACTTGAGCTTGGAATGAATGTAAATGTAAGAAACTCTCGCGGTGAAACTCCAAGAAGCTATGCCGTAAAATATATCAACAACACAAACAATCCTCAAAAGATTAAAGAATACTGCCAGATTATCGAATTGATTGCGCAGAAAGAAAACAGATATCCTTATATACTCAGCTTCCACGAGGCGGTTATTACAGGAAAGACTGATATCGTAAAAAAATATCTTTCCAATTCATATTTAAATGTTGAAGAGCCTGATGCAGAAGGAAATACAGCCCTTTATTACGCACAGCATTTTAACCACAAAGATATAGAAAAGCTTTTAAAGAACGCCGGGGCAACTAAATAAATGCCCGCTGATTATTCAAAAGCCACAAAGTCTAAATCAAAATCCCAAAGCGATGTACAAAAAATCATTTTAAATACTCAAAGCACCGTGCGTCTGGATCTTTTTTTACGCGACGAGCTTCCCTCAAAAATTACTGATGAAAATAAAAGCTCGCAGGCGGGCAAAGAAAGTTCAGTAGCCTCAGTTTCTAATTCAAAAATCCGCCGTTTGATAATTTCCGGTGCAGTGAGTGTAAATGGCAAACAGGTTGAACGTCCATCCTTTGAATTACGGGGCAAAAGTGAAGTATGCGTTTTATTCGACAGGGAAAAATTCTTTTACGAAAAACAGCCTGATGATATAAGCTTTTGCATGACAGAAAAAGACATTTTATTCGAGGATGAAAATTTAATTTTTGTAAATAAACCTGCGTTTTTCCCGGTAGAACAGACAATCACCGGTAACAGGGATAACCTCCACGATGCAGTTGTAGATTATTTATTTAAGCGCGAAGGAACAAGAAATCCGCCTTATGTAGGAATCATGCACCGCCTGGACCGTGAAACTTCTGGTGTAATTGTTTTTACAAAAACAAGAGCTGTTAATGCGGCAGTTTCGGAGGTTTTTCAGACTCATAATCTTATAAAAAAATACCTTGCGGTTGTAGAAGAAAAAAGCGGCACTAAAACATTAAAGCCCGGCGATGATTTTTCTGTTGAATTTTACATGGGCCGTATAACCGGGAAAAGCGCTCAAGGAAAGTGGGGAAAGCTTAACAAAGAAAAAGGCGGACAGTTTTCGCACACAGACTTTCATGTTTTAAAAAAGATAACTGTAGAAGGAAAGCCATGTGTTTTAGTTGAATGTCTTTTACAGACCGGCCGTACGCATCAGATTCGTGTTCATCTTTCTTCGCTTGGCTTTCCTATTTTGGGCGACTCTCTTTACGGCTCCAAAAAAGCCCAAAGATTATACTTACATTCCGCCCGCCTTGCCTTTAAAATAAACGGCCGCGAGTATGATGTATGTTCAAGTTTTTTTTAAAAAAAAATTTTAAAAAATATTGACGATGGGCTTATGAAATCAGTAATTTAAAAGGTGAGAAAAAAATAAAACAGGAAAGGTAATGGCTTTGGAAGACCAGAATATGAACGCAGAAAATCAGAACTCTCAGGACGAAGCACAGAATGCACAGGAAGAAGCCGCTGAACAGACTGTAGATCAGACAGCTGAACAGGCAGCAGACGGTGCAGAAGAAGCTAAAACTGAAGAAGCTGCAGAAGAAAAAGAGCTTACACCGGAAGAAAAAATCGAAGCTCTTACAAAAGAAAATGATGAATTAAAGGACCAGCTTTTAAGACGTGCCGCAGATTTTGATAATTACAGAAAGCGCATGCTCAAAGAAAAGCAGGATACATACGATTATGCAAATGCAACTCTCTTGGGTGATTTACTCGACAGTCTTGATAACTTTGATCGTACGCTCGAAGCCGGAGCAAATGCAACAGATGTAAAATCGGTTGTAGAAGGCATTAAAATGATCAACGGCAATCTGGTAAAGATGCTCGAAGATAAATACGGACTTACTGCTTACGGAAACGAAGGGGATGAATTCAATCCTGATATTCACGAAGCAATCGGCCGTGCAGAAGAAGAAGGTGTTGAAAAGGAAACTTTGAAGCAGGTTTATCTTAAGGGATATAAACTTAAGGATAAGGTAATAAGACACGCTAAGGTAATGGTAAGCGTACCAAAAGCGTGAGGAATAAATAGAAAATTAATTAAATAAAGCCGGGTAGTGGAAGTACCTGGGAGGATAGCGCAATTATGGGAAAAATTATAGGTATTGACTTAGGAACAACAAACTCTTGTGTTGCTGTAATGGAAAACGGAGAACCGGTTGTAATTCAGAATGCAGAAGGCGGAAGAACAACACCTTCTATTGTTGGATTTACATCTAAGGGAGACAGAATTGTTGGTGCTCCTGCTAAAAACCAGATGGTAACAAATCCAAAAAACACAGTTTACTCTGTAAAACGTCTTATTGGACATAGATTCGGAGAACTCCAGGGTGAAGCAACAAAGCTTCCTTATTCAGTTATAGATAACGGTTCAGACTGCCGTGTAGAAGTAGAAGAAAACGGAGCTAAAAAACAGTATTCTCCACAGGAAATCTCAGCTTTCATTCTCCAGAAAATGAAGAAGACTGCAGAAGATTATCTTGGTCAGGAAGTTACAGAAGCTGTTATTACAGTTCCGGCATACTTCAACGATGCACAGCGTCAGGCAACAAAGGATGCAGGTAAGATTGCAGGTCTTGATGTAAAACGTATCATCAACGAACCTACAGCAGCTTCTTTAGCATTCGGTTTTAATAAAGATCAGAACAAAGAAAAAACAATCGCTGTTTACGACCTTGGTGGTGGTACATTCGATATTTCCATTCTTGAACTTGGAGACGGCGTATTCGAAGTAAAATCTACAAACGGTGATACACATCTTGGAGGTGACGACTGGGACCGTGTAATCATCAACTGGTTAATAGACGAATTCAAAAAGGATACAGGAATCGATCTTTCTAAAGATCCAATGGCTATGCAGCGTCTTCGTGAAGCAGCAGAAAATGCAAAGATTCAGCTTTCTGCACAGACTTCTACAGATATCAATCTTCCATTTATTACAGCAGATCAGTCTGGTCCAAAGCACCTTCAGAAATCTTTGACACGTGCTCAGTTTGAACAGATGACAGACGAACTTTTTGAAAGAACAAAGGAACCTTGCCGCAAAGCTCTTGCAGATGCAGGAATCTCTTCGGACAAGATTGACGAAGTTCTTTTGGTTGGTGGTTCTTCACGTATGCCTAAAGTTCAGGAAGTTGTTAAATCAATCTTTGGTAAGGAAGGAAGCCGTGCCGTAAACCCTGATGAAGCAGTTGCAATTGGTGCTGCAATCCAGGGTGGTGTACTTGGAGGAGACGTAAAAGACGTTCTTCTTCTTGATGTAACTCCACTTTCTCTTGGTATTGAAACAATGGGTGGTGTTATGACAAAGCTTATTTCTCGTAACACAACAATCCCTACAAAGAAGAGCCAGATCTTCTCTACTGCAGCAGACGGACAGACAGCAGTTTCTATTCACGTACTTCAGGGTGAACGCGAAATGGCTGACCAGAACAGAACACTCGGACGCTTTGACTTAGTTGGTATTCCTGCCGCTCCTCGTGGAGTTCCTCAGATTGAAGCTACATTCGATATTGATGCAAACGGTATTGTTCACGTATCTGCTAAGGACCTTGGAACAGGAAAGGAACAGCACATCCAGATTACTTCTTCTTCAGGCTTGAGCGATGAAGAAATTGAAAAGATGGTAAAGGATGCAGAAGCAAATGCAGCATCTGATAAAGCTAAACGTGAAAGTGTTGATGCAAGAAATGAAGCAGACAGCTTGATTTATGCAACAGAAAAATCTGTAAAGGAACTTGGAGACAAGGTTGACGGTGCAGAAAAGCAGAAGATTGATGATGCAATTGCTGCCCTTAAACAGGCACTTCAGGGTGACAACACAGAAGAAATCAAGTCTAAGACAGAAGCATTAAAACAGGCTTCTTATAAGATTGCAGAAGAACTTTATAAACAGCAGGGTGCACAGGCCGGAGCACAGGGTGCAGGTCCTAATCCAAACGACGGTGCCAGCGGTGATGCAGGTTCCGACGCAGGTGCCGGTTCTACAGGCGGTGCATCAGGCTTTAATAAAGGCAATGCCGACGACGTAGAATACGAAGTAAAAGACGAAAAGTAATATTTTATAATGGATTGCTTCGCCTGCGGCTCGCAATGACGACACGCCTGAGGCTTTCGAAGGTTAGAAGCAATCCACGAGTTAGGATACATTAAAATGGCAAAACGCGACTATTATGAAGTTTTAGGTGTTGAAAAGACTGCAGACCAGGATACGATTAAAAAAGCATATCGTAAACTGGCTGTAAAATATCATCCGGACAGAAACCCGGGCGATAAGGAAGCAGAGGAAAAATTTAAGGAAGCGACAGAAGCTTACGAAGTTCTTTCCGATGATAAGAAACGTCCTATTTATGATCAGTATGGTTTTGCCGGTCTTGACGGAATGGGTGGCGGTGGCGGTGCCCAGTATTCTCACGCTTTCCATGACTTCAGCGATTTGTTCGGAGGCATGGGTGGCGGCTTTAATGATATCTTTGACAGTATCTTTGGCGGCGGATTTGGAGGAGGCTCTTCCAGAAGAAATGGCGGAGCTTCTACCGGTGCCAGCTTGAGATACGACCTTCATTTGAGCTTTAAAGATGCAGTTTACGGTACTTCAACCGAAATCCATTTTAAACATAACGAAACCTGTGATGTATGCCACGGAAGCGGCGGTGCACCAGGCTCAAATAAAAAAACTTGTCCTACCTGTAACGGAATGGGGCAGATAAGACAGGGTAACGGTTTCTTCTCTATTCAGCAGACATGTCCAACCTGTCGTGGAAAGGGAACTGTAATCGACAAGCCTTGTTCTTCTTGCCGTGGAACAGGTATTCAGGAAAAATCAAAGGCAATGTCTCTTAAGATTCCAGCCGGTGTTGATAACGGAAAAAGAATTGTTATCCGCGGTCAGGGAGATGCAGGAGAAAACGGAGGACAGCCAGGAGACTTGGTAGTTGTACTCCACGTAGAAAATCATCCGTTCTTTGAGCGCTCGGGAAGCGATTTATACTGCGCTGTTCCTGTAACAATGGCTCAGGCTGCCTTGGGTTCCGAAATCACAATTTCTTCTTTGGACGAAAAGAAGGTTACCATCAGAATTCCGGAAGGAACAGCAAACGGAAAGCTTTTGAGAATCAAAAACGAAGGTGTTCCAATCTCCGGTACCTCTAAAAAAGGCGATCTTTACATAAAAATCATGGTTCAGGTTCCGAATCACCTTTCTTCGAAACAGAAGGATTTACTCAGACAGTACCTTGAACTTGAAAAACCACCAAAGGAGCCGGATTTAATTCCTCTTTCTCAGCTGGATAATTAATTAGCCTCGATTTAATCATTTTTTTCCCATTTTCTGCCGATAATGTGTTAGAATAGTAGTACCATAAATTTGAGGTGATTATGTATAAAACTCGGAAAAAAATAGTAACAATCGCAGTATTAAGCCTTTCAATCATTTTCTTTGTTATTTTTGGACTTTTATTACTCCCGGTAAGAATAGGAGCTGAGTATTCTGTTCATACAGGTATTGTTATAACAGGTCTTTTTGTTGCAGTTTTGTTCATTTCAAACATTTTACGCACAACCCTTATAGCTAAAGTTCATTATGATACCCTCGAAACCGGTGAAACAACCGTTATCCAGGATTTTATCAACAGGCTTCGTTTCTGTTATTCCCTCGAAGATTTCTATACTGCTATTTCCGAAATTCTTGAATTAAAGGGTGACTGTTCTGTTATCCTCGTAGATAAAGTAAAAAACTATGTTCTTTATAACAGTCCCGACAAGGTTACTACCTCAGAAAAAATCCGCGACAAGCTTGATCAGCGTTTTAATGATGTAGAAAGGGAAGGTTATTTCTTCTTTGACCGTCACTTGGGTTATACATCAGTTTTCAAAAAAGCCAGAGGTTTCTACCTTTGTTCAGACAAGCAGCTCATGTTTGTTTTCTGTAATTACACACGACTTTTTGACTTAAGCATTTATCCGCTTTTGTTCGAAGAATATAAACGCTTTATTACTCGTACAAAGACAATTTCAACTCTTTCAGAAATTGCCGCTACAACAAAGGAATGGCAGCAGCTTGCAGAAACACAGCAGTCATTCCTTCCACAGAAAATTCCAAATATTCCAAAGCTCAAGATTGCAACATACTTCCGTCCTTTGGTAAACGTTTCGGGAGACTATTTCTCTATTCTTCCAATTGATAAAGCACGTACACTTTTGATGCTTGGAGACGTTTCGGGTAAGGGACTTCCAGCTGCCTTAATCATGGGTCTTGTAATGAATACAGTTAAGATTATCCAGGATAAGGAAGATCTGGTTGGTGTAATCCATGCTATTGATAAGGCTATTAAGGGAATGCACCTTCAAGATAAATATACTGTATTGTTCCTTAGTATTGTTGATACAGAAAAGATGAAAATCAGATACATAAATGCATCTATGTCGGACCCTATTATTCTTTCTCCTTCTCCGGATGGATACAGAATCAAGCCTTTGACCTCTAATGCATCTTTGGTTGGTATTCTTGATATGGGAGATCCTGTTGTTGCAGAAAAGAGATTGTTCCGCGGTGATACAATCCTTATGGCAACCGACGGTGTTTCTGAAGTTATGGATGATAGTGGTGTTGAGCTTGGTGATACAGATATCTATAAGCGAACACTCATTGCCGGTGCATCAAAATCTCCTCAGGATTTCGTAAATGATATTGTAGATTTAATCTGGAAGTATAACGGCGATAAAAAACTCCATGATGACGTTACAATGATGGTAGCAAAGGTAGGTTATTAGTATGGTATTTATTGCTTTAAACATAATTATTACATTAGCATTTTTCTTCTGTACTATGTACATAGACAGGACACTTCAGAAGATGACACCTGAAAGCGGAAACCTTATTATTCCTCTTTTGATTGTTACTGTTGAATCATTGCTGTTCTCCGTTGTTTTGATTTTTGGCAAAGTGTGGTCGGAAAGCCTTATCGAAAAGCTTTTGATGCTCACACAGTATCTTGATGTAGTTTTCTGGACAATGTTCAGCTTTGCATTGATTAATCTTGGTATTCAGAAAAAACGAACTATAGTTACTGTTTTGATGTTTGCCATTGCAATTGCCGGAATCATCCTTGTTACAAATAAACTTAAATATCCTGCAATTACAGCAGAGCATGCATACGTTATTGAATCAAGCACAGTATTTGGTAGTCCTGCAAAGGAATTTTTCCCTTGGAACTGGGAAGAGCTTTATAAGATTTTATTCCAGATTATTCTTCCTGCTATCTGTTATGTATTCCTTATTCTTCTTCAGGAAAAGAACGGTACATCACTCCAGAGATATCAGGGCCTTGTAATCGGTGAATCACTTCTTCTTTTGTGGGGATTAACATTCTTTAAAAACACAATGAGCGAGGCACTTCCTGGCTTTACAAGCTTGTTCCTCCTTCCTGCATTCTTTATGTCTGTTCTTGCAATCTTTGGTCTTAGAAAAAAGAACATTCCTTCGGGTGCAAACATTGTAACAAACTTTATTAAATCACTTTTGTCTTATATTCTTCCGGCTGGAGTTGTAGGCTTTTTAGTAATGTCTTCTCAGCCAAGCGGAAAGTTTATGTATACACCTTCATTCATCCTTGTGTTCATTTTGATTTCTGTAATCGCATTCCTTGTTTCTTATAAGATTTCGATTCTCCTTTCAAAATCTTCACGCTTGTATACTTCTGAATACGGTCCTTCTCTGGAAAAAGACCTTGCTTCAATCGACTACAGTGATGAAATGGATGCTATTACAGAAAAGATGTATCAGATCTTCAGACGTAACGTTCAGTCTTCATCAATGACAATTTATATTGCAAACCAGAAGGGTGTTCTCGAGGTTGCGTATTCTTCCAATAAAACAACAAAGGGCATTCCTACTGCAAACCCGATTTTCGATACACTTTTGAACATCAACCAGTCTGTTGTGTGCTATTCACAGGTTGGTAAGGTTCACGATCTTTCTCCAATCGAAGAGCAGCTTGATAAGTTCTTTACAGATACAAAAACAGATGCCCTCTTTATTTTGAACGAAGGTCGTAACATTCTTGGTTTGATTACTCTTGGTAAAAAGGTGAGTGGTGACCATTATAAGGAATATGATATCGAAACCTTCTACAAGCTTTATTCTTACTTCTTCGTATTCGGTTACTACATGAGAAACATTTCAAACAAGGAAATCCTTTCTGTCGTAAACCGCGAAATTAAGATGTCTTCTCAGATCATTACATCCATTCAGGAAAACATCGACCATATTAATAATTCCAAGGTTGATATCGGATACCTCATGGTTCCAGCCCACAACATCGGTGGTGAATTCATCGACTTAATCCGCCTTACTGCAACCCGCCATCTTTTTGTAGTTGGTGACTTGTCCGGTAAAGGTATTGCGGCTTCCATGAACATGGTCATCTTAAAGTCCATCATCCGTACCTTCCTTGCAGAAACTCACGACTTTAAAGACCTTGTTGTTAAGATTAATGACTTTATTCGTACCAGTTTGCCTAAGGGAACAATCTTTGCAGGTCTTTTTGCACTTGTAGATTTTGAAACTGATACAATGTATTACATCAACTGTGGTATTCCTGCATTGATGATGTACACACAGGTTTATAACAACGTAATCGAAATTCAGGGTTCAGGACACATTCTTGGATTCGTAAAAGATATTTCTCCGTTCATCTCGGTTAAGACAACCAAGCTCAGTCGTGGTGATATTATACTTGCATGTACAGACGGTCTTGTTAAATCTCATTCCCTCCGTGGTGAACAGTTTGGTAAGGAACGCATTCAGCAGGCCCTTTTGGATAACTCAACTTATCCGGCACAGCGTATGGCTCAGTTCACATTCGACGGCCTTATGAAGTTCATGTCTAAGGAAATGGAAGACGATATCAGTATTCTTGTAATGAAATATGAATCTTCAATTGAATACGCTGATGAAATGGAAAGCCTTGATGATGAAGAAATAGCAGCACTTGATGAAGCTGCAGAAGCACAGGTAGAAGAGGCTCCGGTAGAACCAGTTGAAACTCCTGCAGAAGAAGCGCCGGAGGCTGTAGAAGCGGCTCCAGAAGCTCCTGTAGAAGATTTTAGCACAGAAGCCCCGGTAGAACCAATGCCAGACTTTGAAGCCCCTGTAGCAGACTTTGAAGCACCATCTGAACCAATTGCTGAGCCAGCCGCAGAACCATCTATAGATCTTGCTGATGATATTCCGGAAGGCTTTCAGGGACTTTTAGACGACACAGACGAAGCTCCTGCTTTTGAAGAGCCAAAGGTTAAAGAATTAGAAAACCTTTCCGACTTTGAAGCAGTAGGGGATGAAGAAATAGATCTTTCTCAGATGCCGCCTGTAAAGGATGACATTCCTGCCGTAGAAGAAATAGCGGATGCAGAAGAAGAAAAACCTTCTGTTCCAAATGAGTTTGATGCAGCAGACTTTGGCAATTTTGACGACATGTTTAAGAATTAAGGTTTAAAAGGTATAGAGGCAAAATATGGAACAGTTAACAGTTATAGAAAAAGAAGGTGCAAACTACATTCAGTATGTTCTTGAAGGAGCTTTAAACGCATATACTCTTGGTGAATTTCAGGATACCTTGTATGCTGCAGTTCTTAAAAACAATGTAGTTTTGGATATGTCCAGATTAATCGAATTGGATCCTTCGGGCCTTGGCCTTTTAATGGCTGCCTTTAACGACTGCGAAGAAGCCGGCAACAAACTCTACTTCATGGCTATGTCCAACGAATCCGAAAAGACAGTAGCCGCCAGCGGATTTAAGTACCTGTTTAATTTGATAAACTCGGTAACCGAGGTTAAATAAAAAGGTTACCACACGGATATTTTGCTAACGCAAAATAAAATAAGAGGGACTGTACTAAAAAACAGTCCCTCTTATTTTTAAAAAATTACGTTAGTAATTTATCCGTGTGGTAATCTACGGTTTTTATTTTACAACGATTGTAACAATCTTATTAGGTACAACGATTGTCTTTACAATTTCATGACCGTCTGTAAACTTCTTTACGGCTTCTCTTTCGAAGGCTGTTTGTTTAAGAACTTCCTGGTCTGTATTTGGAGCGGCTTCGAATACATCGCGTTTCTTACCGTTTACCATAACTACAATCTGAACAGTATCATCCTTTGTTAAGTTTTCATCTACAGTTGGCCACTGAACATAAGCGATTGTGTCTTTATTTCCAAGCTTCTGCCAGAGTTCTTCTCCAAGGTGTGGAGCGTAAGGTGAAAGTACCTTTACAAAATCAGCCCACATTGCTTTTGGAAGTTCAGGGAGCTTTGAAATCTCGTTGATGAAAATCATCATCTGAGAAATTGCTGTATTAAAGTTCAAGGTCTTTGTATCTTCTGTTACCTTTTTGATTGTCTGAGCAAAGGTCTTTCTTGCAGAAATCAAAGCCTTGTCTGTGAGCTTACCAAAGATGTCGATATCTGCCATTGGCTTTTCAGAAACAGACCATACTTTTTCGAGGAAGCGGTGAATACCAACAATTCCCTGTGTAGACCATGGTTTAGACATTGTAAGAGGTCCCATGAACATTTCGTACATACGAACTGAGTCAGCACCGTAAGCCTTAATTTCATCATCAGGGTTTACAACGTTCTTAAGAGACTTACTCATTTTTGCAACAACCTGTTCAAGCTTTTCGCCGGTTGCTTTTTCGTACCAGTTTCCGTCGTCTCTCTGTTCAACTTCGTCAATCGGTACAAGAGTTTTGTTCTGTCTCTGGTAAGCAAAAGATGTAATCATACCCTGGTTTACAAGGCGCTGGAATGGTTCTTTTGTAGAAACGTATCCCAAATCATAAAGAACCTTGTGCCAGAAGCGAGCATACAAAAGGTGAAGAACGGCATGTTCAGCACCACCAATGTATAAATCAACAGGCATCCAGTAGTCTTCTGCTTTTTTAGAACAGAATTCATCTGGGTTTTTAGAATCAAGATAGCGGAGGTAATACCAGCATGAACCACCCCACTGAGGCATTGTATTTGTTTCTCTTTTTGCAGGCTTTCCGCATTTAGGACACTTGCAGTTTACCCATTCATCAATTGCAGCTAATGGAGATTCACCGGTACCAGTTGGCTGATATGATTTTACTTCTGGTAACTTGAGTGGGAGCTCTTCTTCCGGAACAGGAACAGTACCACATTCAGGACAGTGAACTAAAGGAATTGGTTCACCCCAGTAACGCTGACGTGAATATACCCAGTCGCGGAGTTTATAGTTGATTGCTTTTTTACCGATTTTCTTTTCTTCAAGGAATTCGAGCATTTTTGCAATTGCATCGGCTTTGTTCAAACCGTCAAGGAATTCAGAATTAACGTGGATTCCGTCCTGAGTCCAAGCCTGCTTTTGAACATCTACTTCGCTCTTAAGAACTTCGATAATAGGAAGATCAAACTTCTTTGCAAATTCCCAGTCGCGGTCATCGTGAGCAGGAACAGCCATAATAGCACCTGTACCGTAAGAAATCAAAACGTAGTCTGCAATCCAGATTGGAATGAGCTTTCCGTTTACAGGGTTTATTGCATAGCTTCCGCTGGATACACCGGTTTTATCTTTTGCAAGGTCGGTTCTTTCAAGGTCAGATTTTTTTGCAGCTTCTTCCTGATATTTTTTAACTGCATCAGCCTGTTCAGCAGTTGTAATTTCTGGAATGATTTTGTGTTCAGGAGAAACTACCATGTATGTAGCACCAAACAAAGTATCACATCTTGTTGTATAAACTGTGAGCTTGTTGTCTGTTGGTTTTCCGTCCTTGTCTGCTACAGTAAAGGTTACTTCGGCACCAGTTGATTTTCCAATCCAGTTGTGCTGCATCAATTTTACGCTTTCAGGCCAGTCCAAAGTATCAAGATCTTTATCAAGGCGGTCTGCGTATTCAGTAATTTTTAAAATCCACTGGCGGATTGTTTTATGAGTAACTTCGGCACCACAGCGGTCGCACTTTCCGTCTTTTACTTCCTCGTTTGCAAGACCAGTCATGCAGGAAGGACACCAGTTGATTGGAGTCTGTGCTTCGTATGCCAATCCCTTTTTATAAAGCTGAAGGAAAATCCACTGTGTCCATTTATAATAATCAGGTTCACAGGTAGAAACGCAGCGGTCCCAGTCGTAAGAAAAACCGAGGGATTTAATCTGCTGAGTAAAGTGTTCGATGTTTGCATTTGTAGTTACTTTTGGATGAGTACCTGTTTTAATAGCATAGTTTTCTGCAGGTAAACCAAAAGCATCATATCCCATAGGGTGGAGAACATTGTATCCATTCATTCTTAGGTAACGGCAATAAATATCTGTTGCAGTGTAGCCTTCGGGATGGCCAACGTGTAGACCGGCAGCAGATGGATAAGGGAACATATCGAGGACATACATTCTTTTTTCTTTTGGAAATTTTTCATCCTCGGTTGCTTTAAAAGTTTTGTTTTCGTCCCAATACTTTTGCCATTTTGGTTCAATTGTTTCGAATGGATATTTAGACATATTTGCCTCCAAAAATATATTTTTTTGGAATCTATTATATAGAAAAATAGGATTTGAGTGAATATGCTAAAACTAAAGGCTTTCCTGATGGATTGCATCAAGGCGCTTTAATCTGTCTTTATCCGGAGTAATACAAAGATTTTTTTCCTGTGTTGGAAGCACAAGTCCCTTTGTAGTTTTGGAAGAAGTTTTTGCACGCCTTAAATATTTTACGTGTGTGTAATAAAGATCTACCTTTGTATTTGTTCTTGCCTTGGAATAATAAACTGCAAGGTTTGCCGCATCCAGAAGAATATCAAGAGGAACAGTTTTTCCTTTTTTTGCTTTAATAAAAACATAGCCGCCCGGAAAATCCCTAACATGGAGCCATAAATCTTCACCGCGCACATAGTGCCTCAAAAGTCCGTCGTTTTCGTTTGCATCACGTCCTACATAAACTGTCCATCCGTCTATTTCATAATCAAGGCCGGGGTGCATTTTTTTCTGCTTCTGCTTTGGAGTAGAATCTCGGCGGAGCATCTGTTCAATTAAAACCGGGTTTGTCTGCTTTTTAATGTCTTCGTACTGTTTAAAAAGTTTTTCTATATTGTTTTTTGCAATCTGAATATCGTGTTTGATTTCTTCTGCTCCGCTTAAAGCCTTTTTATAATTTTTGTAATAAACGGCGGCATTTTCGTGGGCAGAAAGATTCGGGTCTATAAGGATTTTGATTGTTTTGTTTGTTGTAAAATCGTTTGCAGTAAGAAATTTACAGTCCTTTTGAATAAGATGTCCGTAAGAAAGAATCAAATCTCCCTGGGTTTTAAGAGCCTGTGCGTTTTCAAAGGATTTTTGTTTTTGTAAAAGCTTATCAAGGGCAGCCTGTCTTTTAGAAAGATTTGAATTAAACCATTTTTCGGCTCTTTGTAAAAGTGCTTCGCGGCTTAAGTTCTGTGCATGCTCTGAATACCATTCGTCTATAAATGCATTAAAGGTGATATCGCTTTGTTCATTCTTGCGAATAAAATATTCTTCTCTAACAGGAAACTTTTCTTTGGCTGTTAAGATTTTTTCTTCTATGCAGGAAGGGGCGATATATGTTTCGTCTTTAACTTCATACTGCTCGGGGCGGCGGAACATGGTTTCCAAAATTAAATCGTTTTGGTCGCAGAGAATTACGTTTGCAGCATTGTTCCATAGCTTTACATAAAGATTATAAATTTCCATCTGAGATTCATCGTCCGGGTTTTGATGAGTAAGCTCCATTTTAATAACGCGCTCAAGACCAATCTGCTCACAGGTATTGATTTTAAATCCCTTTATCTTTGCCCTTAAAAATTCCATGAATCTTAGCGGGGTAGAGTTTTTTGTAATCTTTTTAAAAGTCTGATTAATTCTAACTGAGTTTTGTGCCGTGCAGATTAAAACAGTTTTTGGAGAAGCTTTTTTATATGTGTTTAAGATGAGGGTGTCGTATCCGGGCTGAATAATATCCTGAATAAATGAGCCTGGAAGATCCAGTTCATCCAATATCAAATTAATTTCGTTGCAGTTTAAACTCATTTTTCAATTATATTACTTTTTCTGTTTTCATGTAAGAAGTGAATGTGCTATACTCATATATATCAAAAGAGGTTTTATGATTAACGCAGTAAAAAAAGAGAGCAAGTTTTTTTCATTAACAATCAAAAATATTCATTTATTCAGAACTTTAATTGTTGTTGGAGTTTTGATTTTAACTTTTTTAATAATGTTCCTTAGCGGACACAAAATCTATGTGAACTCAGAGCCGTACCAGTATTCACTCGAGCTTATTCAAAAAAGCTATAAGGTAAGACTCATGATGAGACAGGAATTTAAAGTTGAATGGCATGTTTTCGGAAATATAGACGAAGAAAAAGCATCCATTTCCTATAATCTTAAGAGCGACTATAAAACTGCAGTGGTAGAAGTAGAAGCAAAAAAAATCCCGATTGGATGGGAATATCAGACAATCAAGGTAACAACCAAGGAAAAAAATCCTTTTGTTGTAGATTTATTAACTGCAGAATAAAATTTTTAAAGTATAACTTTAATTTCTTTTCTCAAAAAATAGTGTAAGATACTTAAATAATTTTAAAATAAATTGTATATTTATTTAACTGGTTTGTGAAAAAGGTTAGGTAATCTTTTCCACAAAAATTTCGAATGCTGTGGCATTCATATATTAATTACAAAGGAGTAGTACATGAGTATTATGTCAAAAAACAATCAGGCTTTATCTATCAGATTAACAATTCGTAACGTATCAAATTTAATTCATGTACGACTTACAGAATTAATAGTGAGTGATTGTAAGGATTATTGCATGGATGCCATTAATCGAATTAAAGCATTTGGAGTTTTTGTACAAAGGAGATTATTTAACTTATGGAGAATATCAGAATAATATTAAAACCGGTTATAGATTTAATAAAAACTGGTCAGACAATAAAGAGACTTAGAAAATCAAATGACTTTTCTGTTCACGACCTGCAGGAAATATTCGGCTTTGAATATCCACAGGCCATATATGCATGGGAACAGGGAAAAAATGCCCCTTCAATCGACAATCTGCTGGTGCTGGCACGCTTATTCAAGGTGTCGGTAGATGAGCTCATAGAGTACAACCTTGTTCAGATAAAGTGTTTTTGTTCTGAACATGCCGCTGCCTGTATGAATCAGGATCCGGCTGCTTGCGAACAGTGCAGATACAGAAAGACTGCTTAAGTTCTCTTGACAATTTTTTATAAAACATTCATTATAAGCATATGAATATTAAAGCTTTAGTAAAAGTCGTAACAGTTCTCGTCGTTGTGGTTAACCGCTAACCAGAGACTTGTTATTATTTTTAGACTAAGGCACTTAAAAATAAATGAAAGCTCTCTGGTAAAAACAGGGAGCTTTTTTAGTTTAAATTAATTTACTTTTAAGGAGTATCATTATGAAATTAACAGGCGCACAAATTATTATTAAGATGCTGGAAAGTTATGGCATTAAGATGGTTGCAGGAATTCCGGGAGGCTCTATTATTCCTCTCTACGATGAATTAAACCGTTCTTCAATCCGCCACGTCCTTGTGCGCCAGGAACAGGCTGCGGGTTTTATTGCTCAGGGTATTGCACGTTCTACAGGTAAGGTTGCTGTTTGTATGGCAACAAGTGGCCCTGGAGCAATGAACTTATTAACAGCAATTGCAGATGCCCGCTGCGATTCCATTCCTATTATTGCAATTACAGGTCAGGTAAATACAACTTTAATTGGAACAGATGCATTCCAGGAAGCAGATACATTCGGTCTTTCTTTCCCGATTACAAAGCATTCGGTAATGGTAAAATCGGCACAGGAGCTTTTGGAAGCAATTCCTCAGGCTTTTGAAATTGCAACAAGCGGCCGCCCGGGTCCTGTTCTTATTGATGTTCCTCGTGATGTTCAGCTTGAGGCAATTGAAGTAGATTCTGCTTTACTCAAAGCTCCTTCTAAAAAAGCCGGTGCCAAACGCGAAGCAGTTAGATTTCATACAGATGCAAAGGATTTTACAGACAAGCTTGGTCAGATGATAAAGCTTCTTTCTTCTTCTAAAAAAGCAGTTCTTTACTGTGGAGGAGGATGTAATTCTAAAGAAGCTTCCGACGGATTAAAGAAATTTTTACAAGCTTATCCGATTCCTGTTGTAACAAGTCTTATGGGGCTTGGATGCATTCCAAAATCTTCTTCGGAATTTATTGGCATGATTGGTATGCACGGAAGTTATGCTGCCAATGTTGCAGTTCACGAAGCAGACTTAGTTATTGCAGCAGGCGTTCGTTTTGACGACAGAGCAACCGGTCTTGTAAAACAGTTCTGCCAGGGAGCAAAAATCATCCACATTGATATTGATGCTGCAGAAATTGATAAGATTATTTCTTCTAGTGTTTCTGTTGTAGCAGATGTAGAATCTGTAATGCCTGTTTTTGCTGAGCTCATTAAAGAAAATAAACTCAAGGCCGACGAAGCATGGCTTAAAAAGATAAACAAACTCAAAGCAGAAACAGATTTAATTACAATGGGTCGTCCTAAAAACGAAAAGATGGCAAACCCAAGAGAAATTATTTCTTCTGTACCGGAGCTCGCTCAAAAAACTGGACTTTCCAAAGATAACATCATTGTTACAACAGACGTAGGTCAGCACCAGATGTGGGCCGCACAGTATTACCCTGTTGAAAAGCCACGCACATTCTTAACCTCTGGAAGTCTTGGAACAATGGGCTTTGGTCTTCCGGCAGCAATCGGTGCAAGCCTTGCAAATCCTGATAAAAGAATTGTCTGCTTTAGCGGCGACGGTTCTATCATGATGAACATTCAGGAAATGGCAACCTTGTGTGAGCTCAATCTTCCGGTAACAGTAATCGTTTTCCAGAACGGTACTTTGGGAATGGTATATCAGCAGCAGAAATATCTTTTTAATAAAAACTACAGTGCTTCTGTTTTTGATTACTCTCCAGATTTACTTTCCATTGCAAAGGGCTTTGGAATAGAAGCCATTGATGCAGACACAGATCCTTTGTGGTACGAAAAAGCATTTGATTCAAAAAGAAAGAATAAACCTTGTTTTGTAAGAATCAGCATTAATTCAGAAGAGAATGTACTTCCGTTTGTACCCGGTGGTAAGGCGAATATAGATTCAATCAGAAATTAGTTTTAGAAAACAGCGGGATTTTTTCCTGCTGTTTTTTTTATTTAGAGATGATTAAATAAGCGATTTCGTTTTTCCAGCTGAAGATTGTATTATCCGAGCTTGTTTCCAAAAGGTTGATGATTTTTTGTGTATCTGCAGAGCCAAGTGCTTCGAGCATTTTTGAACCGTATGCAGAGGTTTCTACATTAAACCATTTTTTTATTTCGTCCTTTGTGATGCGCCTTTTTTCAATTATTTCCTGGTTTATAAGCTTAACTGTAAATCCCTGCTTTCTGAATGCGTTTGCAATAAACACTCCGTCCCAGGTAAAAAGAGGATTGTCTCTGTCTCCAAAGAATTCCTGTTCTGCGCTTTCCATCTTTTCAAGAATCGGTTTATAGGTGTTTGCAAGTTCTGTAGTTAAAATCTGTTTTTTAACAATCTCGCTTATTCTTTGTCCATGCACCGGAATCTTTTGTGAAATAACAACCTTGTAGCCTTCTGCAATAGGAGATTCAAATTCGAACTCTTCGTCATCATCATCCTTGTCTATTAAGTCTTCCTGGATTAAAACATTTTTATCAGGCGGAGTTAATACACCCTTTAATGCTTCTGCAAGGGCGATGATTGCAGTTTCGTTTATAAATGGATCTGTAAAGAACAGGCGGTCAAAGATTGCACCCTCGTACTGGAACTTTACCAAAAGGTTATAAAAATCCTTGGCAGAAAGAAAATCAGAAGAAAGGGATTCGCCGCGAACTTTTAAAACAGGGCGGTCCAAGTCTCCTAAAGTTCTGCAGTACTGTTCGATTATTTCTTTTCCTTTTTCTGTTCGGCACACACCGCATGTAACGCCTTCCGGTTCCTTTCTTGCAATTTCCCAGATTAATAAACCTGAGTCTGCATTCCAGATAAGGCTTCTGTGGTGGCGGGCAAGGTCTGCGAGCTCAATCATTGTGTCGCGCACGTTTAATAAAATTTCTGCTCTGTTTGAATCAAGACGCTGTCTCCAGAATCTGTCTGCACGGTCGAGCGCAATTTCCTTTGCATTATCCTTTGGACTGAATGTTAGGTTTTCAGCTTTTTGTAAGTCGCCGCTTTTAAAGTGTTCGTTTATCCACCATTCGCTGATTGGGTTTGCACCAAATTCAGTTTTACTCCAGCTTGAATTAAGGGTTCCTTCTTTAGAGTTGTTTGGAAGCATGAGGTTGATTGAACCGGTTTCTGCAGGGCTTGTTGCAAGTTCGTCTGTTGTAAGTCCTTCGTGGTTTTCCTGCTTTTCTAAAATGGAAGCAATCTGGATTTCCCTGCGGCTTAAAACATCGCTTCTGATTGTAGCTTCGTAGCCTTGAGTACTTGGTGTATAAAAAACTCTTCCCATCAATGTGTCTGGAAGATACTGCTGTGCAACCCAGTGGTCTCTGTATGCGTGAGGGTAGAGGTAACCGGCTCCGTGTCCAAAGCCTTCTGCGTCTCGGTTTGAATCTTTTAAATGGTTTGGTACTTCTGCATCTTCTTTTTCTACGGCTGCAAGTGCATCAAAGAAAGCCATTGAGCTGTTTGATTTTGGTGCAGTAGCAAGATAAAGGGCTGCATGTGCTAAAAAGTAACGGCCCTCCGGCATACCAACTCTGTCAAAGGCCTGTGCACAGCTTTCTACAACTGTAATTGCGTTTGGATCTGCAAGACCTGTATCTTCGCAGGCAGAGATGAGCATCCTTCTGAAAATAAAATGCGGGTCTTCTCCGGCAGTAACCATTCTTGCAAGCCAGTAGCAGGCAGCATCCGGGTCTCTTCCGCGCAAGGATTTTATGAATGCGCTGATTATGTCGTAGTGATAGTCTCCGTCCCTGTCGTATAAAACAACTTTTTTCTGGATGGATTCTTCTGCGGCTTCTTTACTTATGTAAATCTGTGAACCAAAGGCTGGAACCGGAGGATTGTCTTTTGGTCTCCACTGTTCCGGGGTTGTTTCTACTGCAAGCTCCAGTGCATTTAATAAAGAGCGTGCGTCTCCGTTTGCAGTGTCTATTAAGTGTTCAAGGGCTCCTTCTTCAAATTCAACCTTCCAGTGACCGTAGCCGCGTTCTGTGTCTGTTAATGCCATCTGCGCTGCCTTCATTAAATCATCATTTGTTAAAGGCTTGAGCTGGAATACACGGGAACGGCTTACTAAAGCTTTGTTTACTTCAAAGAAAGGATTTTCTGTTGTAGCACCGATTAAAATAATTGTGCCGTTTTCTACCCATGGAAGAAGTGCATCCTGCTGACTTTTATTCCAGCGGTGAACCTCGTCTACAAAAAGAATAGTGCGGCGGCTGTAAAGATTTTTAAAATCCTCTGCCTTTTTAATGGAATCGCGGATATCTGCAACTCCGGTTAAAACAGCATTGAGTGTAATAAAATTAGATTTTGTATGATTTGCAATTACTCTTGCGAGTGTAGTTTTACCGCTTCCAGGTGGTCCGTAAAAAATTACAGATGTAAGCTGGTCTGCGGCAATGGCTCTTCTTAAAAGTCTTCCCTTGCCAACAATATGGTCCTGACCTATGTATTCATCAAGGTTTCTGGGACGCATTCTTGCGGCAAGAGGTTCTGTACTAAGTACTGCTTCTTCGAATAAATTCTGAGCCATTAAAAACTATTCTCTGTTCCAGTTACCTCTAGAAGGGTAGTAAGACCAGAGTCCTACATTATCGTAGTTTACGGCAGAAGAAGTTCCGATTGTTCTAAAGATGATTGAGCCGTAAAGAGCTGTTTCAGTTTCATTCTGGCTTGGATCTACTGCCAAAAGTGTATTGATAAGATAAGAGCTTGGCATCTGTGCAGCAGCGTTTGTTGTAAAGCCCGAAAGCTTTGATTCAGGAAGATAGTCTGTTGCATTTGCCTTTACAATTCCACCGTAAGATGCAGAAGTTTCATCTGTGTTCGCTCTTCCAATTAAAAGTGCGTTCTTTGTGATTGCAAGACAAGAAACAGCTTCTCCGGCATCGATTGCAGGTGAAATAAGATTGCTCTGGGAAGTTCCACTTGCAGTATATACGCTTCTTGAGTTATCAGGTGAATAGTAGAAGTATGTAGGATCTGAGCTTGTTGTTTCATTTGTTGTAGAAGCAAGACTGTCGAGGTGATAAACAGTTCCATTGAACCAGATAGCAGAATCGATTCTTCCGTTACCACCGCTCTGCTCATAAGGTTTATTTGCAGTGATTGCATTTAAAGAACTTGCAGATAACTGATATAATTCAGATTCCTTGTTTCTTAAATATGCTCTTCTGTGTGAATTCTTAGGTGTGTTTGTACAGAATACGTTAAAATCAGTTTTAAAGTAATTTCCGTCCTGGTAGATATAAGTTTTAGTTCCGTCTGCATTAAGGTCTGTCCAGCTTGCTGTTGAATCCCAGCTTGAAATGTTTGCTGCCCAGATTGAAATGTGAGAAGGGTAGTTTGTTCCAAGGCTTGTGTGATTCTGATAAGTTACTGCAACTACATAAAGTGTGGTTGAATCAGCTGCAGTCTTTACAACCTGCTGACCATAATGTGTTGTATTGTAATAATCATAATGATGAAGTTCAAAAGGAAGGTGATTGTAGGTTTTCCATGCTCCGTGGCGGTTATCACTTGCTTTTTTGTAGATAAGACCCTTCTGCGAATTAGTTACAAGGTATTCTTCTCCGCCTACATTATAGCGTGTAATTGCATTTACAGAGCCGTTTACAGTTGCTTCTTCCGGAGTTACGTCTTCAAGAATATTTGAAAAAACCATGTCGTGGCATGAAGTCAAAGCCGAAAGAAAAAGTGCGCTGATGATTAATGTCTTAAATATTTTTTTCATATTGTTACCCTAAATTAGAAGTGATATCTTGCACCGATTGTAATTCCAATGAAGTTTGCACAGAAGTTCTTTGATGAATCTTCGTAAGTTTCAGGAATAAAGAAGTATTCCATTGCAAGACCAAAAGAACACATCTCGTTAAGTCGGTAATAAGCACCGGCAGAAAGCTTTCCTATAAAAGAAGGATAGTAGTTCATGTTCTGCCATGTTTCGTAGCCCAAACCCATTGTAACGTAAATTGGGAATTCAAATTTATCATAGCTTGGCTGGAATAAAGCACCAAAGGAAACAGGAATCATAACCAAAACCTTATTTCCAATGGAAACATTGTAGCTTGCAGAAAGTTCGCCACCCAAAGCAAGCCAGCCATTTAAAAATCTATAATAACCCAATGTAAGGCTTCCGCCGTTATGAAGCTGAGCCCCAAAGTTAAGAGGAATCTGTAATCCAATATTGATTTTTACAAACTGATCTCCGGCACCATTCTGTTCATAAACATATCCGTCATCATATTCATCGCCTTGTTCCTGTGCGAAGATTGCGGTAGTGCAGATTAAAACTAAAAGAATTGTTGAAAAAAAGCGTTTCATATTGCCCCATTTTTTATAATAATATATTTTATTACTATACAGTTTTTATGACTGTTTATCAATTAAAATAAAGATATTATATGGAAGGTTACACGAGGAGGAAACAATGAGTGCCGTTATTATTGATGGAAAACAGATTGCACAGGATGTAAGAAACGAGGTTAAAGAAAAGGTTGAAGCATTAAAACAGAAGGGAATTCAGCCTTGTCTTGCCGTAATTTTAGTTGGTCAGAATCCTGCAAGCGTAAGTTATGTTACCGGAAAAAGAAAGGCACTCGCAGAAGTTGGAATGCTAGACCGTTCAATCGAAGTTCCTGAATCTACAACAGAAGAAGAGCTTTTAAAGATTATAGACGGATTGAATAAGGATGATGGCGTTCACGGAATTTTAGTTCAGCTTCCTCTTCCAAAACATATTGATGAAGATAAGGTGATTATGGCAATAGATCCTTCTAAAGATGTAGACGGCTTTCATCCTGTGAGCGTTGGAAATTTGATGATTGGACGTCCCGGATTTTTGCCTTGTACACCACACGGAATTATCGTTCTTTTACAGAAGATGGGAATCCAGACAAGCGGAAAGCATGCAGTTGTAATCGGCCGCTCAAATATCGTAGGAAAGCCTGTTTCGATTTTGCTTGCAAGAAAGGATGTAAACTGCACCGTAACAATGTGCCATACAGGAACAAAAAATATGGCAGAAATCACAAGACAGGCTGATATTGTGGTTGTAGCTTCGGGCCATCCTCACACATTAACAAAGGATATGGTAAAAGACGGCGCCGTAGTAATTGATGTTGGTGTAAACAGAATCCCAGACAGCACAAAAAAATCAGGCTTCCGTTTAATCGGAGACAGCGATTTTGAAGACCTCAAGGAAAAAGCCAGCTACATTACCCCCGTTCCAGGCGGCGTAGGTCCTATGACAATTGCAATGCTCATGCAGAACACATTAGAGAGCGCCGCAAGGTAGATGGATTGCTTCGCTGCGCTCGCAATGACGTGGTAGCTGTGGACGCAATGACGTGGTAGCTGCGCTCGCAATGACGTGGTAGCTGCGCGCGGCAATGCGTACCGTTATGTGGCAGTGATGCGCGTTGATGCGACGCACTCGTCATTGCGAGGAGCGCTTGCGCGACGCGGCAATCTACGACGAAGTATATGCGTAGGCGTTGTGGTTATGGATGCTTTCGGCGTTTTCGGCTTCTACGCTGAACCAGGCAAAGTTCATCTTTTTTAAGCCCAGGTATACTTCGCGCACAACGTCTTCAACAAAACGCGGATTATCGTAGGCGTGTTCCGTAACTTCTTTTTCATCCTGTCTTTTAAGAACAGTGTAAAGAGGCGAGGACGCGCATTCTTCAATCATCTGAATAACATCTTCAATCCAGAAAAAATCCTTATATAAAAGCTTTACCCTTACTTTTCCGCGCTGATTATGTGCACCGTATTCGCTTATTGCCTTGGAGCACGGACAGAGCGTTGTTACAGGAACCTCGATTGTAATGTAAAATTTGCGTTCCTTTTCTCCAACCTCTCCTTCGTAAGAACAGATGTATTCCATAATTCCTTCTGCACCCGAAACAGGAGCTGCTTTTTGAATGTAATATGGAAAAGTGATTGAACCGAATGCTTTTTCAGCGTCCAGCTTTGTTCTTATTTCTTCGAGCATCTCTAAAAAATGTTGCATTGTGATGTTTGAGTGGTGTTTATGAAAAACCTCGATAAAGCGGGACATGTGGGTTCCCTTGAATTTATGAGGAAGATTTACAAAAAGATCTACAGTTGCAGTTGTGTTTTGATTTTTTTTTGATTTATCCAATACGCAAACCGGATATCGCACCCCTTTTACTCCAACCTTCTGGAGAGGTACTTCGCGGTTGTCGTGTTCATTCTGAATATCGCGCATAAAAGCATTATAGAACAAAAAAACATTCGTGTACAACGGGAAAAAAGCCTATATAACCTCCGCAAGCCCTTAAGATTAATTCCTTTAAATATTCTTATATATTGTATATAATTATATGTCGAATTTTTAATGGAAAGAATTGATGCAGTTTATTAAACCTTTCGTTCATAAAGCTCTAGTTTTCCTCTTTTTAATTCTTTTTTCCTCTGGTATGTACTGTCAGGAAGTAGAAGTTGAATCACAGAAAGAAATTCAGGCGGAAGAAGAAAGCACAGAACAGACTCAAACTCAAAAACAAAGGGATTTTATTCAGAAAATTGAATGGGAAGAAGATGCAAACGCCCTTGAATATGAGCTCATCATTCAAACTCCGGAAGGTGCGGAAGTTTTACGAAGTCCTAAAATCACTCAGACCTTTTTTGAATTTTCCATTGCAGCCGGTGAGTACCAATACTGCATCATAGCCTACGACTTTTTGGGTCACGAAGCTTCCAAAACAGAATGGCATCCTCTTACAATTACAAAGGCATTAAAACCGGAAATTGTTCTCGAAAAAAATACCTTTGATGTTCCCCGCTCGGGCAAAAAAAACACAGTAGAAATTCCTGTAGACATAGAAAAAATCACTTCGGATTCTGTTGTTGAACTTGTAAATACAAAAACAGGGGAGCGCATTACGGGAACCCTTGTTACAGAGGAAGTAGAAGATTCTGCAAGCTACGAAGAAAATGAAGTAAAATCAAGTTCGGCAAGCTTTGAAAATGTTCAGGAAGGAGACTGGAAGCTCGTTATTACAAATCCAAGCGGATATTCAAACGATTCAGAGGTGATTACAGTTTCGCGCGAGGTCAAAGAACCTTTAAGATACGGAGAAATTAATCTTTCGGGCACAGTTATTTTTAATTTCATCCTTACAGACACCTTAAACACCTATGCCCAGAACGAATCTTTTCTTATTCAAAATCTTTTGGGCTACGGCGGCGCTTTTAACTGGCTCTTTCTGGAATTTGATACAGTTCAATTTGGTATTTCCCTTGATTACGCACATGCAAAACGCATAAAACAAAAGGATGCCGTGTTTGATTTAAATCTCACCTTTGATGCGGCAAATTTAAGTCTTCTTTTTAGAAAGAATTTTTTAGATAAAAAAATCGGCCTTGATGTAAAGGCAGGCGCAGGATTTCTTCTTGTAACGGAAGGGATAAATTATCACGGCAACTATTCCAAAATGGCTCATAATCCTTTATACTATGGATATATATGCTATGAGGGTGGCCTGGCATTTAACTGGATTCCTTTTAAGCACATGATTGTAGAAGCTGGTGTTGATTTTATTTATGCTCCAATGAACCAGATGCAGGGAATGTTTTTATGGCCTTATTTGAATCTTGGTTTAAGATTTTAGAGGGGGATGAGGATTAAAGCTGGCTTATGAGTAAAAGAAAGAGCATTTTTAGTATAATTTTTTCACTCATTTTTTCTCTCTTTTCGGTAAACTGCGACGTATTTTCTTTTAACGGCGACCTGCAATCCCAGATTATTAAAGACACAACCTTTACAATTATTTTCCATGCTTATAATTATGGCTCCTCTGATTATGATGAATCTAAAGTTCTTGTAAAACATTATTCACTTAAAGATACAATTACGAGTGATGATTTTCCTACCGGTTATGACAGTGAAATAGAAAACTGGAAACCTGATTACCTTATCCGCGGATGGAGCCTTATGACTGGAGTTCCGGATACTTTCATCCAGACAATGCCTGGTTCCAGTGGTACTGATTATGTAAAAGAGATAGATGTTGCTTCCCTTACAGAAAGTGATGATTTTGGAACTTATACGATTGAGCTTTACCCGGACTGGTACAGAGCAAGAATCATTACACTCTATGATGAATGGGGAAAGCCATATTCGGGAGATACTGCAAACAGGATTATGACAGAAACTGGGGTAGATTGTCCTATCCCGCTTCCTTCTACTGCAGTTTATGATACTTCCGATAATAATGTTGTTTTTGACAGTTGGTATACAGATTCGGCCTGTTCTGCTGCAACCGCTTTAAGCCCGGACTCAAACGGAGACTATTATTTTTCAGATTCAGATTCTACACATCTGGATATCAGTTTATATGCAAAATGGAAATATCAATATGTTTTTGTAGACCCACAGGATGCTTCCGGAAATTCTTCTGATGATAATACGGGAATGGATTCTTCAAAACCGGTAAAGACAATTACCGAAGCAAAGAAATATCTTAAAACAGGCCA
>JAGCUI010000063.1 GCA_017962965.1 Treponema sp. | reverse complement strand
TCGCAATGGCGATGTTTTTTTTAATTACAAGTTTTCTACGGCTGCTTTTTCTATTGCAAGACCTTTCATGTAGCGTGCGTAGAATGTGTTGAATGAATCAACAAGGTCTGCTTCTGGAGCAGAAGTTGTCTTCTTGCATGAACCAAAAACTTCTGTGTTCAAAAAGTCCGGCAATGTCTTTCCCTTTGTGTCCGATGCATATGCTGCAAGAAGTGCCATTCCCCATGGTCCTCCTTCGCCTGCAGTTTCCATTGCACTTACAGAAGTCTTCATTGCAGCAGCCATGTATTTAAGTCCGGCCTGAGTTTTAAAATATCCTCCAGCCCCTGTCATGCTTTCTACAGGAACATTTTCCTTTTCGTAAAGAATATCCATTCCGGCTCTAAGAGCGCCAAGAGAAGCAAACATTTGTGTTCTCATAAAGTTTGCAATATTGAATTTTGCATTTTCAGCTCTTGCAAATAAAGGACGTCCTGAATTAAAGCCTGTAATAGTTTCACCTGAAAGATAGTTATAAGCCAAGAGTCCACCGCAGTCCTTATCTGCTTCGAGTGATTTTGTAATGAGAGTGTCGTAATATTTTCCGATATCAACACCGTTAGAAGGGCAGAGAGTGTCCACAATTTCTTTAAAGAAATTAATCCAGTAGTTGTGTTCGCCGGTACAGTTATTACAGTGAACCATTGCAACAGGATACCCGTCCGGTGTAGTTACAATATCAATAATTCCCGGGTAAACATTTTTAAGGTCTTTTTCAAGAACAACCATACTGAATACTGAAGTACCCGCACTGATGTTTCCGGTTTTTGCCTTTACAGAATTAGTTGCTGCCATACCGGTTCCAGCATCTCCTTCTGGAGGGCAGAAAGGAATACCGCTTTCAAGCTCACCTGTTGGATCAAGGAATTTAGCTCCTTCTGCAGTCAAAGTTCCAGCCTGTTCTCCGGCCATCAAAACCTTTGGAAATAATTCGCCGTCTAAAATAGAAAAATCGCTGTTTGCACTCTTAATCTTTTTGATTTCATCAAGTGCTTCAAATTTCTTTAAATATTCAGCGTTGTAATCAGCCTTGTTTCCATCAAGCTTTACAGGGAACATTCCCGAAGCATCTCCCACACCAATAACTTTTTTACCGGTTAAGAGGTAATGAATGTATGCTGCAAGTGTATATACGTTCTTTACTTTAGTAATATGTTCTTCCTTATTAAGAACAGCCTGGTAAAGGTGAGAAATACTCCAGCGTTCAGGAACAGGGAAATTAAAAAGATCAGAAAGCTTTTTAGAAGCTTCACCTGTAATTGTATTTCTCCATGTTCTGAATGGAACCAAAAGATTATCATCCTTATCAAAAGACAGGTATCCGTGCATCATAGCAGAAATACCACCGGCTTTAAATTTAGTAAGCTTTACGCCATATTTAGAAAAAACATCCTTTTTTAATTCCGCATAACAAGTCTTAAGACCTTCATGAATCTGCGAAAGAGGATAAGTCCAAATCCCGTTTTCGAGCGAGTTTTCCCAGGTATATCCCCCCGAAGCAATCGGTTCATACTTATCATTAATCAAAACCGCCTTAATTCGAGTAGACCCAAACTCAATCCCCAAAACTCCCAGACCTTTTTCAATCAATTCCTTGTTATCCATAAAAACCTCATTTTTTATTCGTATATTTTTTATTTTCAATCAAAAATTATAATTGATATTCGTTAATTTATAAATAGATAATTTCTCTGAGCTAGGTCCTTATTCCCGGTATAATTGACATCTATCCCATGTTTTGTTAAAATTAAAAAGATAGAGGTAATTATGATCTTTCCATTGGAAAAATTAGTAGAATTCAACGATAATATTTATGAAATAACCGTAGCTGCAAGCCGCCGTGCTTATCAGCTCGCAAAAATCAATGATGAAGAAGTAAGAGAAAATTACGGTAAAGTAGTTTGCGTTGCTGCAAGACAGCTTTTCAATAAAACTGTAAACTACCGTATCGAAGAAAAAAATAACTAAGAGATTTACGGAATTCAATTGAATACTAAATCTGATGTTATTGTAATTTTTGCACCAACAGCATCTGGAAAGACTGCTCTAACGCGCGAATTATTTTGTGCAGGGGGCAGTCATTTTATTTTAAATGCAGAAATTATCAGTGCAGATTCCCAGTCCGTTTATAAATACATGGACATAGGAACCGCCAAACCCCAGAAAGATTTAACTTCAGTTTTACCTCATCACCTTGTAGATATTTTAACCCCGGACCAGCAGTTTAATGTTTCAGATTTTGTAGACCTTGCAGACGAAGCGTGTTCAAAAATCATTCAGAAAAATAAAACCCCAGTTATTTGCGGCGGAACCGGTTTTTATATCAAAAACTTTTTATTCGGCGTGCCTCCAACTCCCGTAAGTGATGAAGCTTTAAGAAACGAATTAAAACAGAGGATTATAAAGGAAGGAAATCAAAAATTACACGAAGAGCTTTCTAAAGTAGATCCCCAAAGTGCCAAAAAAATCCACGTAAACGATTCATACAGAATCTGCCGCGCCTTAGAAGTTTATTATTTAAGCGGAAAAACAAGAACAAGCTTTAATGTAGAGCCTGAACTCAGACCAAATTATAATTTTAAATTTATTGTACTCAAGCCTCCAAGAGAACTTTTATATCAAAGGATAAAACAAAGGGTTGATGAGATGTTCGATCAGGGCCTTGAAAAAGAAGTTAAGGATTTATTAAAGATGGGCTATACAAAAGATTCTCCCGGCTTAAAGGCAATCGGCTACAGTGAATGGTTTAATTATGAAGATAAAGAAACAATCCGCTACGAAATAAAACACCACAGCTGCAAGTACGCAAAAAAACAGTACACGTATATTAAAGATATTCCTTTTAGCCATGTTATCGAATACAGAGGAATGGAGAATATACAAAAGGTTATTGATGTGATTAAATAAAATTTGGAGCAGCGTACGAAGATTTTTGCCACACGGATATTTTTCTAACGCAAAATTAAGAGGAGAGCATTATGAAAGATAAAAAAGTTGAAAATGTAAAAGTTGATGAAAGTCCAAAAACAAACGAATTAAAAAAGGTAGAAGAGACTCAGAAAGAGAAGGAAAAGAAGGACTGGGATGAAACACGCCAAGCCTTTCCTATTGTAGTACTTGTCCTTCTTGTGCCTTTTTTGTTGTACCAGGGGTACTCTTTTTTCCATAGTATTAATGAAAGAAAAAATGTATTAAATCACGAATTAAAACAAAGTGAACTTGTTTTAGCAGATCCTGTTCGTCGTAATAATGTAAAGCAGATTAAAACGGTTTTAAAAGAACATCCGGAAATTATAGAAGACTCAAAAAAAATTGACTATTATTTTTCAATTATGCAATACGCTCTTATTTATAGAAAATATGATGCTGTAAAAACTTTGCTTGAAGAAGGTTATTATCCTGATGCAGGTGGTAGTTCTATTGGTTTTCTTACAGCTTATTATAATCATTCACCTTTTGATTATTTACCTGTTTTGTATGGTCCTAAACCTTGGCTTTCTGAAGATAATATAAAATATATAAAACTATTATTAGAATATAATGCAGCAGTAAAGGCTAATTTAATGGAAGGATGTCCATTATCACGTTCTGCTGCTCATGTGATAGGGGATAAAAAAGAATTCCCTGTGGTTAAGCTCCTTGTGGAAGAAGGCCACTGCGATGTAAATTATACAGGATGTTCAAATTTCCCGCCTGCCTGCTTTGCCCTCAAAGAAAAAAATATTTACGCCGCCCATTATTTGATTGTAAAACATAAAACCGACCTGACCGGAGAATGCGCTCGCCTCGCAACCTGCGCCCTCTTACCCCAGCTGGAATGCGCCCCCGGCTCCGAGGAAGAAAAACTCAAGCAGGAAATCATCCAGGAACTAAAAAATCAGGGAATCGATTACGAGCCCACCGACGACTTCATTTTCCGTTCCAATCAAGACTTCAAGTCCCTCCTGCCGCGTCTGGCCCAAAAAGCCCAAGAAGAAAAAAACTGGTGGTCCGAATACGAAGCCACCTCTTATTTCCTACGCACCAGGTAATTCAATCCCCTCCGCCAGCTTTAATACTTCTTCAAGAGGGAGACCAACACAGCGGGCAATAATTTCTGGAGAGATTTTTTCTTTTAAGAAATTTGTGGCATCTTCAATGGCTTTGTTCTGTCTTCCGTTCTGTTCGCCGTCTTCAAAGCCTTCTTCGTATTTGTAGGTTTCCATTCGTTCCCATGTCATAAATTCCATCCTCCACTGCATGTTCTTTTTGGCGTAGGTTACATATGAATCAAGTTCGCTGGTATAATTGTCTGCGGGGTTATTTGTTATAAGGAATTCAAAAAAGCTTCTGATTTCCTCATCTTCAATCATTTTAGCACATGTAGGCGCAATAAAAAAGTGTTTGTAGGTCCTGTCATTAAGCTTTACGCTGTTGTCTTCCCGGCACATGTTTTCAAAAGTGTAAACCGGTAAATCCTTTTTTTGTGCAGAAAAAATATTTTCCATACAGATAAAAATTACGTGGGAATCCTTAAGTTTTTTATAGCTTTCGCCCTTTCCCAATGAATCAAGATCCATGAGCCCCTGATAATATCGTGCCCTCTCAGGCAGTTCCTTTGTATCTTTAAGTTGGATTTCTACGTCAATCAGACGGTTTTTATCCTTAACAAAAACATCAAGACGGATAGCCTTTCCTTCATTATCAAGATTGATATACTCTTCCTGAAGAAATACCATTTTCCCGATTTTGATTTTTAAAAGCATCTCGATTAAATGTTTACATGCGTTCGGATATTCCCTCATAACCTTGTAAAAAATAAAATTGTTTGCAAGCGTTGCATTTTCCCATTTTTTATTAAGCTCTTCATCTAATCCCATACCGAGCCTCCAGTATTAATTAATTTAGTAAGGATAAAAATCTCTTACCTAGTTAATATGCGTTTTTAGAAGAAATCGGACCATTTTGGGAAAAAAAGTTTAGAAAACGGATGAAAATCTAACGAAATTTGTGGGTTTTAGAAAAAAAATAAATTTAAAAGAAATGGAATATATAAAAAAAACATTAGAGCTAAAAAAAAGATGTTACTTGCTTATTTGGAATATAAAGAACAATTTTAATTAACTCCACAAAGACTAAAAATCGCGGAAGGCGCCTACCGGATTTCAAAAACACTCTACAATGCTGCCGGCCGTAGCCGGCAATGTGTATAATTACACCGCATTGTAGCGTGTAGCGCACGAGTGCGCGGTTTTGCAAATCCGCTAGGCAACTGCAAGCGATTT
>JAGCUI010000062.1 GCA_017962965.1 Treponema sp. | reverse complement strand
GGAAGGCGCCTACCGGATTTCAAAAACACTCTACAATGCTGCCGGCCGTAGCCGGCAATGTGTATAATTACACCGCATTGTAGCGTGTAGCGCACGAGTGCGCGGTTTTGCAAATCCGCTAGGCAACTGCAAGCGATTTTTAATCTCTGTTCCCGCCTCTTTAAAATTGGTATTTAAACTACAAGCGATTTTTAATCTTTGTGTGGAATTTTTTTTATCTCAATTCCGCACCAGTTATTAAAGTCTTAGCATATGTAATTAATTCTTTTAATTCATCATCAGTGTAAGGTGTAAGTGTATTATATGCTGGATCAATACAGTTCCCATTCATAAACTGTGCAAACTGCCACGAAGCATCCTGAGGTAAATATGATGCCATTATTTTCAGGTCTTCTTTTGTTATAAGCCCAGGCACCATAACCGTTCTCCATTCACGTTCTTGTTGTGGTAAAGACGAAACCAGCTCAATGCATTTAAGAACTTTTTTTTCAAAGAATTCTGTGTTTCCAAAAAGGCTTGAAAAAGCAGGGCACATCGTAGACGCATAGCGTGCAGGGCTTGTTTTATAATCCATTGCAACAAAGTCTGGTCTTAGTTCCTTGTCGTTTAAAAATACTTCGAGTTCATCCGGGAGTGTGCCGTTTGTATCAAGTTTTACCTTGTAGGAAAGCTCCCGGGCTTTTTTAATGATTAATGGTGTGTATGGATTAATTAAAGGCTCTCCTCCGCTTATAACAATACCCGAAAGAATACCCTGGCGCTTTTCCATGTGGTCAAAAAGTTCCTGAACTGTATTTAAAGTCACGTCAGAAGGGGTGTCTAAAACAAGGCCTGTGTTATAACAGTAAGGGCAGCGGAGATTACATCCTTTTAGAAAAAAAGAACCTGCAACAAGTCCCGGAAAATCTACACATGTAGTTTTTACCAGTACTCCTGCAGGTTTGTCTAAGGGCAGTGTAGCCATAATTATGCGATTACGGCTACCTTATTAAAAACCGCCTCAAGTTCCTCCACATTGTGGCAGCGTGCTGTTTCAACACCAGCTGTATTGTAGAAGATTACGGTTGGAGATGCAAAAACACCTTTCTTAGCTGCTTCTGCAAGACCTTCTTCTGTATCTACATCGATTGAACGGCCGCTCATTTCGATGTTATTCATAAACTCTTTTACTGGAGGGCAGTTTGGACAAGTTTTGCGTGTATACATTTCGTATGTTACGCTTTCTGTGTTCATAACAGGATTGTCCTTTTTTGCTTCTGCATTAATCATTTTTGCAGGAGCCGAGCATTCACAAGGTGCGTCTGCTTCAGTAATATCGTATTCTTTACTTGCTTCCAAAGTGAACATTTTTCGCTGATCAAACTCGTCGCGCTTACCTTTGTTCCAATGTTTTACTGCACGATAATAACCAACGATTCGTGCGTAAACTTCAGTTTCTGTACCATGTACATCCTGTAATGCAGCCTTAGTGTCTGCGATTTCCTGTTCTACCTGTGCAAGTGTTCTTGTTTCCATAACTTTTAATTCCTCCCATTTTCCCCTGTCGTTAGTTTTTGTAATCATTACAAAGTTGAAATAATTTTACCGACACACTAAATATAGTGTGATTACAGCCTATTGTCAAGTGTAATGACACTATATATATCGTCAGACTCACTTTTTTTCTTTACTTTTTTTTTTAATTTATATGCATTTATTTAGCTTCTGCTAAAATTTTAGCTTTTTCTTCTTCAAGCTCCTTAAGTTTTGCCTTTAATGCCTTTTCTTTTTCTGCCTTACACTTCGGACATTCAAACTGCTGGCCTGTAAGGTATCCGTGGATCTTACAGATAGAATAGGTTGGCGAAATTGTAAAGAACGGAATTCTGTACTTGCTTGAAATTGTTCTTACTAAGTCTGCGCAAGATTTCCAGTCCTTAAGAGCTTCACCCATGTAAACGTGGAACATTGTACCACCTGTATACTTTGTCTGCAGTGATTCCTGATGATCCAAAGCTTCGAATACGTCTGCTGTGTAATCTACAGGAAGCTGTGAAGAGTTTGTATAGAATGGTTCGTCTGTTCCGCTTGTAATGATGTCAGGGAACTGTTCCTTGTCGTGGCGTGCAAGACGGTATGATGTAGATTCAGCAGGTGTTGCTTCGAGGTTAAAGAGGTCTCCTGTCTGTTCCTGGTAGTCCTGCATTCTTTCTCTCATGTGCTGGAGAACCTGTTCAGCAAACTGCTTTCCTCTTGGGTCTGCAATGTTTACGCCAAGGAAGTTCATACAGCATTCGTTCATGCCGCACAAACCGATTGTATTAAAGTGATTTACTAAAGTCTTTAAGTAGCGTCTTGTATATGGGAATAATCCGCCATCGTAAAGGCGCTGAATTACCTTTCTCTTTACACAAAGACTTTCTTTTGCAAGGTCCATAAGGTAATCAAGGCGCTTGTAGAATTCATCTTCGTTTTTAGCAAGGTATCCGATCTGTGGAAGGTTGATTGTAACTACACCGAGGGAACCTGTGAATTCATCGGCACCAAAAAGACCACCGCCTCTTCTTCTGAGCTCGCGTTTATCAAGCTGGAGACGACAGCACATAGAACGTACGTCAGACGGATTAAGATCTGAGTTTACAAAGTTCTGGAAGTTTGGTGTTCCGTACTGTGAAGTCATTGTGAACAAAAGCTTTGCGTTTTCTGAATTCCAGTCAAAGTCTCTTGTGATGTTGTATGTTGGAATAGGGTATGCAAATCCACGTCCTTCTGCGTCACCTTCAATCATGAGTTCAATGAACACCTTGTTGATAACGTCCATTTCCTTCTGACAGTCACCGTAAGTAAAATCCTGTTCCTTTCCGCCAACAATTGCTTTTTTGTTTTTAAGGTCATCAGGGCAAACCCAGTCCATTGTGATGTTTGTGAACGGAGCCTGTGAACCCCAGCGGCTTGGAGTATTTACACCATAGATATAGCTCTGAAGGCACTGGCGAACCTGATGTTCATCAAGATGGTCAATGCGTACAAACGGTGCAAGATATGTATCGAATGAACTGAATGCCTGAGCGCCTGCCCATTCGTTCTGCAAAATACCAAGGAAGTTTACAATCTGATTTACGAGTGTAGAAAGGTGTGATGCAGGCTTAGATGTAATTTTATCAGGAACTCCACCAAGTCCTTCTGCTATGAGCTGGCGCAAAGACCAACCTGCACAATAGCCAGAGAACATTGAAAGGTCGTGAATATGGAATGCTGCTGTTTTATGAGCTTCTGCAACTTCTTTTGAATAGATGTTGTTAAGCCAGTAGTTGGCAGTGATTGTACCTGAGTTGTGAAGGATAAGTCCACCAAGGGAAAAGTTTACGTTTGCGTTTTCGTTTACACGCCAGTCGCTCTGTCCAAGATATCCGTCCATTGTCTTGTTGATATCAATCATAAGGTTTTTGGCGTCGCGTACTGCTTCGTGTCTTGCTCTGTAAAGAATGTAGGCTTTTGCTACTTCTACTTCTTGCTGTTCGATGAGCACAGATTCAACAATATCCTGAATTTCTTCGATGGCAGGAATACTGTGAGCACGGTTTCCGGCAAGCTGAAGTCTGAGTTTTTCTTCAACGAAATCTGTGAGCTTTGCTGCTCTGTCCGGATCCTTCTGCTTTTCAACGGCTTCGATTGCTTTTTCAATAGCCTTTTCAATTTTTGTTCTGTCGTAATCTGCAATTTCACCTGAACGTTTAACTACAGATCTCAAGAACCCGCTTGTTTCTTTGTCTGAACTTGTTCCCAGAAAATTTCTCCATTCTGGAAAGATCGATTGGTCACTCATTTTTTTCCCCTCGTTTTGTAATGTTTCTAACTTCTTTAATAAATTCTTCAACTGTTTCAAAGTGGCGGTACACAGATGCAAACCTTACATATGCCACCTTGTCTATGGTATACAGTTTTTCCAGGACTAATTCGCCCAGTTGAGATGTGGAGATTTCTCTTTCTTCACGAGCGTACTTGATGGCCATGTCTTCAATATCGTTAGATATCTGCTCAACCATGCTTGTAGATACAGGGCGTTTTTCCAGAGCACGAACAATTCCTTTTTCCAGCTTAGCTCTGTCAAAGGGTTGTCTTCTTCCGTCCCGTTTAACGACCATAAAGGGTTTTTCATCAATACGTTCAAAACTTGTGAAACGATATCCGCATGCAGTACATTCGCGTCTTCGTCTGATACTTTCCCCACCTATCAGAGTTCTGGACTCAAGTACTTTGTCTTCTGGATGCCCACAATAAGGACAGCGCATGCTTCCCTCCCGATTTCACAGAAACTTTTTGTTCTAGTGTTTTTTTGTTAGTTATTAAATAATATAACACTAGATATAGAGTGGCAAGAGAATTCTTTAAAAAAAATGAGAATTTTTTAAAACTTTTTTTCTTGACAAAAAAAAAATTTGTGCTTAGGTAAAAAATTCAGCCTTTACCTATTGACTATTTTTTACAAAGTAGTGTTTACTCTTCCTTTCATACGAGTTGTAGTCGGTTGGAGTAAAGGTTTTGTACATAAACCATGAAGAAATAAGGAAAAAGAGGATGCATAAAAGTGGAAGCCAGTCGCCGAATCTTGCATAAAAAGTAATGTTTCTTGGGTAAACGGGAACATCATAGGTTTGTGCACAGGATTCAAAAAGTGGAAGGCTTGATAAAATGCGGCCTGTTGGATCTATTACGCATGAAACTCCTGCATTTGTTGAGCGGATCATTGTGGTTCTGTATTCAATGCTTCTGTAGGATGCAATCACAAAATGCTGTATTTCACTTGATTTTTTACACGACCAGGAATCATCCGAAAGGTTTATAAAAAGCTCGGCTCCGTTTAAGAACAAAGGTCTCATGGCTTCTGTAAATGCATCGTCAAAGCAGACAGGAGTTGCAATGCGTACGGTTGTTTCCTGGTTTGAAAGAGTAGTTATCTGTTCTGTATTTGAATCATAAATCTTAATAGGGTTTTCGCTGTAATCCTTTAATTTTGTACAAGGTAAATCAAAATAAGCAAGGCTGTCTCCCTTGTCCCAGCCGGAAGAAAAATTGATTAGCTTTCTGAGTATTTTTTTTACAATAGGATTATTTTTTCCAGGTATTAATTCAGCAAAAGGAACTAAATGAAGCTTTGCATAATATCCTTTTAAATCTCCTTTCTGATTAAATAAAAGGGTTGAATTATAAAACTTTCTTTGAGGCTCCTTTGTATTATCAAGCGGAGTGAGAGTATATCTATAGGAAGCGCCTGTTATAAGAGGTGTGTCGGAAGTCTGTATAAAGCTTTTAAGCGGAAGGGACTCAGGCATATGTTCAAAAAGACGAACGGCACTTGGGAATGCGCTCATAAGTGTTCCTTCGCTCCAGACAATGAGCTGGGGTTTTTTATTTTGGTTTTTAAGCTCGGCTATTTTTTCTAAAGAAAGCTTTTGGGAAATTTCGATATTCTTCATTTCATCATAAGGAACTTCCCATGGATCTGAATTCTGCTGCACTGTAATTGTTGTAATCTGTTTTACAGGAACGCGCGGAATATTATATTGAATGATTCCGTAAATAAGGGAAACTCCAAAAATAACTGCAAAAAATTTAGTAGAAATTATATAGTCTTTGAGTAATGCATTTTTCTGGCATTTTAAATCAACATGATAATAATCTGTAAATAATTCAAAGCACTGAGCACAAATACAATTAAAAAAGACAGTTATAAAGGTTATGCCGTAAGTTCCCGTAATGCTTGCAATCTGAGTAAAAATTGGGAAGGTGTACATGGCGCTCGAAACTGTTCCCCAGGGATAGCCTAAAAATCCGTTTGATTTAAAGTATTCAAAAAAGGTATAGACTGCAGCAAAATAAACGGCTTTAAATGTTTGATTCTGATGAAAGGGTTTATAAAGGGAAAAATTGCACAAGGCTTCGTTTTTCTTTCTTGAAAAAGGAAGATATAAAAGAAGTGCAAATAAAGCTCCTATAAAACCTGTTGCAATGGCAGAAGCTCCGAGTGTGAATATTGCAAAGTCACGGAAAAAAGCGAGCCAGAAACTTGAAAGTAGATGCGTTGTAATTGTCTGTAAAAAGCCGAGCCAGAATGCTTCTTTATACGAATTAGAGTTTTTTATTGCCAGATAGTACGGAATAAGTGCAATAAATGCTAAGAGAGGACATCCCATCGGTATTAATTCGTTTGGAATGGCTAAAGCCAGAAGAATGGCAGAAAAAATTGCATAAAAAACTTGTAAAATTGATTTCATTGAGTTAATATTTAAAAAATGTATTTTTTAGTTTCTTCTGAAATATAACGCTGTTAATTGAAAAATGCAATAAAAATGTAATTTATAAAGTTTGGGGGAGCTCTTAAATGAAGGCTATAAATGATGCACACTTAGCGGTATATGAAAAGAAACCTGAAATTGTAGTAAAAGCGCCCGGTAGATTTCATCTTATTGGCGAACATTCCTGGTTTTTTAAAGATAAAACTTTGTCTATGGCAGTAGATCTGCCTGTATATGTTGCTGTTTCTAAACGTACAGATTCAATTTTAAAATTCTATTTTGTTCAGCTTAAGGAAAGCAAACGTGCAAATCTTTCTTCACTTAAATATAAAAAAGAAGATAAATGGGCAAACGCATTAAAATCTGTAGCATACGGATATGTTTCCGGAGGCTTTGATCTTGGCGGTATGGATATTACTGTTTATTCAGAAATACTTCCTACAGCCGGTTTTGGTATTACTTCTGCAATAAAAGCTGCAGCCCTTGTTGCATATAAAAATCTTTTTAAAGTTCCATGTACAGATATTCAGATGCTTCAGGCAATGGACAGGGCAAACAGACGCTTTTTACAGAGAAATAACTATAATGCAGATAATTTTTCGGCTCTGTTTTCTAAAAAAGGAAATCTTCTCATAACTGATTACAGTAAGAATGCATGGGATTATGTTCCTTATAATTTTGATGACAAAAAGATTTTCCTTATTGATACAAAGGTTCCTCGTGTAAACGTATGGAATGAAGAAACAATTTTTGAACCTCAGCTGGCTCTTTTGCTTGGAGATTTGAGGGAAGAAAAACCAAACGTATACGGCGGATGGCAGTATATTACAAACGTAACTGATATAAACGAAGAATTAAGTGTTGTTTCGGAAGATGTACGCAGAAAGATGCTTAGTATGATGAGGGAGCACAATGATGTTCTTGAAGCACGCGAAGGTCTTGAAAAGAAGGACTTTTTTAAGTTTGCACGTGCAATCAACCACAGCCACGAAACAATGCGTGATATGTACGAAATCTCCTGCCCTGAAATTGACTGGATTTTAAAGAGAGTGGGAGAGCTTGAACCTAATCTTGATATGATTACAAACCAGGTTGCATGCGGAAGAATTACCGGAAAAGGCTTTGGACGCTGTATGTATGCAATTATCCGTGCAAGTGATGAAGAAAAGTTTAAGGCAAGACTGAATGAATTTGAAAAAATCTTTGGTTATCACCCTGAATGCTACGAAGTTCATCCTGCAGAAGGTGCTGTAATCATCAAAGATTAACGCTGATTTTGAGCTTTAATAATGTGCCTCTTTGTGTATATATTAGTAGACGATATAAAGAATTCGTTGTAAAATAGATAATATATATTTTTGGGTGGGGACAATGAATATATTACAAGACGGTATTAACCTTTATAAGCAGAAGGCCTATTCCGGCGCCTTGGCTTTTTTCTTATCTTTGCCGGCCAATTCCGGGGCAGATAAAATCGAAATCGCATATTTCCTCGGGCTTTGTTATGCTAAATTAGAACGATATGACGATGCATTATTGTATCTTGAACAGGTAGTAACTTCGGGCGCACAGCTTGAAAGAGTTTTACAGTGCAGATTTTTACTTGCTGTTATCTATGCCATTTCCGGCAGAAAAAGACTCGCAGATTTTGAATTGAATAAACTTCTGGAAACAGGTTATATGACTGCTTCTGTATATGCTGCCATTGCATACATTGCATGGGAACAAAGTGATACAGAAAAATGCATGAAATATTACGAAAGCTCTCTGGAAGAAGATCCTGAAAACCTTACATCCTTAAACGGACTTGGTTATGTACTTGCTTCTAACAACAAGGATTTAACCAGAGCATTATCTTTATGCAAGAGTGCCGTAAAGCGCGCTCCTGATTCAGCTGCATGTCTTGATTCTTTGGGCTATGTATATTACAAGCTTGGCCTTTATGACGATGCAAAAAAATACATTGAACAGGCCGAACAGCTCGACGGACAGAACGTTGTTATTGCAGAACACATGCAGTTACTGGCAAAGGCAGGACGTTAAATGAAAAAAATTATTGCTTCTGTTTTAATCTTATTCAGCCTCATAATTACCGGCGCTTCTCAGGAAACAACTTATACAGGCGGAATGGAAGTTCCAAATGACAGAATAAGAACACAGGCCGAAGGAGAAGCCGCAAAAGCATTCAGACTTGGTGTTCAGGCATATTACAAAGGCTCTTATAACGAAGCAATAGTTGAATTTGAAAAATCCCTTTCTTTTTTACCAAACGATAATTTAATTCTTGAATGGCTTGGAAACGCTTATTATAAAGCCGGTATGGAAGGCTCAGCACTCGAATACTGGAAAACTGCCAGCGACAATGGTTACGGCGGAATTCTTTTACAGAACAAAATTGAAATTGTTCGTGAAAGACGCGTTACAGGCGATTCACTTGATAAGCTTTTAAAACTTTCCGAAGCAGGAAGCTTTGACGGAAATCATAACGGAAACTTTATTTTCAGCGGCCCTGTTAGTGTTCTTCCTAATATGGACGGAACCTTCTGGGTTGTAGCATATAATTCAAACGAAGTACTTCTTTTAAACTTGAACGGAAAGGTTATAGAAAGACTTACGGGGCCTTTGAACGGCTTTGACAGACCTCTTGATATTGTAAGAATGTCGGACGGAAAGCTTTTGGTTTCTGAAAGTGCCGGAGACAGAATTGCTTTGTTGAATTCAAACGGTTCATTTATTCAGTACATCGGCTCTAAAGGTCGCGCCCTTGGAAACATGGTTGGACCTCAGTACATAGCCCTCGATTATCTTGACCGTATTTATGTAACAGATTACGGTAACCGCCGTGTAGACGTTTTTGACAAGGACGGAAATCCTCTTTACTTCTTTGGTGGAAAGGCTGCTGGCTTTGGAGGCTTACGTGGTCCTACAGGAATTATTGTTGTAGGAGACAGCGTATACGTTGCAGACGAAGATATCGGATGTATCTATGAGTTTGATCGCTCTGGAAACTATGTGCAGGAGCTTGTTCAGCCAGGAACTTTTAAAAAGCCTGAATCTATGAAGCTCTGGCAGAATGACGTAATCATCTGTGATAAAAATAAAATCTATTCTGTAGACTTAGACACCGGTGCCTTAATGGAATACGGAAACACAGGAAAAGGAAAAACAAGAATTACAGCTGCCGTTCCTGATGTAAACAACAACGTTCTTGTAACAGACTTTTATGCAAACGAAGTTTATGTAATGTCTAAGATGCAGGAACTTGTAGGCGGTCTTTTTGTTCAGATTGAAAATGTGGACGCTTCAAAATTCCCGAACGTTACTGTAGAAGTTAAAGTTGAAAACAGACACAGACAGCCGGTTGTTGGCCTTCAGGATGAAAACTTTTATTTTCAGGAAAAGAACAGACCTGTTGGAAACGTAAAGTTTATTGGAAGTGCCGCAAATAATACTTATGCAGATATCACAATCATTATAGACAGACAGAATTCTTCTACAGCCTATAAAAACGAAATTGAAGCCGCAGTAAAAGAAATTGCAGATTCTATGAACGGAAGAGGAACCTTGCGTGTAGTTAGTGCGGGAACAGTTCCTGTAACAGAATACATCGGAAATCCTGACAGACTTGGAAACTTCAGCCTTAGCGCATTAAAAAATCCTTTAACTAATTCAGTTTCAATTGATACTGCAATCCGCCTTGCTGCAAATGACTTAATCAATTCTGCAAAGAAAAGATCAATCATTTATATTTCAGACGGAACCTGTGCTTACGAAAGCTTTGAAAAATATAACCTTGCAGAGCTCACAGCCTTCTTGAATAACAACGCCGTAGACTTTTCTATGATTCAGGTAAATCAGGGAGCAGTAGACGCAGAGCTTCAGTACATAATTGATAACACATGCGGAGACCTTTATTATGTATTCCGTCCTGAAGGATTAAAAGGCATTTATAACGACATTGTAAATATTCCTCAGGGTGTATATCAGCTTTCGTTTACATCAACCTTGCCTACAAACTTTGGTGAAAATTATCTTCCTTTGGAAATTGAAGTTTATCTTTTAAACAGAAGCGGAAGGGCAGAAAGCGGTTACTTTGCGCCGTTAAAATAAGAGCTTTAATCCAAGGCTCATTTTAAAATCAATTGTGTTAGCTTTTTTCTCATACTGATTGTAGATTAAGCCAAGGCTTGTGTTTACTGTGTAATTCTTTTTAAAAGTATAATCACACGAATGAGTTGCTTCCCATGAGCTTATAAATTCAGCATTTGTTTTTCCAAGAGAGATGTTTAAAATTTCTTTTCTTGTGATCTTTGTTTCTTCTTCCTTTAAGTCTTTGAAGATAAGCTTTGGAATGTAGTAAAGGATACTGAACGAACCCTTGTGATTCCATAAAGCCGTAAATCTTAACTTCCAGTTATCTGTATTAGAAATTGTAAAATCATCTCCAAGCTTTAAAGAATTATCGTTATCTATGTACATAAGATAACTTTCGTAGAATGAAATAAGATAGGTTGTTTGGTCTGTTGTTCCGCATGGGAGCACAAAGGATGAAGTAAATGAAGCGTTATATTCATCCTGGTTGTACCATTTTGCAAGAGGCATTTTTCCGTCTTTTCCAAAAAGATTTACAAAGTTAAACATTCCGCTTGCCTTAAGCTGATAAATATCATTAACGCTTTCTGTTTTTCTTATATCACGGGTAGCAGAAAGAGAGAGGGCAGTTGGAATAAATAAATCTTTAATTGAGTTTGTAAGCTTTCTTTTCCAGCTTATATCGTATTTTGTGGAATAAAAGGCTGATGTATAAGCTCCGTTAAATTTGCCGCCCAATGATGAATCAAATAAATCGTAAACAGGGAGGCTTATAAAAATGAGTGAGTTATTGTCAAAATGTTCAAAGAAGGTACTAAGGTGTTCTGAATAATTGTTGTTTTGAACTCCGCCTTGAGTTTTTCCGGCTGTTCTTGAAAGATTAAAGGTTAATGTACTGTTTCCAATTATTACCGGAACAGAAAGGGCTAAGAGGTCAGAACTTTGGAAGTCGTTTGAGTTTTTATAATTTGCAATTGCGTTAAAGCTTAGAACAGGTTTTGTCTTTGTAAAGTTAAAGCTTAATGTTGATTTTAAATCTGTTTTTCTGTTTAAAGTGTTTTCTAGGCCCGGATTAAATTCTATAAGTTTGATGTAGCCTAAACCTGTAAAATAATCTTTATTTTCAAGCTGTGTCAAATCAGAAGTTGCATTCTGGCTCAATGTAAATGTTGTGTCTGATTCAATTTTATTTTCTTTAACCGGGATACTGAATTTTAAATTTGAAAAATAGTTTTGTTTTATTTCGTAAGTTGAAGACTGCCCGCCTGCTGTAAAATTAAGCGAGAGAGGGAAGTTTATTTTATTAAAATCGAGTGTAAAAATATTTGAAGTTTCTAAAAGACTTTGTGCGTTGTACCTGTAAAGCTCGCTGAAATTAAAGACACGGAATAATTCTTTTTGAGTCTGGATTGTGTGTCCTGCATTTTGTAAAATATTTGAATCTTTAAAGTTTGTGGCAAAAGAAGAATCAAAGTTGAATTTTATGTCGTAAGAAGTAAAACCTGCCTTTGCCTCTGCTGTGAGTGAATTACCCGAAGTTGTAAAGCTTTGCATTGAAGAAAGATGAACCTCTGGTTTTGAAAATAGCTCTGTATCTTTTATTTTAAAACTAAGCTCTTTATCCTCATAGTCAAAGCTTAGGTGGTTTTTGGCAAGGAAATTTGTTTTTGTTTCTGTAAAATAAATACAGCCTGCAAGGAAGGTTCCCTGGATGATTTTTGTAGAGCCGAGAGCCGTATTAAAAATAATTTTCTGGCAGCCAGGTGTAACGGTTTTATCGATGTAGAGAGTGTAGGAGCCCAAAGCAAGCTTTGTACCATCTATCCATACACTTCCATCCTCCAGCCCCACTCATATAGAATGCCATTTTTCTGCGTCCGTGACGTACCCTTTTAGAACTGCAGCCGGAAGCGACAGTTTTAAGGCGGTGGCCGGGTGCGCGGCTGCAGTACAAAGCTCCACAATCATCCCAGTCTCATTACTACCTGAATAACCTGTTTCTGCCGCCTTACTGTAAGAAAAATCAAAGTTTACATAAGCGTAATCAGAAAAGCCTGCTTCTTTAAAATATTTTTCAACTGTAATTAAAAGCTCGCTATCCAAAAGACTTAAATCATCATTCTGGAAAAAAACTTTATCTGCATAATAAGAGTCAAAATATTCACTTCCGGCCTTTGAAGAATCTGCCGGGGTTGTTGTGCTTACTGTAAAAATATTTGAGTTTGCTTTAACTAAGGCACTTTTCTGGTGAGGCTGGTATGGACCAAGATATAAAATTCCTTTTTGAGCATCAGTGCCCGGGTTATAGTTTTTCTTTACTAAAATCAATCTTGCATCATGATTTGAAATAAGCTTTGCACGCTGCGTATCTGTAATCTTAATTTTTATAAACTGCCAGCCATCAACACCAAAATCAAACGCTTCTAAAACTGAATCATCTACGCAAGAAATTTTCCAGGTTGGAATTGTGTTTTTAATTTCTCCAGTAAATTCATCCTCTGCCTTTGTTCCAAGCTGAAGGTAAAGCTCATAGTTAGAATCTAAAATTGAATTTAAACCTTCGTCTTTTTTAAGAGCAATTTCAAAAATCGATGAATTAGAAAGAACCGTGCCGTCTGTAAGCTTTATATCAACGCTTGCCCAGGCATTTTCTCCTGGTGTAACAGAGCCAAAATCCCATTCAAGAGGAACCTTGTAGCCTGTTAAATTTTCTTCTCTTTTTCCCTTGTAATTTTGAACTGTGCTGTTGTTTCCTTCTAAAAGCTGGGGGGCACTGTTTGTGTTTAATAAAGGCAGGACTTGAGTTTTATGAGAAGATGTTTCGCTTAAATAAAAAATCTGGGTTTTATCTGCATTGATGTTATTTAATACAAAAACGTTTTTAATGTTTTCGTTTTCAACTGCTAAAGCTAAAGCCTCGCTTGCCTTGATTTTGTTTGAGTTATAGTTTATTCCGCCTGTAAGTGCTGTATATAAAGAAAAGCTATTGTCGTAGGTTGCGTAAGACGTAAATGGTGCAAAAGGAATTCTTGAAGTGAGGGTAGCATCAAAGGTCCATGCGTCTGTAATTTTATACACATAGCCGGCTCCTCCAATAAATGCTCCGTTTGAATAAGTATTACTTTCATCATCCCAGGTAATATAAACCTTATCTATGTCGCTTACATTTACAGACGGTGTTACAAAGCCCGAGGTTGGAGAATAAACTGCACCCTTATCCAAAATGCCGTTTACATAAACCTTTACAGAGCCCTGTGATGCTTTTTTCCCGATGTCGTAATAAGAAACCTTTGTGTAAAGACGAGAGCGGATTTGTAAGGCTGTTTTTGATTCTCCTGTAACATAAACATAAGGATCTATATCTGCAAAAGGATAGCGGGCTTGAGGCTTTGTGTAATCAACAGTCTGGGATAAATAGTCTGTATTCTGCACTGTTACATAAGTGTGGTTTTCTTCAAAAAGATTTGTCTGTAAAAAGGATGTATCTTTTTCCGGAGTGAGTGCCTGGTATTTTACAAAAACTTCGTCTGTGGTGCTTACTACCTGAACGCTTGAATTATTTGTAAGACCCAAGTCATAGCTTGCACAGTATAAAAATGGAGAAAAGCCCGAGCTGCTTTGAATTTTTAAACACGGCTCTCCGTCAATTTCATTTTTAAATTCATAATTATATTTACTTAAGTCCAGTGATGAATCTGCACTGTAAAAAAAGGCTTGTATGCTTCCAAGAAAAGATGAAGCATTTGAGTATGAGCCCAAAGAAGAAATAAATGAATCTCTTAAAGAAGAATCTGTAAATGTGATAAGGATTTCTGGAATCTTATTTTTAGTTTTTGAGCCGCCTGCTTTTTTAGAAAGAGTTAATGTTTTTTCATAAAGGCTTGTAATAAAATCTGAATCACTAAGCTTTTTATATCTTATTCCGTCCTTATCTTTGTATTCTCCTGTATCAGACTGAACATAAACTGCCTTGATATTTTTTAAAACATTTTCGTCTGGAAGGACAAAGGTTTTTCCATAGGCAAAATCTTGAGGTTTTATTTTTGTGTCTGTTACGCTGTTTTTTCCGTAATAGGTTGCGCTTGAGCTTTTTGTCATGTCGTAGCGCAAAAGAAAATCCATTAAGTATTTATTGTTTTTATAATCTTCAAGATGAAAGTAAACTCCAGGTGCTTCGTTTGAACCGCCTGCAGGATTATAGTTAAAATTTTTTACAGAGTAATAATCCGGGAAAATAATGTTTCTGTTTGAAAAGATAAATGTTTTTAAGGTTTTGTCGCCAGTGTAGCTTAAGGTGAAAGTATTTTTATCGTAGTTATCCAGGAATTCTACCAAAAGCTTCCACTGATTATTTATATTAAACTTTGCACTTAAATCAATTTCCTGTTTAAATACCGGAACAGAAAAGGAAGGGCTAAAGCTGTTGCCGTTTCCAAAGCTTGCAATAAAGCTTTCTTCTAAGTTTGCCTTCCAGTAACCCTTTATTTCCCAGTTGAATAATTGAGTAGGCGCTTCTGTTTCTTCTGTAACTCCCTGAGCCTCTGGAAGTATTCCGGCTGCTCCTTTTTGCACGGTATGATTTTCTTCTGCAATGAGTGTGTTTTTTGCAAAGAACAAACAAAGAGAAAGAATTAAGATTTTTACTGTGCGGTTAAAGTTTTCGAGCATACGTGCCTTATGTACTTTAATTTCGGGATGTTTTTTTTCAAGGTTTAATATTGCTTTTTCTACCTTCTGCCGCTTTTCAGAGCCGTCGTCAAATAAATCCTGCTGGTATGGTTTTTCTTCTTTTTCTATGTTTTCAAGCCCTACACCCAAAAGTCTTACACCGCGACCTTTTTCCCATTTTTCTTCAAAAAGCTCTTTTACAGCCTTGTACAAAAAGTCTAAGGTAAGGATGTTTTTAGAATAAGTTTTCTGGATGGAGACCGTACTAAAATCTTCGTATCTTATTTTTACAAAGGCTGTCCTCGAAAAACCGTTCTCACGTAAAAGCCGGAACATAATTCCGTGGCAGAGTTCCAGGATAGAAGTTTCCAGCGTGTATAAATCTGTTATGTCGTAAGAAAAAGTTTTTTCTGCGCTGATTGAATGTGACTTTGTTTTTCTTTCAAAAGGCTCGTAAATCTGGCCGCGCACCGCATGGTACAAAAAATCTCCCGCATTTTCTCCGAACATAAACTTTAAACTTTCAATGGTGCGCTCGTGAATGTCTCGGGTGGTGTAGAGTCCAGATCTTTTTAGGCTTTCCTGCATTTTGTCGCCGATTCCAAAAACCTTTTTAATGGGGAGTCCTAACATAAAGCTTTCTTCCTGGCCCGGTTCCACGCAGTATAGTCCGTCTGGTTTATTTACTTCCGAAGCCATTTTTGCAAGATATTTTGTAGGCGCAATTCCGATTGAAACAGTGAGCCCTGTTTTTTCTTTTATTTCGTTTTTAATTTTCTGAGCAGTTTCTACAGGAGTTCCGAATAATTTTTCTGTACCGGTAATGTCGATAAAAGCTTCGTCTATGGACATCTGTAAAAAGTCGGGAGAATAGTTTTTGATTATTTCCATTATGAGGTAAGAAATCTGCGAGTAGCGTTCCATTCTTCCGTGAACATAAATACCGTTGGGGCAGAGCTTGTAGGCCTGAGCCGTTGGCATTGCAGAATGAACACCGTATTTTCGAGCTTCGTAGGAGGCTGTAGAAACAACGCTTCTTTTATCCTCAGGCTTTCCTCCAACGATTACAGGCTTTCCCCTGTACTCAGGATGATCCAGCTGTTCAACTGAAGCAAAAAAAGCGTCTAAATCAATATGTAAAAACCAGGGCTGTAATTTTTCCATCACTCATCACCCGATTTTATTTCCTTTACATAAGAATCGTATTGGTTAAAATGCGGCGTTCTGTAATAAGCCTCTGCGTGAATCGTAAAATTGCTGCCGGTAGAACCAAAGCTGAAGGTCATCTGTTTTGGAGGATAAGACGGAATTTTAAACGAAACTGTTTTTGTATTGTCGATAGTGTACTCTTCATCAGAATATAAAACCGGAATAAGAGTATCGCCAGTAATCTGAAGTAAAATTGCGTCTGCCTGCATAGGTGTTTCTATGTAAACTGTTTCTACAGAATCTCCGAGCACCTTTTTGGAAATATGTTCAACCTTGATTTTTGAATCGACATTTTCTGTTATTGTTGTAATTTTAGGATAAGAAATATTTGTCTGTTTTCCGCCAAAAGCCGTATAGTTTGGAATAATTAAAAGTAAGAAGAATAAAAGATAATTTGAAGAAATAATGATTGCAAAATGTCTTTTTTTAGTAATACGCTTACGGATTGCTGTAAGAATTCTAAACCACATAAGATAAATCGGAAGAAGGATAAACGAAAGAGCAAAAATCAAAGTGTGGCTTCTTGAAATCATAAAACGAAGGCTAAAGCTGTCTCCTGTGTGATAAACCAAAATTATGTAAGGCAGGTAAATCAAAATCATTATTACAAAAAGAATGATATGAAACCAGTTCTTTTTAAGAATAAACGAAAGGGTAGAACACAAACAGATAATCATAAAAAGCGGGAAAATAGAAATATCCGAAAGACAGAAAATAAACTGATTTACAAATGTAACAAGGAGCACAAGAATATCAATTGATTTTTCACCGTAATCCTTTTTTCTTACAGATACTTCAACCCAGTAGAAAATCGAAACCAAAGCAAAAGACAAAAGAATCTGGAAAACTACTAAACCAAATGGTGTTCCTGCCATGGCATTTTTATTTGTAGCGTTATAAATTCCTTTTGCAATATAAAAAGCTCCGATTGTGAGAATGAGCGTAATTGGAATTGAATACCAGTCCTTACGGATATCCTCCCATGCAGAATTCCTGAGGTTTGAGTTAACAAAGCTTAAAATAAAAATAAAGAACAGACTTATAATCATTATGATGATAAGAGCCTTTATGATTGAATATTCCGAAAAAAGGATTTTTTTATTTCCGATTCTGTACAAAAGAGAATGGTAGTCGTTGTCTTCCTTATTTGAAAGCTCGTATAAATCAATGTAAGAGGTGATTATATTCGAAATTACTTCATCCTTTACTTCATCTTTTTTAAAAGAAAAAGAAATGGCCGGAATATTCTGATTAGAAAAGTCTGAAAAATAAGATTCACTGTTAAAAAAGCTTCCAGAAAGATTACTCAAATAATAAAGCGGAAGATAATCAGAAAGTCCGTTTTGAATAAAAGCATCAAAGCCGTTACTGAGCATCCACGAAGGTGCCGTATAATTCCAGCCGCTCGAAATTAATTCTGTATTTGAACCTTCGAGCTTTAAAATCAATGCAGAGGTATTTTTACTTGTATCAAGGGTTTTAAGATAATTTTCAATTCCGTTGTAGGTTCTGACCCTCATGAATTTTCTTGAAAGGTCGTAAACAAATAAAACTGTAGAAGAAAAGTTTCTGTATTCAAGGTCTGTTAAAAGATTATTTATGATTTGAGTGTTTCTTGCAGCCTGATCCATTGAAATACAGATAATAAGATGGTCGTCGTTTCTCTGGTCCTTGGAAACAAAATCAACTGCAATGTTATAGGCAAATTCGTTGGATGAATTACTGATTATGTCTATTTTTTGAGGAATACAGTTTCTTCTTATAAGGTAATTTTCGAATTGTTCACACATGTATGCGCCCGAATGCGACTGTGATTGAGCGTTAAGAGTGAATAAGACACAAGAGAGGCAGATAAAGAGGGAAAAAGCCTTTTTTATAAAATTCATCACTAATAGTTTATAAATTAAGTGTTTACAATGCAAGTACCATTGTGTATAATATAGTAATAAAAGAAATTAAAAAATGTTTATAAAGAAGGATTGAGATGAGCGCATCCGATAAGAAATTTATAATTCAGCTTCCGTTAAAAGTAATTCTCACCGAAGATGGTGCATCAAATTTTATCAGTCATAATAAAAAGTTACTTCGCTTCCGACTGGCTGATAACGTTGACGAGTACGGCATTTCATTAAATAAATTTTCGCCGCAGTCAATTCAGAGCATGATCCTTCTTGATTACATTTCTAAGATTGAAATCTCAATGTCAGAGTTCGTTTCTTCCAGACAGGAAGTAATGGATCTTTCAAAAGTAGTTGTATATTCACTCCTTTACAAGCAGTTCGACCGCGATGTTTATAATGCACTCATTCAGTGTGAATGTGTAAGAAAGCACAACCGTCAGAATCCTTCGCACCTCATCGATGAAAAAACAAAGATGAGTGAACGCCAGCTTAGAACAATTTTACAGAATAAAGAAAATATAATTCAGCAGACAAGAAAGGTAATTCTTGATCCAATCTGGAAATCAATTATGACAAACAAGGATTATTCAGATGAAGAAAGAAACATCTTCCTTTTGATGTCTGAAAAATTTATGAACCGTCTTGGCCTTATGAACTGGTACATCATCACCTTGTTCTGTAAGTCGGACGGAGCAAACGAAATGTTCATTGCTTTGCGTAACCTTTTGAGCTCTTACATGGAAAAATCAAAAGTTGCAGAATACATTTCCGTAATGGTAATGGAACTTGCCTTGAACAACGAAAACACAAATATCAGAAAAGAAGCCCGTTCAATGTATAACGGAATCGAAGATATAGACTCTTTAATTTTTGACCCTGAAGTACGCGCAAAGATTGTAAAGGAACTTCAGAGAAAGCACGAACTTGTATTCCTTTCATGGAAGCTTGGTGGAGGTTCTTCATCAATCGGTAAGCAGGGAAGACTTTCTATTACACTTTACAACAAGGACGACGAATTCCAGGAAGTTAAGGAAAACATCGATAACGCTAAATCTTCAAATACAGCAAAGAAAACACTTATCGACTTCTACCGTGAATTACCGGATGGTCAGGAAGGAACAGACCTTGGTCTTTACTATCTTTCTTATCTGGATGATGCATGTAAAAAGGTTAATGTAAAATTTGAATCTCTTGTAAACCAGTTCTCTGCAAGTGATTTAACAGTCATTACATTAAACTTTAATTTTTAATCTATGAAGAAGCTTCCATTTTTATTTGTTTTATTATTTTTAGTTTCATGCTCACAAAACGTTAATGGAATCCTCTCTTCTAAAAATACCGTCATAATGGAATATGCCTCAGAATCTTCAAAACCTTCCTTAAGGCTTTCTGTCTTTGTTGAATCCCAGGGAGATGCCCGCCGCTATAAAACAATGAAGCTTTATAACCTCCAGGAAAATTATGAATGGACAGTTGAAAATCCTGTAATGTTCGAAGTTAATCAGATTTCTTACTGCGGTTATCCTGATTTTATTGTACCTTCCGGAGAGCTGATTCCTCAGGGTGCATATCAGATTACTTTTATAAATGCCAACGACGACGAAAATACTTCAACCTTTGCACTGGATTATGACTCTTCTTTGGCAGGCTATACAACCCAACAGGCAAGGGACTTTTTCCTTACAAAGAATGCAGAAAATTATGTTTCTATTTATGATGCAAACGACCAGATAATCTTTTTTGACGTAAAGAACGAAAAGGTTCAGACTGAAAAAGACATCTGGCTTAATTTTAGAGAATCACAATATTTTTATGATATATGGCTTACACAGGACCGCTCGTTAATGTGTATAATGCCAAAACAACAAATCAAACGTGGAGATACTGATGAATAGTGAAAATCCTGAACCTTCGCCCTCGGAATACAGACGCGAAGTAAAAACTTATGTTCTGAGAATCGGCAGAATGACGGCTGCACAGGAAAAGGCATACAACGACCTTTCTCCTTCATGGTGCATTCCTTTTGAAAAAAAACGCCTTAATTTTGTAGATATTTTTGGAAACACAAATCCGATTGTAATCGAAATCGGTTTTGGAATGGGAGACGCAACTGCAGAAATTGCACAGGCAAATCCCGATATTAATTATCTTGGAATAGAAGTGCATCGTCCGGGAGTTGGAAAACTCTTGAACGAAATTAAAAAGCGGGATTTAAAAAATCTTTATATTATTGAACACGACGCCCTTGAAGTCTTAGAAGAAATGATTGGAGACACCTCTGTAAACGGAATCCATATTTTCTTCCCGGACCCATGGCCTAAAAAACGCCACCACAAAAGAAGAATGGTTCAGCGCCCGCGCACAAATCTTTTTGCACAAAAGCTTGCTCCGGAAGGTTATCTTTACTTTGTAACAGACATCATCGATTATGCAGAATTTGCGCTTGAAGAATTAACTGCCACAAAGGGATTAAAAAATAAATACAATGGCTTTGCAGAACCACAGCCCTGGAGAACTCAGACAAAGTTTGAACGAAAGGGAATGGCTGCAGACAGAAAAATTACTGAATTGTTTTTTGTTAAGGAATAAAAATGGCTAACACAGAAAGGATTAAAGAACTTGAATCTCTTATCTTAAAATATCAGAAGGCTTATTACGACGGAGAAGGAATAATAAGCGATGCTGAATTTGATAAGCTTTGGGATGAATTAAAGGTTCTTGATCCTCAGAATGCCATTTTACATAAGGTAGGAGCCGATTCAGGTAATTTTGAAAAGGTTCAGCATGTAATGCCGATGGGAAGCCAGGAAAAGGCGGCAAACCCGGAGCAGTTTTTGGAATGGGCAAAAAAGCATGTTTACGAGGAATACCTTGTTGAATATAAACTCGATGGTGCTTCTCTTGAGCTTCAGTATGAAAAAGGCTACTTAAAAAGAGCGGTAACACGCGGAGACGGTTCTGTCGGAGATGACATTACAGAAAATGCAAAAAAAATGAACGGTGTACATCACGCTATTTATAAGGACGGTGTTCTTGTTCCTTTTACAGGTGGAATCCGTGGCGAAGTTATTATGACCCACGAGGTACACAAAAAATACTTTAGCGATAAAGCAAACTGCAGAAATGCCGCAAACGGTCTTATGAAAAGAAAGGATGGAGAGGGAAGCGAGTATTTAAAACTTATAGCTTACGACGCTCTTAGTACCGACGGAAATTCTTTCTTTAAAACAGAGCAGCAGAAAATCAGATGGCTCATGGACTGCGGCTTTAATACGGTTCGCCTTGTAATCTGTAAAAGCCCGGACAGGGTTATTGCATACAGAGCAAAAATCATGGAAGAAAGAAAAACTTCCATTGAATATGATATAGACGGCCTTGTTATTAAGGAAAATACAATTAACTTAACTGATGCAAGCCGCGCAAGACCGGACCGTCAGATTGCATTTAAGTTCAGCCTTGAAGAAGCAGTTAGTACAATCCGCGAGGTTGAATGGAGTATAAGCGGCGGAACTTACACACCGGTTGCAATTTTTGACGAGGTTGAATTAAACGGCACAAAGGTGCAGAGAGCGAGCCTTGCAAACCCGGACACAATGAGACAGCTTGGAGTGATGATTGGAAGCCACGTTGTTGTTGTAAAGCGCGGAGAAATTATCCCAAAGATTGAAGCCGTAGTTCAGGAAGAAAATATCCAGACTTCTCCAATAAAATATCCTGTTGTTTGTGAAGTATGCGGAACAAAGCTTGTGGACGAAGGAAGCCGACTTTTCTGTCCGAACAAACAATGCTCTAAAAGAGTTTTGCATCAGCTTTTAAAATACCAGGAGGTTGTGGATATCCGTGACCTTGGTATTACACTCATAACATCCTTATTCAACGATAAAAAACTCACCTGTATTTCTGATATTTATAAGCTTACGGAAGATGATTTAATCCCGTACTTTTTAAACGAAGAAAGCCGCGAAAACGAAAAGGTTTCTCTTGGCGCACAAAAGGTTTACCGCTCCATCCAGTCCCACCGCAAAATGCGCCTTGCAACATACATCGGTGCCTTTGACATAGAAGACGTAGGCGAAACTTCTGCTCAAAAGCTGGTTCAGGCAGGCTTTAATACTTTAGAAAAACTCCTTTCTGCCACAGAGGACCAGATTGCCGGTGTTTACGGTTTTGCAGAAGTTATGGCACACACAATCGTTCAGGGCTTAAAAGAAAATGCTGACGAAATGAGAGCGCTTATTCAAAACGGAATTATTGAAATTGAAAGCGAAGAGGGTGGAAAATTAAGCGGAAAATCCTTCTGTTTTACCGGTGAACTTGTAAAAATGAAGAGAGCCGATGCCGAACAGCTTGTAAAAAAGGCGGGCGGGGTAACAAAATCGTCTGTTACAAAAGACCTTTCGTATCTTGTAACAAACGACGTTTCAAGCGGTTCATCTAAAAACAGAAAAGCAGCAGAGCTTGGAATTCCTGTAATAGATGAACAGCAGTTCTTAGACCTTATTGGTAATTGATTCCTTCAAAGGTAAAGTTTTCTGTAAAGAATTCAGGACGAACAGCACATGCATTTAATCTCATTTCCCAGTGGATGTGAGGACCTGTTGCAAGGCCTGTAGCACCTGATTTAGCAACTAAATCACCGGCTTTTACTGTGTCTCCTTCTTTAACCTTTAATTCTGAGTTGTGATAGTAAAGACTGTATAAGCCAGGAAGATGTTCAATTACAACTGTATAACCAGTAGTATTTCTCCATTCAGAAAGAACAACCTTTCCGTCGGCACAAGCGCGAACCTCAGAGCCTGTTGGAACACCGTAGTCGTTTCCGTAATGTTCAGAGGTAGAAGATTTACCGTTTGAATAAGCATAAATACGACGATCACCAAAGTATGAAGTAATTCTTGTAGAAGGATTTGGTTTTGTCATTGGTTTAAGGCTGAATACATTTTCAGGATTTACAGAATACAAAATAGCATTTAATTTTTTAATTTGAGCTGCACGTTCAGGGCTGTTGTCTGTAATTGTCTTTGTATTTGATTCATTAAGCTGAATTGTTTCTTTGTTATATTCCTTCATCTTGAATTTAACAGGGAGAGTAAATTCCTTTGTTTCGCCTTCGTTAATAGAAAAACTTACTTTTAAAGTATATTCATTGTCTGTAAGCCATGTTGAAAGTGGAATTCCACATAAATATTCTTTTGAATTTGCTTTTTTATTTTTTCCTGTTGCATAGAAAGTTGCTTTCTGAATTACCTTCTGCTTCTGATAAAGCTGGAGGGTAGCGGCTGTTTCAGGGCTCTTGTTCTTTTTATGACTCTTTGGAATCTGAATTGTCATTCTTACAAAAACAGCTTCGCCTGGAACAATAGAATCATTGTAAATTACGTAGATATTACAATCTTCTTCCTGATGTTTTGCAGTTGCTGTATCTGCAAAAGCCGAATAAGTGCAGAGCAAAACTAAAAGCATGCTCAAGAATTTGATAAATCTTTTCATTGTGAAATCCTCATTTCTTTAATTATAATCTGAGGTGACATAACCCCGTTAAAAAAGTTACGGCTCAGATTAAAGGTTATATCATAATTTCGGCCGATTTTTATATCATCATTAAATCTTTCTGCCTGGCCCCAGAACATACCGGGGATTTTATACTTTCCTGTGTCAAAGGTGAGCTTTAAGTGCTGAGGTGCCTTCTTTCCTACAATCATTGAATCGCAGAGCTTTAAGTTTGAACTCATTAAAAGAAGCTCGGAATTTTCAGAGCCGTATGGTTCAAAAAGCTCTAAAAGAGCAAAGGTTTCGGGCGTAAAATAGCTTGGTGGAATTTCTGCATCAATCTGAACTTCGTTTGTTGTTTCTTCCAAACTAATTGTTTTACATAGCTCCTTACATTTTTGTAAAAAGAGGTTTATTTTTTCTTTTCCAAAGCTAAAGCCAGCCGCACAGTCATGTCCGCCGTGATTTATAAAAAAGTTTTCAAAGGAATTAAGAAAATCTGTTGCAACAAAACCCCTGCAGCTTCTCATTGAGCCCACACAGATATTCTGATTTACGGTAACCACAATAGAAGGAAGATTATTTTCCTGCATGATTCTGGCAGCAACAATTCCAGTCACACCCTTATTCATGTTTTCATCATAAATTACACAAAGGTTTTTATTATCATTAATGCTCTGGCTCACTAAGTCCTTTATTTCAAACATAGACTGTGAAACAAGATTTTTTCTCTCTTCATTGAGTTCGTATATTTTTTCTGCTACAACTTCGCGTTCCTTTGCATCTTCAGAAATTAAAAGCTCCAAGGAAAGATTTGATTGCCCCATCCTTCCTGCCGCATTAAGAGCCGGAATTACAGACCACGATAAATCTGTTGAAGTAACAGTTTCTTTTTTGAGCGAAAGCTTATTGAATAATTCAGCAAGGCCCTTTCTTGGAAAATGATTTTTTATGGAAGCAATTCCGTTTTTTACAAAGATGCGGTTTTCGTTTTTCATTGGCATTACATCTGCAAGGGCTGCAAGGGCAACAAGCTGAAGGTCTTTATTTTCATCGTCGGTAAAGTCCGGATGCTTTTGGGCAATTACCTTTTTGCAGTAGGTTACGTAAAGATTGAATAAAAGATTTACGGCTGTATTTTCTTCCTTGTTATACTTTCCGATTGTAGAAAGCTTTAATAATTCATTAGTTGTTTTTCCGCGGAAGGAAGGAAATAGCTTACAGATTTCGGCCTGTAAATCATTTAAATTAAATTCAACGCCTGAGCCAAAAAGTTCTTTTAAAATACCGCTTGTCTCTTTTAAATCCCACACATAGATGAGCTGACCCTGTAAAAAGTAAGGAAGCTTTAAATCATAAATGCTTGTTTTTCCAGGGATGATTTTTTCGTTTAATTCTTTAACCTTGCAAAGATTTTTAATCTTAAGGCAGTTTACATCAAAGCTCTGGTCAGAGTTCTGTTTAATATCAAAAAGACAGATTTCTGCATTGTAAAAGTCTGTGCTTGCAAAACGGAGGGCGCTTACAAGCTTATATGCAACAGCCGCTCCGGAAATATCGTGGAAAGGATAGGTTGAGTCTGGGAGCTTTGGATCAATTATAATTGTAGCATTCGGTACTTCTTCCTGCGGGTTATGATGGTCTGTTACAATTACATCAAGTCCTGAATCTATTGCATGATCTATTTCTTCAAAATTCGAAATACCGCAGTCTACCGTGATGATAAGACTTCCGCCTGCATTTGCAAAATCATCAATGGCACTTAAAGAAAGCCCGTAGGAATCATCTCCAACAGGAAGACGGCATTCCACATTCATATTCAGCTTTTTCTTTAAATAATCATACAAAATTGTAGTGCTCGAAATTCCATCTACATCCTTGTCTCCAAAGATTAAAACCTTTTCACCTTCTTCCTGTGCCTGTAAAATACGCTCGATTGCATCTTCAATTGAATTAAGCAAAAAAGGATTATGAGTAAAGCGGAGGTCATCTTCAAGATAAAAAAGAATGTCGTTTCCGCCGGTTATATTTCTTCTTAAAAAAATCGAAGAGAGAATCTGCGCAAGGCTTTTTGATTTTAATTTATTTTCAAGATTGAATTCAGAACATAGCTTTTCTATATCCTGCGAGTTAACTGCTTTTTTGTGCCAGTTTGTAGTTGTTGTGTCAGTCAAAGAATCCCCATCCCAGTTTCTAAAGAATTTAATTTTGTGCCCAGAGCGTTTTCAAGAAGAAAAAAAATGATTTCCCTAAGCTCGTTATAATCCTCTTTATCTATTACAAGTGAACGTGCTTCCTGCGGTGTTAAAACCGAAATCCCCGTAAGATATCTTAGGGCAGAAACCTTTACCCCTATAAGGCCTGTATTTTTTTCCTGTGCTGCTTTGTTTATATGAGATAAACATCTTGGGCATGCAAAAATATTTTCAACCTTATTATAGTATGATTGCATATCATTTTCAAATGCTGTATCTAAGATTGAAGTGCCGCAGTAAGCACAAAAAGAAGAATCAGGCTGAATACCCAAAAGCTTTATAAAACGCCATAAAAATCTGATAAGGCCAAGACGGCTTTGTTCTTCGTTACATAATTCCATTCCGTCAAAAAAGCCCGAAATCAAAGTAAAAAAGCTTTCGTTTGAGCCGCCAGAATGGGTTTTAATTGCAAGCTCGCAGGCAAGGGATGCAGCATATAATTTAAAAAGATTTTGAGAAAATGATGTGTGATAATTTGTTACTTCAAAATCAGTAATCTTTGTCTGTTTTTTTTCGGGTGTGTCGTAGAGCCAGATGTTTCCTGAATTAAACTGACTCACTAAAGACTTAAGCCTGCTTTTAGGACCTCCGTACAAGGTTGCATAAATAAGGCCCTTATCCGGAGTTAAAAGCGTAATCAGGGAGTTATTTTCTCCCTGCGGCTTAAGCGAAAAAATTATTGCTTTTGAAGAATAGGATCTGTTCATTTTTGGTCATTTCTGGCCGTAGTAGGCGTTTGGACCATGTTTTCTCATGTAATGCTTGTTGATGATGTAGTCTGGCAGCGTCTTTGCTTTAGGATTTAATGCAAGTGTGTTCAAAGCCATCTTACAGATTTCTTCCAAAACAGTTCCGTTATAAACTGCTTTTTCTGCATTCTTTCCCCATGCAAAAGGACCGTGTCCTCCGCACAAAATCATATTTACTTCCGAAGGATTTAATTTTCTTTCTTCAAAAAGTTTGATAATCTGCTTTCCTGTTTCAAGCTCGTAGTTTGTTTCTACAGCCTGTTTTGTAAGGTAAGGTGTGCATGGAATTGAAGTCTGAATGTGGTCTGCATGAGTTGTTCCAAACAAAGGAACATCCTTTACAGCCTGTGCCCAGCTAACGGCATAAGTTGAATGAGTATGAATAATTCCTCCAACTTCCTTGTTATTCTGCAAAGCAAAAACCTTGTATAAAATTGCGTGGGTAGGTGTGTCGCTCGAAGGATTTAAAGAGCCGTCTACCTTGTTTCCGTCCACGTCAACAATTACCATAGATTCCGGCGTTAAGTCAGGATAAGGAACTCCGCTAGGTTTAATAGCAAAAACACCCTTGTCCTTATCAAAAGCAGAAACGTTACCCCAGGTATAAAGTGCCAGGTGATTTTCCGGAATTTTCATATTGGCCTCATAAGCCTCAAGTCTAATATTTTCGTAAGTCATTTTTTCCTCCACTTCGCAATGGCGATGTTTTTTTTAATTACAAGTTTTCTACGGCTGCTTTTTCTATTGCAAGACCTTTCATGTAGCGTACGTAGAATGTGTTGAATGAATCAACAAGGTCTGGTTCTGGAGCAGAAGTTGTCTTTTTGCATGAACCAAAAACTTCTGTGTTCAAAAAGTCCGGTAATGTCTTTCCCTTTGTGTCCGATGCAAATGCTGCAAGAAGTGCCATTCCCCATGGTCCTCCTTCTCCTGCAGTTTCCATTGCACTTACAGAAGTCTTCATTGCAGAAGCCATGTATTTAAGTCCGGCCTGAGTTTTAAAATATCCTCCAGCTCCTGTCATGCTTTCTACAGGAACATTTTCCTTTTCGTAAAGAATATCCATTCCGGCTCTAAGAGCGCCAAGAGAAGCAAACAT
>JAGCUI010000061.1 GCA_017962965.1 Treponema sp. | reverse complement strand
TTTGAAAAGGGAATCCCGGTTGGTTTGAACGGAAAGAAGATGGACGCCCTTTCACTTTTGAACGAACTTAATGTAATCGGCGGAAGAAACGGTGTTGGTCTTGTTGATATCTGTGAAAACCGCTGTGTTGGTATGAAGAGCCGCGGTGTTTATGAAACTCCGGGTGGAGCTATTCTTTACTTTGCTCACAGAATGATGGATCACATCTGTCTTGACAGAGAAACATATCACTACAAGCAGCAGGTTGCAATCAGAGTTGGAGAACTCATCTACGACGGAAAATGGTTTACAACTTTAATGGATGCTTGTATGGCTTTTGTTGATAAGACAGAAGAAACAGTTACAGGATGGGCAAAGGTAAAACTCATTAAGGGTTCAATCCGTGGAGCAGGAAGCGGTTCTAAATACAGTCTCTACAACGAATCAATTGCTTCATTTACAACCGGTGAACTTTACAACCACAAGGATGCTCAGGGCTTTATCACATTGTTCGGACTTCCTCTTAAGGTACGCGCTATGATGGAACAGCAGGTTGGAGAAGGTCAGGCAATTGCAGAAAGCAAGAGTTTTAAAAAGAGACCAACCGAGTAATTTATTAAAAAGCATTTAATAAAAAATCATGGTTTAAAATAAAAAAGGTTGCTGGATTTTTTCCGGCAACCTTATTTTTTTTATTTGTACTTGTTTATGATTTCCGTAATTTCTTTTTTAAGGCCTAAGAAAACCTGAACCAAATCCGGATCAAACTGTGTTGCTGCATCATCTTCAATCACTTCAAAGGCCTGCTTTGGTGTAATTGCAGATTTGTAACAGCGCTGTGTAATGAGTGTATCAAAAACATCCGCAATGGCCATAATTCTTGCACTCACAGGAATCTTTTGTCCTTCAAGATGATAAGGATAACCCGTTCCGTTCCACCATTCATGATGGCTCATAGTCATATCAGTTGCAATTTTAAAAAGCGCATTTTCGTGCTTATCCTTTGGCGCAGCTTCAAAAATCTTCTGCACAATCTTTTTACCTTCTTTTGTATGAATCATCACCTGTTCAAATTCCTGCTTTGTAAGCTTGCCCGGTTTTTTAAGAATACTGTCGGGAACAACAATCTTACCAACATCGTGGAAAGGAACAGCTCTTGCAGCATTTTCAATAAAGGAATTTGTAATCACTTCCGGATAAAGGTTTTGTTCCTTTGCTGCCTTTGCAATGAGTCTTACAAATTCAGTTGTGCGTTTAATATGAGTGCTTGTGATGATGTAGCGTGACTCAATCAAATTAGAAAGCATCTGGAGTGCATTTTCATAAACTGAATTGAGGTACTTATCCTTAACATGATTTGTTTTTGGAATTAAAACCTTTTCCTTGTACAAAAGTGTCTGGAAGAAAAGATTTGAAATACTGTTTACAATTGCAAGCTCACTTGGCATGTATTCATCTTTGTTTACTTTAGGACCAACAAAAACCCTGCAGTATAAGTCTTCATTCTTTAAAAGAGGAATATAAAATCCGCCGTTGAATAAAGCGTTTGTACCAGGCTCACAGCGTTTTGAATCAGCCTCGTAAATTAAATCATCCAGTGCCTTGCTCGAAAGCTCAAACTTATCAATATATGGAACATATAAATCATGCTGCTCGTTGATGCTTTGGAAGAAAATATACTGAGGGTTGATAATCTTTCTGATTTCTTCTGCGGCAGTTTTACAGATGTTTGGAACGTCGGAGAAGAGATTCATTTTGTCTGTAAAATCTTTGATTGCCTGCGGATTATTTTTTGTATAAATAATCAATATCTTATTTGAAGGAATATAAACAACAAGTAAAAGAATCGGAGAAAGCAGAAGAACTAAGTAGAAGCTGAAAGCATTTGTGTGAACGTTCTGTCCCATTCCAAGCATTACAAGATAAAGGGCAGTGATTAAATAAATGAACATTGTTAATAAGAAAATTACAATTTTATTCAGCTGCTTGAACTTAACCTGAAGAATAGACATTAAGAAGCTGAAAGGAAGAACTGCAAATGAAACGATTGAAATTGTCTTTAAATAACATTCAATCAAAATATAATCAGTAAAAATATCCTTTGTGTAATAGATGATAGAAGGAATTGTAGAAATTGTAATTCCAATCATAAGGAATCTGAAAAGATATGTTGTCTGAGACGGAAGCTTTATAAAGGTGATGACAGTTAAAATACCGATTGGAATTGCAGTTACACAAACCATTGTCTGAATAAGATAGTCCAGAGGATTTGAAAGTATGTCCCAGCGGAAAATCAAAATCAAAATGTATTTTAAAACACAGGAACCAAGAATTGTATAACTTATGGCTGTAAGGATCTTTTGAACCTTTTTATACAATGAATATTCTTTTAATGATTCACGTAGATAATAAAGAAGACATAAAAGAGTTAATGTTGTGCTTATGTCGAATAAAACAAGGTTGATGCTTTTTGAAAATTCTGACTGCCACAAAGAGTGATAAGCATTGAATAAGCCTAAGGCTGAACAGTAAAGACAGTAAATCAATGAATGACTTTTTCTATCTTCATTAAAGAAAAGTGTACAGCTTATGCCTGTAAGAATGATAAAGAAGGCCAGAATGATTTTTGCTTTTAAAAACGGCGGGAAGAATGCAATCTGCTCTAAAACCGGAAGCTTTTGGATTGTAAAGGAACATATATTGTTTCCGGATGAAAGCGTTACTTTCTGGCCGAATTTAAAATAATCTTCGAGCCCTGTTTTATAAATTGTCTTGTAATTCTTACGGAATTCTTTTTTGAATTCTTCTGCTGTAAGATTATTCAGCTTGAAGTAACGGGTTTCTCCTGTAATGCCGGCTTTTTCTGCAGGAGAGTTTTTAAAGACTTCTTCTACATAAAAGCCTGTGTCTGTAATAGAGATTGAACATCCGATGTTTACAAAAGGCTGATTTAAATAAAGTGAAATTTCAAAAATGAGTGCTATAAAAAGCAGTACGCCGGTACAGATGGCGGGTGTTTTCCATAATTTTGATTTATCCATATTCTTAATTCTTCTTATAAATAGTAAATTTTTTGGAAAACTTTTTTTATAAAAATAATTTTACATTTAAATAGTATAAAACGCAACTTTTTGCTTCTATATTGAAAAATCCTTGGTAAAATGATATTTTAAATGCAAGAGATTTTAAATATCAGGAGCAAATCATGACATACACTGCAGAAGTGGAACATATGTGTCCTTTAGCTAAAGGCGCATATCATGGACCTGCCCCAATTCCTGAAGAAGGCGAATGGGTAAAGGTAAAAAAAATTGAAGACGTATCGGGATTCACTCACGGTATTGGTTGGTGTGCACCTCAGCAGGGTGCTTGTAAACTTTCTTTGAATATTAAGAAAGGTATTATCGAAGAAGCTTTGGTTGAAACTATCGGTTGTTCAGGTATGACTCACTCAGCTGCTATGGCTTCTGAAATTCTTATTGGAAAAACAGTTCTTGAAGCTTTGAATACTGACCTTGTTTGTGATGCTATTAACACTGCTATGCGTGAACTTTTCCTCCAGATTGTTTATGGACGTTCTCAGTCTGCTTATTCTAAAGACGGTCTTAAAGTTGGTGCTTCTTTGGAAGACCTTGGAAAGAACCTTCGTTCACAGGTTGGAACAATGTTTGCTACACGCAAAACTGGTCCTCGCTACCTCGAAATGACAGAAGGTTATGTAGAAACTTGTGCAGTAGATAAAGACAATCAGATTATCGGTTATAACTGTATCAACTTTGGTAAATTGATGGATGCTCTTAAAGCAGGAAAACCTGCAGAAGAAGCTATTGCCGGAGCACGCACACACTATGGTCGTGTAACAGCAGATCAGGGTATGGTAAAACTTATCGACCCACGTAAAGAGTAGTCACAGGAGGTTATTGAATTATGGCATTATTTGAAGATTTTGAAGGCCGCATTCCTCAGGTGAATAAGGCTCTTAAAGAATATGGATTTAAAGAAGGTGAGGCTGGCTTGAACGAAGCTCGCGAACTTTGTAAGGCTCGTGGTTTTGACCCTTATGAAATCTGTCAGTCTACACAGCAGATTTGTTTTGAAGATGCAAAATGGGCTTATGTATTAGGTTCAGCAATTGCAATTAAAGAAGCAGAAAAAACAGGAGACAAAACTGGTTCTGCCGCTGCAGCAAACATCGGTAAAGGACTCCAGGCATTCTGTTTACCAGGTTCTGTAGCTGATGACCGTAAAGTAGGTCTTGGACACGGAAACTTAGGTGCTCGTCTTCTTTCAGAAGAAACACAGTGCTTTGCATTCTTGGCAGGTCACGAATCTTTCGCTGCTGCTGAAGGTGCTATTAAAATCGCTGCTAACGCAAACAAGGTTCGCAAGAACAAGCTCCGTGTTATCTTGAACGGTCTTGGAAAAGACGCTGCTCAGATTATCAGCCGTATCAACGGATTCACATACGTTCAGACAGAATTTGATTACTTCAACGGTGAAGGAACAGACAAGGCTCTTAAAGTAGTAAAAGAAGTTCCTTATGGTTCAAACCCAGACCGTCTTATCGTAAAATGCTACGGTGCAGACGATGTTCGCGAAGGTGTTGCAATCATGTGGCACGAAGATGTTGATGTTTCTATCACAGGAAACTCTACAAACCCAACACGTTTCCAGCACCCGGTTGCAGGTACATATAAGAAGGAACGCCTCCTTGCAGGTAAAAAATACTTCTCTGTAGCTTCTGGTGGTGGTACTGGTCGTACACTTCACCCTGATAACATGGCTGCAGGTCCAGCATCATACGGATTTACTGATACTTTGGGTCGTATGCACTCAGACGCTCAGTTTGCCGGATCTTCATCAGTTCCAGCACACGTAGAAATGATGGGCTTCATGGGAATGGGAAACAACCCAATGGTTGGCTGCACTGTAGCGTGCGCTGTTGCCGTAGCTGGAAGTTTCTAGTACTGGTTCAGGCTGACACGCTTAGCGTGCAGCCTAACCAATTTAATCTCGCGACGCCTTTGGCGCGGGAGAAATTAATTTCAAAACCGACAGGCTTTGCCTGCGGATTAAATCATAGAGAACAGTCCTGTGGGACTGTTTTTTTATTTTTCCCCTAATATCAATCATTTCTCTTATGTTTTTTATATAAAAAATGTGGTATAATTATTCTATTGTAATTTAAAATAATTGGAGTTTTTTTATGAAAAACATTCAGAACAAGTGGATCCGTGGTGCTATCCCGGCTCTGCTTCTCCACTGCAGTATCGGTACTGTATACTGCTGGTCTATTTTCAGTCAGGAAATTGCTAACTACATCGGATTTTCAAAGGGTGCAGTAGAATGGGCATTCAGCTTTGCAATTTTCTTTCTTGGTATGTCAGCTGCTTTCTTGGGTGGCCTTGTAGAAAAAAATATTCATAAGTCATCTTTAATTGCTTCCATTACATTTGCACTCGGTATGGCTGGAACAGGATTTTTCATCTGGTACGGTGGAAAATGCATGCAGGCAGGACAGCCTAGCGTTCTCGCTTTAATCGGTATTTATGTTTCTTACGGATTCATTATGGGTATAGGTCTTGGAACAGGTTATCTTTCACCTGTAAAAACTCTTATGCTCTGGTTCAAGGATAAAAAAGGTCTTGCAACCGGTCTTGCTGTAGCTGGGTTTGGTGCTGCAAAGGCAATCGCTTCTCCTATCATGCAGGCTATGCTCGACAAGATGGGACCAACTGGTATTTTCAAGATGTTCTATATTCTTGCTGCCGTTTATTTTGTAATGATGATGGCAGGTCACTTTATGCTTGCTAAACCAGAAGGCTGGGTTGAACCACAGAAGAAAACAAAGGAAGAAGGAATTATCGCTTCCCTCAAAACAGAACCAATTACTTCATACATCGGTATCTGGCTCATGTTCTACATCAACATCACTTGTGGTCTTGCAATTATTTCTCAGGAAAAGATGATTGTAAAATGTATCGGTCTTGGTGCTTTTGCAGGTCTTATTTCTACAATTTCAGCTTTGTTCAATGCAGGCGGACGTCTTGGATTCTCTGCATGGGCAGATAAGATGAAGGATCGTAACACAGTTTACAAGATGATTTTTGCTCTCTCTATTATTTCTACATTGATTGTATTGTTCACAAAGGGAATTGCAAACGGAGCCGGAAACGTTGCTCTCATCATTTTCGTACTTGCTTTGATTTTCATTGTAAACGCAGGATACGGTGGCGGATTCTCTAATGTTCCAACTCTTCTTTCAGACCACTACGGTATGGGAAATATTTCTGCAATTCACGGAATTACACTTTCTGCATGGGCTTTTGCAGGACTTTCAGGAAACCAGCTTGCTTCTTACATCGTAAACCACACAGGAAGCTTTATTGAAGTTGCTGGTGTTCAGGCAAATCCGGAAGGATATCAGAACGTTCTTATTGTAACTACAATTTTGTATGCAGTTGCAATGGCACTCTGTCTCTTCCTCGTTCGCCCTATGAAGAAAAAGAATGCCCAGTAAATCTCCTAAACTTAACAGTTTAATAGATAAAGCCGTCTTTGATTATAATTTAATCCAGGGCGGCGACAGAATATTGATTGGTGCAAGCGGAGGAAAAGACTCTACTGCACTAATTCAATATTTTGTAAACCGTTCAAAACGTCCGGACTGTAATTTTGAATACAAGGCATTAAACATACTGCCAGACTTTGCTCCGGAATTCCCCCTCAAAATAAAAGAATTATTTACTCAGTGGAACGTCCCTTTTGAATCAATTAAAATTGATGTTACAGGCCGCGTAAAAAAAGGGCAGAAGATGAGCTGTTACTGGTGTTCAACTCAAAGACGAACAGAGCTTTTGAATTACGCAATTAAAAACGGATACAATAAAATCGCATTGGGCCACCACATGGATGACATCTTGGAAACCTTTTTAATGAATATGCTCAATAAAGGGGAGATGAGCACAATGATTCCAAGCCTTAAATACGATAACTATCCTGTTACGATTATCCGTCCTTTATGTTACATTGCTCAGGAACGAATTATAGAGCATGCCCAGGATCAGGGTTATATGGGCTTTGTCTGTACATGTAATTATCAGGAAAATTCAGAAAGAAAGCTTGCTGCAAAAAAACTTTATGAACTAACAGGCGGGGACTTACAAACAAAAGAGCGCCTGTTCAGCGCCCTTAAAAATGTAAATCTAAAATATCTTCCGTAAATCTTGTAAGGGCGCCGTAGCATCCTCACAAAAATTAATCTTCGAACCAGTAATTAGAAACCGGATTATAGCCGTTCTGTTTAAGAACTTTTACAGCGTCGTTATAACCGTATTCTATAAGCATGTTGATTCTCTGGGCTGTAAAGTTTGTTGTTCCTTCAAGAATGTTTCCAAGCTCAATTGTAGGAATAATTCTTATAAGTTTAAACTGATCATAATCAATGTCTCTGTAAACGCGTTCAGGATTTTTTTCAAGATATACAATAATAATTGTTTTTACCTTTACGCCGTTTTTTCCGTTGTTTTTTACAATCGGCTCTAAAGGAACGTTGTCTCCGCCAGCCTGTTCAAATCCGCCGTCGTAATATTCATATCCGTCTGCAAGTTTAATTGGATTACATGCTACAGGAAAGGCCGAAGTTGCTAGAAGCTTGTTTTTAATTTCAGTCTGATTTCTTTCTTCGTTTAAGCAAAAGCGCGAAGCATAAGAACCAGGCTTTTCAGAGAATGAATTTAAAAATGTTTTTGTAATAATAAATCTGTTCTGTACAGCAGTTACAGTAACACGAGGATACTGATTTTTCTGAAGTCTTGTAAGCGGAATCATGGAAATAATTCTTGAAAGACCTGCCTGAGAAATCAAAGCATCGCCTTCTGTTAAATATGAAGGAACAAGATTTTTCCAGATGTTTTCAATTGCTTCGTAATTATCAACGCAGGCAAAAAGAGCAGAGTTTAAGCCGCCAACACTTGTACCAGAAATTGTTGTGATTTTTTTTGCAAAGCCGTATTCATTCAAAGCCTTCCATACACCAACTTCGTATGCACCCTTTCCGCCGCCTCCTGCTAAAACAAGTCCTGTTTCCTGAGAAAAGACCTTTGCAGAAAATACAGTGGTTAATATCAATATAGCTAAAAGTAATTTTTTCATAACACTTTGATTATTCCTGAACTAAAGAATAAATCTTTTCCTCCTCGTAAATATTTGAAATCTTATTGCTGTAAAATCTGAAGGTTCCCGATTCCCTTAAAAATTTTTTATCAGGTGAAAGAGAAAAGAAAGAAAGGTTTTTATCTACAATTGTTTCGGGAATTAAAGTTTCTAAGGTTGATTCAAATGTTCCTGTAGTTTTGCTTGTCTTATTCTTAAGCTTAACCTTTACCCCCTGTTCTGTTCCGTTTGAATCGCTTATAGGGTAAGGAATACCGTATACTTCGCTGATTGCAGCATATCTTTTGGCCCATGCTTCGTCCACAGTAAGATTGTTTTTATAAATGTAAACATTCCATTTTGTAGTGTCGTCTGTAGGATTATTGATGATGTGTAAGTATTCTTTGTTGTTAATCATCTTTGGGAAAATAAGGGTATCAGTTTCGCTTTTCCATGTTCCCTTAAGCTCATCAATATTTTTTACCTGTTCCCATTTTATCTTGCTAGGATCACCGATTACATCATCGCCGGCACAACCTGTGTTTAAAATAAATATGGAACATGCAACTAATAATGCTGTTAATAAAAATGTTTTTTTCATAGGAATAAATCTCCAACATCCTGAGTCTGCATATCCTTATCCGGATTATGAGGACGCTTGTTAAATTTATAAGTGAATCTTGCTCCGGCATAGCCCGAAATAAAACGGCTTAAAAATGCGCTGAGCTTCCACTTAGTTCTATATAAAGAAACACACCTACCTTTAAAAGCACGTTTAAGGCATTGAGTTACAACTTTTTGAGGAGGAAATCCGCCTTTTACTTCTTTTCTAGCCCCGTTTGAAGCAACATTTGCAAATTCAGTGCTTACAGAACCCGGGCATAATGCACAAACCTTAATTCCTCTTTCCTTTAATTCTGCAGCAAGTGCAAGGCTGAAATTTAAAACATAAGCCTTTGATGCGGCGTATACTGCAAAGTTTCCAAGAGGAAGATAGGCTGCAAGACTTGCGGTATTTATAATTACAGAATCTTTTTTCATAAAAGGAAGGCACACACCTGTAATACCTGTGAGGGCAGTGCAGTTTAAGTCGATTAAATCCATTTCGCGAACAGGAGAAGTTTCTGCAAAAGGACCATAGGTTCCAAAGCCTGCGTTATTAATAAGAAGCTTGATTTCAATTCCACTTTCGATTTTGCGGAGAGCCTGGTCTTCTTTTTGTAAAAAGTTTTTAAAAGACTCCACACCCTTCTGGCCGCTTATATCCATCGGCACAGAGCGAACAAGCTTAAAGTTTTTAGATTGATTGATTTTATCCCTAAGAGCATCCAGATTTTCTTTTCTGCGGGCAATAATCCAGATTTCGTCGTAATCATTTTTCAAAGAAATCTGTTTTGTAAATTCTTCGCCTAAGCCTGAACTGGCTCCTGTTATAATTGCGACATTTTTCATAAGAATATTATATCAGTTTAATAAGTCATATTTCAATACTGATTTTTTTTTGCTATAATAAGGATGAATATAAGTTTTGTTTATGGAAGAAAAGATGAAAGCTGCAGTAAAAATTGTTGTATTATGCTTTTTAGCACTCATTGTTTCATGTAAAGAAAAGGGGCCGACTCAGGCTGATTTATATGAAATTAATATGAGGGAAAATGCTCAGAAGGTAAGTGATTACGCATGGAAGCTTAGAACACAAAAGGAAGAAGCATACAATGATTTTATAAACAGCCTTAGTCTTCAGGAGAAAATCGGCCAGTTATTTATTGTGAATCTGGCAGGCAACCAGACTTTTATTCCCGTAGAACAGCTTGATGATTCAAATTTCCAGAATAAAGCCTTAATCCCCGGCGGATATTTATTCTTTGGTTTTAATCTTGCAGAAACTCCAAAAGAAATCATGGGCTTTACTTCTTCAATCAATTCTTACTGTATAGATAATTCAAAAATCCCTCCGTTTTTAGCAATAGACCACGAAGGCGGAGTTGTAAACAGATTAAAATCAATCAACGCAAAATTAATTTCGTGCCAGGAAGTAGCAGAAAAACTTTCTGTAGAAGAAGCATATAAACTTTATGAACTTCAGGCTGATCAGCTTTATGAGCTTGGTTTTACAATGAACCTGGCTCCGGTTACAGAAGCCTGCACAAAAGACAATAAGGATTTTCTGGGAGACAGAAGCTTTGGCTCTTTGGAAAACGTAATCAAATATTCAAAGGAATGCATTAATTCATATCAGAAAAATAAAATTGCAGCCATTGTAAAACACTTCCCGGGAAACACAAACACAGATCCTCACACAGGCCTTCCTCTTATAAAAGCAGAGGGAGAAAAGCTTGAAGAACTTTTAGCTCCATTTAAAGCATTGATTGCAGAATCGCCTGTTGGTATTTTAATGTCTCATGCAATTGTAGACAGCGTGGATAAGGGAGTTCCTTCGTGTCTTTCAAAAATCTGGGTAACAAAAATCTTACGTGATGAATACGGCTATAACGGCATTATTTTTTCTGATGATATTTTTATGGCTGCCCTTGCAAAAAACGGATACCCCGAAGAAAAGGCTGTTGTCCTTGCTCTGGAAGCCGGAATCGACTGCATCATGGTTTCTGAAAAACGAATCATTAAATCAGTTAGAATCTTAGAGAAAAAGGCACAGGAAGATAAAGCGTTTGAAGAGCGCATAAATGAATCTTTAAAAAGAATCATCGACTGTAAATTAAAATGCGGGCTTTTGGAATATCAGAAAACTGGGGACGGAAAGCTTAAGATAAGCGGAAAAAAGATGACAGAAAGTTTGGACGAACGCCTTAAAAACTTTAATACGGCAAAAGAAGAAAATCAGGCTTTTAATAAAGAGCACCTTTAATTTTGGACCAAGGGATGAAGAATAAAAAACAAAATCAGATTGGAAGCGCCGCATTCGAAGATTATTACCGTGAGATTTACGGGCAGCGATGGGAAGCATTAAAAAAATCCTTTAGTGAGCCTAACCAGAGCGTTGAATATTTTATAAAAGGAAGTCAGAAATCCTATTTTCTTGATTCAGCAAGCGTGTATGCAGCCTTGAACCTTCCATTAAAAGGTGCTAAAAACATCCTTGATTTATGTGCGGCTCCCGGCGGAAAAACCCTTGTTCTTGCTTCCAGAATGGAAGGTGATGCAGTTTTAAGCTCAAACGAAAGGTCCGGAGAAAGAAAGCACCGCCTTGATGTTGTTGTAAGTGAATGCCTTCCGCCCGAGGTTCAGGAAAGAGTAAAAACCTCCTGCAGCGACGGGGCAACCTGGTGCACAAGACAGACTGAATGCTTCGACAGAATCCTTTTGGATGCTCCCTGTTCTTCTGAGCGCCACGTATTTTTAGACCCAAAGTATCTTAATATCTGGACAAAATCACGCATAAAAACCGTTGCAATGGAAGAATGGGCCCTGCTTTCCGGGGCATACAGGCTTTTGGAGGTTGGAGGAATCTTATTATATTCAACCTGCGCCCTTTCTCCAGTAGAAAACGACTTGATGATTGAAAAACTCATAAAAAAATACAACAAGGACGGCACTGCCTTAAAAATCCTTGAACAAAACCTTGATGTAAACGAGATAAAGGACTTTGTAGATATCACGCTTCCCGGTGTTGAAAAAACGCAGTACGGATATCAGATTTTACCGGACAAACAGGGCGGGGCGGGGCCAATTTATTTTGCAATTATTCAAAAACAATCCTCGTTTTTATCTTGATTTTTTACGATAATAAAGTATATTAATATAAGAAAAGATTTTTAGAACTTTTTGCGCAAATAAGGAATTAATATGGAACTTTCTACCAGAGATGACAAACTCCAGAGAATTATCGAAATAGAGAGACAGCTTGGAGAAATTCAGGACGTTGATGTCCTTTTGGAACGTATCCTCACAGAAACCAGAAGAATCGTTAATGCCGACGCTGGTTCTATCTATGTTGCCGAAGGTGATAAATTAAAGATTAAATACGGTCAGAATGATACACATCTTCGCGAACTTGCTCCGGGAGAAAAGCTGCCATATACATGTTTTACATTCCCAATCAATCAGGAACAGATCTGCGGTTACGTTGCTTTAAACGGAAAGCCATTAAACATCCAGGACTGTTACGAAATCCCTGAATCAGCACCTTATAAGTTCAATAAAAATACAGATATCACAACAGATTACAGAACAAAATCAATGTATACCCTGCCTCTTAAAATGGCAAACGGTAAGCTTTTGGGTGTTCTTCAGATTATCAATGCTCAGGACGAAAAGGGCAATGTAATTTCATTCAACGAAGAAGCCGAGCTTTTGATTGCACACTTTGCTTCAAGTGCAGTTCAGGCTTTACAGCACGCATATCTTACTTCAAACATGGTAAAACGAATGCTCAAGATGGCAGAGTTCCGTGATCCAAAAGAAACTTATCCTCATGTAGAACGCGTTTCTTCTTTCGCACTCGAAATTTACGATAGATGGGCATTCAACCATAATATTCCACAGAATGAAATGCACAAATACCGCGATACATTAAAGATTGCAGCAAAATTCCACGACGTTGGTAAGGTTGGTATTTCGGACATTATTCTTAAAAAAGCATTTCCTCGCTTTACAGAGGAAGAAAGAAATATTATGAAGGGACACACCTGTATTGGTGCCCAGCTTTTTGACCCTCCTGAAAGCTTTTTGGATCAGATGTCTCAGGACATTGCTTTACACCACCACGACCGCTGGGATGGAGGTGAATCGGGATATCCTGGAAACATCGATTTGAGCCAGTTCTCTATTAAAGACGGACTTCCAAAAACAACACCGCTTTCTGGAACAGATATTCCTTTGGCAGCAAGAATCTGTGCCGTAGCCGACGTTTACGATGCTTTGAGTCACAAGCGCTGTTATAAAGAGTCATGGACAATCGAAGATTCTTTTGCAGAGATTCAGAATTGTTCTGGAAAACAGTTTGACCCTGAGGTTGTTTTGGCTTTCATGCAGGTAAGAGACCGTATCTGTTCAATTCAGATGGCTTACCCTGACGCAGACGAGTAGGGCACCCCAAAAAAGGGTTTTTATATAGTTTATTTATTCAGTAATTGATGGATAACCTTATCAAAAGAGTTCGCAAAACCTGCGAACTTTTTTTTGTCATAGCCTTCATTAAAGTGTTTTGAAAGTCCCATCTGTGCAAGCTGAAGGTCAAAGTCGCGGTTAGAAAGAAGTGTTTTTATATTTTCCTTATTAAAGATTGTGCCTCTGTCGTTTATACAGGTAATCTCTTTTTCCAAAAGGCGGGAAGCAAAAACAATGTCTCGTGTAATTACAAGGTCGTTCGCTCCTGCGTGCTCAAGGATATAATCATCGGCTGCATCCTTTTTCTGCTCGCATACCGTCATTTTAAAATGCTCAAAGTCGCATGCTACGCTTTTATTGGCTACAAATTGTACCGGAGAAAGACCAAGCGCCTTGGCCTGTTTTACTGTGTGATTTCGTACCATGAGAGGGCAGGAGTCTGCATCAATCCAGATTTGAGTTTGCAATCTTATTCCTTATAAAACCTTGTTGATTTTATCTATCATTTCCAAAGTGCGTTTTTTTACTTCTTCGTCGTTTCTTTCTTCCTGTGGTTCTTTTGCAGGAAGCTGTTCGTTTGATTTTCTTAATTCAGCTGATTTTGTTTTTTCTTTATAAAGCTCGTCGCAGAGCATAATGCCAGAAAGAATTGAAACCTGAAGCGGTGTTTTTACGGAGTCGATACGGCCAACGTCTTTTGTAATGCGCTCATAATATCCCAAAAGCTTTGAAAGGTATTCTGAGTCTTCGCTTGCCTGAATTGTAAATGATGTTCCTAAAAGATTGATGTGTAATTTACCCATTAGAAAATATCGAATCCTAAATCTTCATCCTGTGGATCTTCGTCGCCGAAAGCCTCGTCTTCCATTGGTTCATCTTCGATAATTGAATCGTCCATAGTTTCGTCTGATGAATCAAGTGTTTCTTCTTCTGCTGCAACGTTTGATTCTACAGGAGCTTTGGAAGCGTTGGTTTGAGTTTCGTCGATTGTGTCCATTGAATTAAAATCTTGAACTACCTGAACGGTAGGGGTTGAATTAACTGGAGGAGTAGAAGTAGACACCTGACTGCCTGTCTTCAAAATTGAATTTTCAATTGAATTCAGGCGGTCAAGTGCTTTTTGAATACCAGTCTCGATCCGGCTTGAATCTGTTTCAAAAGAAGAGAGCTGCTCCGACTTTGCCGAAAGCGCATTTGTGAGCTCAGCACATTTACTGCGAAGAGCATCGTTTTCGGCTTGCAGCTGCTGAATTTTTTCAACAGCGCTCTCTACCTTCTGTTCTAGAAGTAAAACCTGATCGAGTGTATTCATAGGCTTATGCCTTTATTGCTTTTTTGGCAGCTTCTACAACAGCCTTAAAAGCTACAGGATCTTCAATAGCCATATTAGAGAGAGCCTTGCGGTTCAATTTAATACCTGCTTTATTAACCCCGTTGATGAACTGAGAATATGTAATTCCTTCTTCACGAACTGCTGCGTTAATACGAGAAATCCATAAAGTGCGGAATTCATGTTTCTTGTCATGACGATCTACATAAGCATGGTTAAGTGCTTTTGTAACAGCGTCTTTTGCTGGTTTGTAATTTGATTTTCTGTCACCGCGGAAACCCTTAGCGAGCTTCAAAATCTTAATACGGCGATTCTTTCTTTTTGTTCCGTCTATTGCTCTTGACATTTATTCACCTCATTAACCGTATGGAAGCATCTGCTTTCTGATTTTCTTT